>JBKHBO010000006.1:0-48604 GCA_046542315.1 Clostridia bacterium
AGGATACCACTTTTTACACTTAAGAATGTTGTACAAATACTATTATACGAGGGGGATTACAATGGATTTTCTAAAAAATGCTGTTAAGGACGTTGGTAAGAGATCTGGGAAACTAGTTGAGAGTACAAAACTTTCAGCTAAAATTGCTTCTGAAGAAGGCAAATTAAAGAAGTTATATGCAGATTTAGGAGAAGAGGTATATAAAGAGTATACAAAAGGTGAAAAATTTGACGGCAAATTCAATCAATTATTCTCTGATATTAACCTAGCACTTAAAGCTATTGAAGAACTTAAAGATGAGCAGGCTGATGTAAAGGGTGTCAAAGAATGTCAAAATTGTGGTGCAGAAATAAAGCAAGAGGCAAAATTTTGCACAAATTGTGGTGCAGCTCAAGAAGATGAGCCTGCAGCTATGCCTGAAACTAAAAATTGTCCTAACTGCGGAGCAGAGTTAGATATAGATGCTAAGTTCTGTCCGGAGTGTGGAACGACAATGGAGTAAATTTTAACAAAAGAAATAAAAAGGCAGTATCTTCTAATTAAAACAGAGGATACTGTTTTATTGTATAATAGTATAAGGGGAGTAATAAATGACCTATCAACCAGATAATCCTATGATTATCCAAAGTGACAGAACAATTTTACTAGAAGTTAATAATAAAAAATTTGAAGGAGCTAGAGACTTTCTAGCTACGTTTGCGCAGTTAGTAAAAAGTCCTGAACATGTCTATACATACAGGCTTTCAGACATTTCTTTATATAATGCTATAGCAAAAGGGATAAAAAAAGAGGATATTCGGGTAGGTTTAGAGAAGTATACAAAGTTCGATATTCCGCACATTATCATGGAAGAGATCGATCAAGCATATTATAGATATGGTCAAATTACTTTACTAAAGTATCAAAATGATTATATTTTGAAATTTAGTGCTAAAGATTCCTTTATTGAAGTTAGTAAATATAAACCTTTTCAAGAACACATAAAAGAGTTTAAAAGAAATGAAATAATAATCAAATCTAACTCAAGAGGAAGAGTAAAGCAACTTCTATTGAAACTAGGATATCCAGTTGAAGATTTAGCTGGATATGTAGAAGGCGAAGAGTTCTCAATATCTTTTAGGGATAAAACACTAGAAGGTGAAGAATTTTCTTTGAGAAAGTATCAAAAAGAAGCAATAGACGCTTTTTATCGTAAAGGTGATATCAGAGGTGGAAACGGAGTAATAGTGTTGCCATGTGGAGCAGGTAAAACTGTGGTGGCCATGGGGATAATGTCTAATATTAATGAGAAAACTATAATATTAACAACTAGTACAGTGGCTGTTAAACAGTGGAAAAGAGAACTCATAGATAAGATGGACATAAATGAAGAAGATATAGGTGAGTACATTTCAGCTAGTAAAGAAATAAAACCAATAACTATTACCACATACCAGATGCTTACTTATAGAAAAGAAAAGAGTGCAGATTTTTTACATTTAGACTTATTTAATAGCTACAACTGGGGATTAATTATTTACGATGAAGTACATTTATTACCAGCTCCAGTATTTAGAGCTACAGTAGAAGTTCAATCTACTAGACGATTGGGATTAACTGCTACACTGGTTAGAGAAGACGGTTTAGAAACAGATGTATTTTCTTTGATTGGACCGAAAAGATTTGACATGCCTTGGCAAACACTAGAAGAACAAGGACATATTGCACCAGTAAAGTGTTACGAGGTACGTATTGCAATGCCTGAAAAACTAAGACTGGAATATGTAAGTACAAGAAAAAGGAAAAAGTTTAGATTAGCCTCAGAAAATGTCAAGAAGAATGAAATCGTAGAGAAATTGCTTCAAAAACATAAAAATGATCAGGTATTAATAGTTGGACACTATTTAAATCAACTAAAAAAAATATCAAAGGATTTTGATTTGCCAATTATTACAGGAGAAACTAATATTAATGACAGGGAGAGGTTGTTTTGTGATTTCAGAGAAGGAAAAATTCAAGCATTAGTGGTTTCAAAAGTAGCAAATTTTGCTATTGATTTACCAGAAGCCTCAGTAGCAATACAAATTTCTGGGACATTTGGATCTAGACAAGAAGAAGCACAAAGATTAGGTAGGATATTAAGACCTTTTGGAGATGAAAAACAAGCACATTTTTATACTCTAGTAAGTCGGGACAGCGTAGAACAAGAGTACGCTTTAAATAGGCAGTTGTTTTTAACAGAACAAGGTTACAAATATGGCATTTATAGCCCTGGTAGCCCAGTGTTATTTTCAAAAGTTTAATGGGGGATGAATAATAATGAGATTAAGTAAAGCTTTACAGAAAGTCGGAGTTACATTTTGGAGGAAGATGGCTAGATATTATGATTTAACTCATCTAGAATTTTCAAGCAACCGATTGTATCAAGCGCTTCTAAAAAGTTTAAGAGACCCGGAAGTAATCGGTAAGGTAATGAGTGAGTTGCCAGAAAATGATGAGAAATTGTTAAAAGCAATTGTATTAGCCCAATCTAATGGATCCTTTTATGATGTGAGGCATTGGAAGAAATATAGTGCGTATTTAAATCCAGTAGCAGAAGACGTAGATCCTTTTGTTGAATTAAAAAATAGAGGGTTAGTATACACTAATGAAGAAGAGCAGCTTTACGCACCAATAGAAATTAGGGATGCTGTATTAAAGGTTTTATGCAATTTAGCTAAAGATATCGACTATATCGATGAAGATATTTTGTTTAATAGCGGTGGGATTAGAGCCGTAGGAGATACTATTAGATTTTTAGATATAGTCAGAAAAGAAGAAATTAGAGTAACGCAAGCTAACCAATTATATAAAAGAGATCAAGAAATATTTTTTGAGCGCTTAGATATTGATCAAGAATATGAACTCAATATAGGCTCAAGGTTAGATTTCCTATTTAGACTAGCAGAACTAACTGAGTTAGCTATTGTTGATGATGGGGACTTAAAACTAGTAAACAAAATTGATGACTGGTTTAGTCAGCCATCCGGAAAAATATGGAGACATATTTACGGATTTTGGACCAAACAATACCCAGAGACTCCTGAAGCAAGGGTTGCACAACAAGTTTTAGTAGGAGTAATATCTAATTTAATAAATGAGGGAGCTTTATTAAAAGATGAATTACTAAAGCTTTTTGAAGATTGCGGTGGAGTAATTCCTGCGCAAAGCACAAATAACGACTGGTGGGATAATACTATAAATGAACTAGTTTATTTAGGTATTATGAGAAGAGGCGCTTTTGAAGATAAGCAAGCTCTAAAAGTAAATGAGAATGCTATTGAACTAATGAAAGATCCAGAAAAAGACTGGATGGAAGAAGAGACATTCATCTTGAAAAATGATTATCAAATTATAGTTACTCCTTATATCAGTCCTAAAATATTGTGGAACCTATCCGAAATGACTGAAGATGAGGGCAGTAAAGAGATCTATAGCTATAAAATTACAAAGGGTTCTATCTATCATGCACTACTTCAAGGAACGGATAGTCAAGAAATAATAGAATTCTTTATAAAGCATAGTAAAACTGGCTTACCAGATAATATCAAACAATCAATCAATGATTGGGCTCAAAGATTTGGCCAGATATATTTTCTTGATGCCTGTTTATTATGTTGCAAAAAAGAAGGTTTAGTAAAAGAAATATTAAATACACCAGAGATGGGGCAATATGTTGTAGGAAATATTAATGAAAATGTTCTTTTAATTAATAGAGAAGATTATATGAATCTTTTAGATGAACTTGAAGAGCGTGGTTATATGCCTTACAAAGATCTATATAGTGCAAAAGATATGCCATTTAGTCCACTGATTCAAAAGGAGGATAAATAATGAAATATTTTGACTTTCCTGGTAAAGATAACACAGAAAAGACAAGGGATTTAGTTATTAAATATGCAAAAGAGAATAACATGAAATATTTAGTAATAGCTTCTAACTCTGGAGAAACACTGGATTTATTTTTAGATTCAGGTCTTGAGTTAATTTGTGTTACACATCAGATTGGCTTTAGAGAGCCAGGACATGATGAAATGGAAGCAAAAAAAAGAGAAGAGTATAAGAAGCTGGGAGTAAAAGTTCTAACTACGACTCATTTAATGGGAGGAATAGAAAGAGCAGCTTTAAGAAAATCTGGAGGTAATGGAATTCAAAGTATAACTGCACAGACGTTAAGAATGTTTGGACAAGGTACAAAAGTGTGTGTAGAGATAGCTACTATGGCTCTTGACGCAGGGATGATTCCTTATGGAGAAGATATTATAGCTGTTGGAGGTTCAGGCAGGGGAGCAGATACAGCTTGGGTTTTAAGACCAGAGCATTCACATAAATTTTATGACACACAAATTAAAGAATTGATATGTAAGCCTAAAGAACTTAAAAAATGAAGAAATTAAAGTTTAGTAAATACCAAGGACTTGGAAACGACTTCATTCTACTTGAGGAAAAAGTCGTTAAGGGTCTAGATTATTCACATCTAGCTAAAAGTGTTTGTGATAGACACTTTGGTATTGGAGCTGATGGTATGGCTATAATAAAAAAGATAGATAATAAATGGACTATGCCATTTTTCAATGCTGACGGGTCGGAAGCTCCTATGTGTGGGAATGCTAGTAGATGCGTAGCAGATTATTTGCAAAAATATCATAATCAAGAAGATAGCTTTGTATTAGTTACTAAAGGTGCTAATTTATATATGAGTTTTATTGAAGATGAAGTATCAGTCAACTTAGGTGAGCCTAAATTCAGCTCACAAGACGTCCCAATTAGCTGGAGTGGTAAAGACTTCATTTCCCAGGAAATTGAAGTTCTAGATAAAAAAGTAGAGATTTCAGCATTATTTATGACAACATCCCACTCTGTCATTATTATAAAAAGCTTTAAAGATATTGATTTAAAAGCAATTGGGAGAGCAGTTGAAAACCATTATCTATTTCCAGAAAAAATAAATGTGAACTTTATTGTTATAAAAAACAGAGGTTTCATAAAGCAAAAAACTTGGGAAAGAGGAGTTGGTATGACTCTAGCCTGTGGAACTGGAGCATCTGCATCTGTCGCTTTAGCTCATAAACTGTCACTTGTAGATGATTATGTAAAAGTAGAAATGGATGGAGGAAGTTTGAGTATAAAAGTTACCGAAAACAATGAAGTTATTATGCAAGGGAAAGTTTCTGAAATAGCATGTGGCGAATACTTTTATAAGGAGGAAATTTAAGTTGAGTATTAACTATCAAGATGTTTCACCTGAATTAATAAAGAGATTAAATAAAGGAGTATTTTTGACAACTTCTAATAGTGGAGAGCATAATACAATGACTATTGGGTGGGCAACAATAGGGCGTATTTGGAATAAGCCAGTATTAATGGTTGCTGTTAGATACTCTAGACATACATATAAACTTTTAGAGGCATCAAAAGAATTTACTGTAAGCATCCCAGAAGAAGGATCAATGCGGGAAGAGTTAAGTTTTTGCGGCACAAAATCTGGGAGAGACTTTGACAAGTTTAGTGAGTATAGTATTAATATTGAAATGGGTAATAAAGTTAATGTTCCAATAATAAGTGATTGTCAACACCATTTAGAATGCAAAGTGATTTATCAACAAGCAATGGAGCCAGGAACACTAGAAGAAGAATCAAAAAATAGATTTTATGAAAAAAATAATGATTATCACGTTTTATTTTATGGAGAAATATTAGATTGTTACTAAAAATAGTCAACTTATGCAGGATATTTTATATTTTCAGCGAATAATTCTTTTTGACGGGAGTAAAAAGATATAAAGGAGTAACTATGAATTTTAGCCAAATAGATACTCCCGCTTTACTTATTGATAAAGTAAAAGTTATAAAAAATATTAAAGATATGCAAGAAAAAGCTGACATCAATAATGTTAGTTTGAGACCACATATAAAAACACATAGGATGTCAACTTTAGCCAAATTGCAATTAAAATATGGAGCTAAAGGGATTACAGTAGCAAAGACAAAAGAAGCAGAAGTTATGCTTAAAGAAGGTATAACAGATATCTTTATCTCTACTGTGATTGGTTCTAAACAAAAAGCAGAAGAAGTTGCTAGAATAATTCCTTTGGGGGATATAAAAGTAGCAATTGATTCAATAGAACAAGCCAAAATTTTGACTAGTGTTGCAAAAAAATGTGGTGTAAAATTTAATTTATTAATAGAAATAGAAGTGGGAGAAAAAAGATCTGGAATAACTTTAGGTGATAAACTAGAAAAGCTTTCACAATATTTAAAAAAGAATCAATTTTTAAAACTGTATGGAGTTTATTCTCACGAAGGACATGTATACGGTGCAAAAAGTGTAGAAGAATGTAAACAACTGACAAAGAAAGCTCATAAATATACTGTAGATGTTGCAAGATATCTTCAAGAAGATGGCCATAAAATTGAAACTATTAGTGTAGGTGCAACTCCTTCTTTGATGCATGCAGCTATTGAAAAGGGTGTCACAGAGATAAGACCTGGCACATATATTTTAATGGATGCTGCACAAGGAGCTTCACTAGGAGATTTCAATAGATGTGCTGCAACGGTGCTGGCAACAATAATTAGTAAACCAACTGATTCTAGAATTGTCTTGGATAGCGGGGTAAAAGCACTTACCGCCTTTGTCAGAGGAAAGGGCATTTGTCACACTCCAGGATATGGTAGGATTTATGATGATTCTTCAGTGTTTATAGAAAAAATATATGATGAACATGCAGTTATAGAAGACAATCAATTTAATATAAAAAGAGAGATATCAGAGAAAGTAAGAATTATCCCAAATCATATCTGTCCACTTTGCAACCTATATGATTATGCATATTTATTTGATGAGGATAATATTACAAAAATTAAAGTTGATTGTAGAGGTAAATCACAATAGGAAGGAGTGATATGCTATGGGTAACAAGTCCAATTGGTTATTAGGATTTATAGTGGCTATTATATTAGTAGCTGTAGTTTTATATGTTATTAGTTTTTTTGGACCAAGTAGTTCTTTAGCAGAAGATCATTTGGGCCTATATCCAATAGTCATAGCCATAGTTGTTGCTCCTTTTGTTATTGCTTTTATATCAAATAGTACTCCTGAACAACCAGTTAAAGGAATGATCCATGCTTGTCAAACATTTGAACAAGCTAGGAAGTTTGAAGCTATGCGGCCATTTTTGAGCAAAGATTTTTTAAAAAGTCCAAAGATCTTGTTGGCTATCCAATGGAAGCCAGAAAAGATCAAAACAATTAAAACAGAAGTTACAGAACAAAAACATAAGATGATTGTTCGTGTGACTTTGAAAGATGAAAAATATTATGTATTTACAGTTACAAAGAGAATGCCTTATGTAGACCCAGCAGGCTCTACAAACTGGGTTGTAGATGAAATAAAAGGTATATAAGATCACTTTGTGATCTTATTTTTTATGATAAAAAATAAATTATAGTAAGGAGAATGTATATGTCTTTAGAACTACTGAAGGACCTCTGTCAACTTCCAGGTATTCCTGGTAGAGAAGAAAAAGTTAGAGAGTTTGTTATTAAGCAAATGAAACCACATGTTGACAAGATTGATGTAGATGTAATGGGTAATGTGATTGGATTCATTAAGGGAAAAAGTGATAAATCTGTAATGATTGCAGGTCATATGGATGAGATTGGCTTTTTAGTGAGACACATAGATGATAAGGGATTCTTAAGATTGGAAGCCTCAGGTGGATTTGATCCCAGAACTCTAATTGCGCAAAGAGTTAAAGTGCATGGGAAAAAAGAGCTAAAAGGTGTTTTGATGCCAGGTATTAAGCCAAAACATTTGCAAACAGGAAAAGAAGACAAAGTTCCTGAAGTGAGCGAGTTTTTTGTTGATTTAGGAATGGGTAAAGAAGAAGTTGAAAAGATTGTCAGAGTTGGAGACTTTGTCACAATGGATAGAGAGTTTGATAAAATTGGAGATAATATTACCTCCAAAGCTTTAGATGATAGAGCTGGTGTGTATATTATGTTAGAAGCAATAAAGCAAATAAAAGATCCAGAATTCAATATATATGCAGTAGCAACTGTTCAAGAAGAAAGAGGCTTAAGAGGAGCAATTGCAAGTTCTTATTTAGTTAACCCAGATGTTGGAGTGGCTTTAGATGTTACAATAGCAGCTGATATCCCAGGAACACCAGATCATTCTGCTATCACAAAGTTAGGAGAAGGAGCTGCTATAAAGATTAGTGATTCAGCATCAATCTCAAATCATAAGCTAGTAGAGTTCTTAAGAGATTTAGCTGAGAATAATGATATTAACTATCAAATGGAAATACTACCACGCGGTGGCACAGATGCTGGAGCTATGGAAAAGGCACATTCAGGATGTCCAGTAATAACAATTTCTTTACCAACTAGATATGTTCACACAGTTGTAGAAACAGCTAATATATCTGATTTAGAAAATAGTATCAAACTGTTAACTTTGTTCTTAGAGAATGTACAGTCAGGAGACTTTAAATTATAGGAGGAAGAGTATGACTAAAGCGATAAAAAATGCAAAGATTTATACAATCACTGATGGAGTGATTGAAAACGGTTCAATTTTGATTAAAGATGGAAAGATAGAAAAGCTGGGAGCAGATATTGCAATCCCTGATGACTATGAAGTCATTGATGCAAAGGGTATGATAGTCACCCCTGGCATAATCGACGCTCATGCCCATGTAGAAATATGGGAAGAAGGAATCGGTTGGGAAGGTATGGATGTAAACGAATCAACAGATCCTGTAACAGCTGGAGTTAGAGCAATTGATGGAATCAATCCAGATGGTATAGGAATGAGAGATGCAGTTAGTGGAGGCATCACTACTATATGGGATGCCCCAGGAAGTGCTAATGTAATTGGTGGATACGGAGTTACATTAAAAACACATGGAAAAACTGTAGATGAAATGATAATGCTTGATCCAAGTGGATTAAAAGCGGCTTTTGGAGAAAATCCAAAAGGCGCATATGGCCAGCGTCAGAATAAAATGCCTATGACAAGAATGGGAGTAGCAGCAGTTTTAAGAGATTCACTAATTAAAGGGCAAGAATACTTAGATGATATCGAAAAAGCTGATGGAGATTTAGAAAAAATGCCTAAAAAAGATTTAGGACTTGAAGCTATTGGTAAGGTATTAAAAAAAGAAATTCCACTAAAAACTCATTGTCATCGCCATGATGATATAATGACAGTTATAAGAATAGCTCAAGAATTTGATGTTGAGATTAGTATTGAACATGCCACACAAGCACACCTTGTTGTGGATGAATTAGCTAAGTACAAAGTGCCTTTAATAGTAGGTCCATCGATTTCTACAAGGTCGAAGCCAGAATTAAGTGAGATGTCTTTTAAAACAGCGGGGATATGTGCTAAAGCAGGAATCCCAGTTAGTATTATGACAGATCACCCAATTATTCCCGTACAACACTTACACCTAGCAGCAGCTATGTGTGTAAAGCATGGAATGGAAGAAGAACATGCTCTTGAGGCGATAACAATTAATGCAGCAAAGACTTGTGGTGTAGCAGAGAGAGTGGGAAGTATCGAAGTAGGTAAAGATGCAGACTTAGTAATATGGACAAAGCATCCTTTTGATGTTTTCACTCAAGTTAAGCATACAATTATTGACGGAGAAATTGTTTATACAATACCACAAGATGAAATAAATGAGGTGAACTTATGTTAGCGATAAAGAATGGTAATATTATTACAGTAACAAAAGGGTTTATAAAAGATGGAACAATATTAGTAGAAGATGGAAAAATAACAAAAGTTGGTCAAAACATTGAAGTTCCGAATGGTGCAGAAGTTATTGATGCTAAAGGTAGGTATGTAATCCCAGGAATGATTGATGCTCATACCAATATTGGACTAAAAGAAGGCAGCTTAAGGTGGGAAGGTTCTGACCATGTAGAAAAAACAGAAGCAGTAGTTCCTCAACTAAGAGCAATTGATGGAGTAAATCCTTTTGATGTAGCAATAAAAGATGCAGTTGCTAATGGCATTACAACAACTCTAATTGCACCTGGTGATGACAATACAATTGGTGGTCTGGGTAGTGTTTTCAAACTTAAAGGAATCACTGCAGATCAAATGTTTGTTAAGGATGCATGTGTTAAAATTGCACTTGGAGAAAACGCAAAGAATATTTTTGATCGTAAAAAAATGCCATCAACTAGAATGGGAACTGCTTACTTGCTAAGAAAAGCATTTTACGATGCCAAACAATATGAGAAAGAACTAAAAGAAAAAGAAGAAAAGCCAGACAAAAAGGTTAAAAGAGATCTTAAGTCAGAAATGTTACTTAAGGTATTAAACCATGAATTGCCTCTTCATGTTCATGCTCATCGAGCAGATGACATAATGACAGCTATTAGAATAGCTAAAGAATTTGATGTCAAAATGGTATTAGTACATGGCTATGAGGCAGATAAAGTAGCTAAAGAATTATATGATAATAATATAGCAGTAATCTATGGACCAATTCTTAACGCTAGAACACAAGTAGAAACTGCAAATCTTAATATGAAAACTCCAAAGTTGTTAAGTGAAGCTAAAGTTGAACTAGCACTAACAACAGCTCATCCAGCTAAACCGATTGCAATTTTACCTACCTGTGCAGCATTAGCAATAAGAGAAGGATTAAATGTCTGCACAGCAATAAATGCTATAACCATTACTCCAGCTAAGCTATTAGGAGTTGATGATAGAGTTGGAAGTATAGAGGTTGGTAAAGATGCAGATATTGTTATCTTTAATGGACACCCCTTACAGGTAACTTCAACAGTTGAAAAAACTTTAATTAATGGCGAAGTTGTTTATACAAAAGAAGATTAAATATATAGATGTTTAAAAAGGGGGCTTTAATTAGAGCCCCTTTTTTAATTCAAAAGAAAAAGAATATTTTATAGTAACTGCTTTTCTGAGCTTAAATTTGCTTATATAAACATTTTACCTAGATAAAGATATCTATATTTTTGCAGGAGATCATTACTTTTTGTCGAATAATATATTACAAGAAAGTTAATAGTAAGGTGAATTGAATGCAACCAAAAAGAGTTTTACCAATAGATATAAATTATATATTAGTGGAGTATGAACAAATAATTTCTAAGAAAATAAATTTAAAAGTAATACAATTAACAAAATCTATTGAGAAGAATGAAATAGAAGGTATCAAAAGCATTATTCCGACATATAGTTCTTTACTTATAGAATACGATCCATCTATTAATACAGTTGAAAAGATGTTAGAAACAATAACTAATTTAGCTAATAATTTAGAAGATGAGAGTGAAAATAGCAAAAGCAGACTAGTTAAAATTCCAGTTCTTTATGGTGGAGATTTTGGACCTGATTTGACAGAAGTTGCTAGAATTAATAATTTAAATGAACATGAAGTAATTGAAATTCATAAAAGTAATATATACAGAGTATACATGTTAGGCTTTAATCCAGGATACCCATATATGGGAGGCTTAGATAAGCGAATAGCTACACCAAGATTAGATGAGCCAAGAACAAAGGTTCCAGCAGGATCTGTTGCTATAGGCGGAGAGCAAACTGGAATATATTCTATAACGAGTCCAGGAGGATGGAGGCTGATTGGTCATACTCCTTTAGAAATGTTTAACCCGGAAGAAGATGATCCAACACTTTTACGTGCTGGAGATGAAGTTATGTTTTATGAAGTTTCGCTAAAAGATTATGAACAGATAAAGAAAGACATAAATGATGGAATGTACAAAGTTAATATTGAGTTGGTGGATATAGATGAGTAATATTGAATTTATAACATCAGGAATGTTAACTACTATTCAAGATAAAGGAAGAGCAAACTTACAACATCTTGGTATTCCTGCTAGCGGGGCTATGGACCCAGTTTCAATGGATCTGGCAAATATATTAGTAGGCAATGTAAACGATGAGGCAGTTTTAGAGTGCACATATAGTGGTCCAAAAATAAGATTTCATACCAATACTTTAATAGCCATAACAGGTGCAACTGTCTTAAGCAAGTTAAATGGTTATGATATAGAAAACTATATAACTATAGAAGTGCAAGAGGGAGATATTCTAGATTTAAGTGTTTTTGAATCAGGTATGAGAGCATATATTGCATTTGCAGGCGGAATTAATGTTCCTAAAATTCTTGATAGTAGATCAACATATTTACCAATGCAATTTGGTGATTATGATAAAAAACTAATTAGAGGACAGACTTTGCCTATTCAAAAGGTAGACAATAAGAAGTTTTATAAAATAAAAGAAGATTGTAGTTTGAGATATAAAAAAGATGAAGTTGTAACAATAAGAATAGTAAAAGGACCACAATTTAATTACTTTACTGATGATGAAATAAAAAAATTAGATAGAGAGACTTACACTGTAAGTGAGAAAAGCGACAGAATGGGTCTTAGATTGATAGGGAATGAGATAAATACTGATAAAAAGGATATGATCTCGGATGGTATTCCCCTTGGAAGTATTCAAATCACAAGAGGTGGACAACCTATAATTATGGCTGCAGATAGACAGCCAACTGGAGGATATCCAAAAATAGCAAAAATAATACAGTGTGATATCTGTCACATAGGGCAGTTATCACCAGGTGATAAAATAAAGTTAGAATGGGTTAGTATCGAAGATTCTAAGAAATTATATTTTGAAAAGACAAAGAAACTAGATAATCTACTTAAAAGTTACAATGAAAGAAAAACTGCTACAAATACTTATCGAATTTATGTCAATGATAAGATGTTTCAAACAACTTTGGTAGAAACAAGCTCGTGAGTGAACTTATTAATACTAAAAAAGCAGGAAGAATAATGAGTGAAAAAAAGCACTTGCAGCACATTAAATATCATCTTGAAAAGATTGAGAAACTATATGTACAACTAATTAAGGAGATGATAGATAAGATTTCTAGGCTTAAGAATTTTAATTTATCTATCTCATTGCAATTTATGATTGCACAGCATGTATATTTAGAGCAAATAGCATCACACTTAGTCGCGATTGATTATTATTGTAAGAAGATTGACGTTAAATATTTTAACAAGCATCTTTTACGAGAGATTTTTGATAGAGCTGACTTAATTACAATAGATATTTTAGTATCACAAATAATTGAAAAAATAGGCTTTATTAGAGGGTTAGAAAAAAAAGGAAAAGAAATTTTAGCAAAGCATAAAATGAAGGCATCTTGGAGAACAAGGACTATAGATTATAGTTATAAAATTATGAATCGTTATCATAAAAAACCAATATTTCATATGTTTTTCAAATAAATTAGGTATAACTGCTATTTTAGCAGTTTACATAAAAAAAAAGGGAGCTGGTATCATGAAAATGCATGTCACAGGAAAAAATGTTGAAGTTACAGATGCTTTGCGTCAGACTCTCGACAAAAAGCTTAGTAAACTAGACAAGTATTTCCAACAAGGGGGACCAGTGGAAGCAAATGTTTCATTAGAGATTCTTAAAGGATCTCACATAGTTGAGGTAACTCTCTTTGTTGGAGGAATGATACTGCGTGGTGAAGATGACACAACTGATATGTACGCAAGTATAGACTCTGTGGTAGATAAGTTGGAGCGACAAATTAGGAAGTATAAAACAAGAGTAAATCGAAAAATGCGTGAGCAAGGATCAATACCTTTCTTTGTGGAACCTGAGGAAGAAGAAGATGATGATTATCCAAGGATCGTAAAAACTAAGAGATTTAACGTTAAGCCTATGAGCAGTGAAGAAGCTGTTTTACAAATGGAGTTAATAGGACACAATTTCTTCGTATTCCGAAGTGCAATCACAGATGAGGTTAATGTAGTTTATAAGCGCAATGATGGTAATTATGGTTTGATAGAACCACAATATTAATAAAAAGTCCGGTCAATCCGGACTTTTTTCTGTATAGTATACTATAATAAATGTGATACAATTAGAGTAAGAATTATATAGGCGGTGTTAGATTATGAGAAAAGTGTCAGCAGTAATATTTGAGGGAGGTAATCCTCAGACTCAAATAGAGAAAGATATGGTAATATTAAGAAAGGCAATGGTGCTTGATAACTTAGCCAAATTTAAAATGGCTGAAGAAATAGATAAAATCATTATAGCAACTAACTATCCTAAGTTTAGAGATGAATTATTAAACGATAAGGATATTATAGTTGATTTTGACCAAGGAGAGTTTAACTTAGGAAAGAGGCTAAGTGAGATAATAGATAAATATAATCTTGAAGCAGTATTTTATTTAGGAGGAGCTGCTGGGCCGCTAATTACTGTAGAAGAAATTAATCAGTTTTGTATAGAAGTAAAAAACACTCCTGAAATAGTAATGACTAATAATGTTCAATCTTCTGATATGATTGTATTTGCTCCTGCAGACGCAATAAATAGAATTCATGTTTTCCCAGTAAAAGATAACCCGCTTGGAAATTTATTAAGAGATGCAGGATTGAAGAAAGTTTTAATGCCTCATTCGACAGGTATTCATTTTGATATTGATACACCAACTGATATGTTGGTTTTATCATTAAATCCTAGTATAGGACCTAATGTGAAACAGGCTTTTAAGGAACTAAATTACAATGCAGACCATCTAATAAGAGCAAAACATTACTTAGCACTTCCATATGCTGATGTAATATTAAGCGGTAGAGTAGGCTCACCAGTAATTACTCATGTAAATACTATGGTAAGGTGTCGTTTAAGAGTATACTCTGAAGAGAGAGGTATGAAATATTTAAAAAGAGAAGAAAATGAATTAGTAAAATCACTCATTGCAAAAATGATTGATATTATGGGTATGAATGAATTTTTCAATTATATGTCTAAGATCGCTCATGTAATGTTTTTTGACTCGCGAATTGTATATGCACATAATAATTTACATCTTATTGAAAATGATAGATTCTATGCAGATTTATTATTGCCAGAGAAAGTAAAAGACCCATATGCAAAAAAACTAACCGAAGAAATAATGAAAGCAAAAATTCCAGTTGTTCCTGGAGGACATTCTCTAGTAGCTGGAGGAATGTGGTCGTTAATTGAGACATTACAACATGAGCAAGAACTAACCTATAGTGATAATAAATTATATGATATGGTAGTATCTGAAAAGTATATATATAAAGATCTATCACAATTACGAAAAAATTTAACAAGTAGTGCAACAATATATGGGTTAACTAAGGTTGGAGAAGGAGTAGAACCTAACTTTACTTACATAAATCCTTCTGATGACTTAATTATAAAAGAAGGTTGGAAGATTCATATTGCTGCCCCAATAGCGCAAATTAAAGATATGGAAGAGAAAGGTTTCAAGATTGTAAAACGAGGGAGTAAATAATGAAGAATTTTTTAGGAAGGTTCATTGATTATAATGCAAGAGAACTTAAAAAGTTGCAAGCAATTGCAGATAAAGTAAATGCATTAGAAGATGAAATTAAGAAGTTAAGTGACGAACAATTAAGACAAAAAACTGAATACTTTAGAGATAAATTAAGTAATGGAGCATCACTAGATGATATATTGCCAGAAGCATTTGCAGTAGTTAGAGAAACATCTGTTAGAGTTTTAGGTATGCGACCTTTTGATGTACAGATTTTAGGTGCAATAGCTTTGCATCAAGGTAGAGTAGCTGAGATGAAAACAGGAGAAGGAAAAACTTTAGCAGCTACTATGCCAGCATACTTGAACGCACTTAGTGGTAAGGGAGTACATATAGTTACTGTAAATGATTATCTAGCAGAACGTGATAGTGAGTGGATGGGACAAATTTATCAATTTTTAGGTCTAGAAGTGGGGCTAATTAAAAGTGGTATGAAGCCACCAGAGCGAAAAATTTCTTATCAAGCAGATATTATATATGGTACTAACAATGAATTTGGTTTTGATTATTTAAGAGATAATATGGCATTAAGAATTGAAAACATAGTTCAAAGAGATTTAAATTTTGCTATCATCGATGAAGTTGATAGTATTTTAATAGATGAAGCAAGAACACCGCTAATTATTTCAGGGCCAGATGAGATGTCTAGTGCTGAATATCATAGATTTACACAAATAAGTAATAGGCTAAAAAAAGAAGAAGACTATACTGTTGATGAAAAAGCAAGGTCAGTAGCACTAACAGAAAATGGCATACAAAGAGTTGAGAGCTCATTATCAATAGAGAATCTTTATGACCCAGAGAATATTGAGTACAGTCATAGAATCAATAACGCATTAAAAGCAAAAGAGTTAATGAAGCGCGATAAAGATTATATAGTAAAAGATGATGAGGTAATAATTGTTGATGATTTCACAGGAAGATTAATGTATGGCCGAAGGTATAGTGATGGGTTACATCAAGCTATAGAAGCGAAAGAAGGAGTTACTGTTGCAAAAGAAAGCAAAACATATGCAACGATAACCTTACAAAATTACTTTAGATTATATAATAAGCTTTCAGGAATGACAGGAACAGCTAAAACTGAAGAAGATGAGCTGAGTGCGATTTATGGTATGGATGTTGTGGAGATACCTACTAATAAGCCATTAATTAGAGATGATATGCCTGACCAAATATACAAGGATATAGAAACTAAGTATAAAGCTGTTATTGAAAGTATTATTGAAAAAAACAAGAAAGGTCAGCCAGTTTTAGTAGGAACAGTTTCAATAGAAGTTTCAGAGCTTCTAAGCACGATGCTTAAGAAAAAAGGAATTAAACACAATGTCTTAAATGCTAAATATCATGAACAAGAAGCTGATATAGTAAAAGATGCTGGCCAATTCAAAATGGTTACAATCGCTACAAATATGGCTGGTCGTGGAACGGATATTGTTTTAGGCGAAGGAGTTAAAGAAGTTGGCGGACTACATGTTCTAGGAACTGAGAGGCATGAATCTAGAAGAATTGACAATCAGCTTAGGGGTCGTTCTGGAAGACAAGGAGACCCTGGGTCATCGCAATTTTTCGTATCCTTAGAAGATGATTTAATGAGATTGTTTGCAACAGATTTAGCTTCTGGATTAATTGATAAACTTGGTTTAGATGAGACTGAGGCACTTGAGCATTCAATGCTTGATAGATCAATAGAAAGAGCACAGAAAAGAGTTGAAGAAAACAACTACTCAATTAGAAAACATATTTTAGAATATGATAATGTTATGAACAAACAGCGTGAGGTTATCTACGCTGAAAGAAAGAAAATATTGAATAGTGAAGATGTTAAAGATAATATTTTAGCAATGATAAATGATGTTACAAAAGAGTTAGTAAATGCATTTAGTGAAAAATTTGAGAGAGATGTTGAAGGTTTATACAACCAACTACAGATTTTAGTCCCCCAATTAGAAATGAACTATAGTGATTGGGAGGAGTATCAAGCAGAAGAGTTAATTGAATTAATCAGCTCTGAAATTAAAGATTTATATAGTCAAAGAGAAGAAGAGTTTGGTAATCAGTTAGCCAGAGATATAGAGCGTATTGTATTGTTAAGAGTTGTAGATAGAAAGTGGATGGACCATATTGATGCGATGACAAAACTTAGACAGGGAATTGGTTTGAGAGCATACGGAGGAAGAAATCCTGTACAAGAGTATCAAAATGAAGCATTTAATGAGTTCCAAAACCTTATTTATGGTATAAAAGAAGATACTGTTAAAAATATGTTCCATGTTCAAATACAAAAAAATGAAAAGACAAATTTACAGCCAAAACAAAATAGACAGTTAGTAACTAATTCAGGCAACCAAGCGAAGCCTAAAACTGTAGTAAACAAGGAAAAAGTTGGTAGAAATGATCCCTGCCCTTGTGGTAGTGGTAAAAAATATAAAAAGTGTTGTGGTAGATAAGAGAGTAGGTGTGATATTGTTTGAGAAGGCTACAAGAGAACGCGAACTTAACAGTCTAAAGCAAAGGGTAGATCAATTGGGTGATTTACTTTGACTACCAAAGGCTGCTTAAAGATAAAAAAGAACTAGAAAAAAAAATGAGCAAAGAAACATTTTGGGATGACCCAACTAAAGCAACTAGAATATCCAAAAAAATGAGTCAATATAAATCTATTATTGATAAATATGAGTTATTATTAAAGCAAGTAGATGATCTTAATGATTATCTTATGTTACTTGAATTTGAAGAAGATAAACAAATAATTGATGAGTTGGATGAGGGTTTAAAAGGTCTTAGAAGAAAAATAAAAAAAGCTGAACTACTAGCTCTGTTAGATGAAGAATACGATACTAATAATGCAATTGTCAGTATTCACCCGGGAGCTGGAGGAACTGAGTCTCAAGATTGGGCAGAAATGCTGCTTAGAATGTACTTGCGTTGGGCCGAAAATAAGGGTTATGATATTTCAATGTGGGATTATCAAAGCGATCCAGAGGCAGGTATAAAAGAAGCAACTTTTTTAGTTAAAGGAGACTTCGCTTACGGGTATTTAAAAGCTGAGAACGGTGTGCACAGATTAGTCAGGATATCACCTTTTGATACATCTTCTCGAAGGCATACTTCTTTTGCTTCAGTAGATGTAATCCCTGAAGTAGATGATGAAGTTAATATTGAGATTAATAGTGATGACTTAAGAATTGATACTTACAGGGCCAGTGGAGCTGGTGGTCAACATGTTAATAAAACTGAGTCTGCTGTGAGAATTACTCACTTGCCGACTAATACCGTAGTTCAGTGTCAAAACGAAAGATCTCAGTATGCAAACAAAAATACAGCAATGAAACTATTAAAAGCTAAGCTTTATGAATTAGAAAAAAAAGAGCAAGAAGAAGAATTATCTAAAATAAAAGGTGACAGTGGTGAGATAGCTTGGGGAAATCAAATAAGATCCTACGTGTTTCACCCATATTCAATGATTAAAGATCATAGAACTAGTATGGAAATTGGTAATACAGATTCTGTTATGGATGGCAATATCGACCCATTTATAGAAGGATACTTAAAATGGAAGAAACGATTAGGGAGGAATACAAATGAGTAATGATATAAAGAAAGAGGAATCTGCAAAAGATAAAAAAGGATCTAAAAAGTGGTTAGTGGGTTTACTTATTGCAGCACTTATACTATTGTGGGTAGCTCCTCCATTAGCTGCGGAGTTATATCTTAGAGAGAACATTGGCAATCTAATGAAAGCTGATACTCCTAGAGAAGTAAGACTAGATACCAATACATTTAAACTTATCACTGGTAGTTTTGAGGAGTTAGAAGTAAAAGGAGACAATCTAACAATAGGAAATTTACAAGTTGAGAGTTATGAGCTTCTAGCAAGTTCGGGGAAGATAAATGTATTTGAAACATTAAGAGAAAAAGATGTGATTGTTAAAGAAAGCCCAGTAGCTGACTTGACTTTACATATTACAATAGAGGATATAAAAAATTTACTTAAGTCGTATTATGAGAGTTTAAATGATATCGAAGTTGTTGCTTATGATGGGTACTTACAGATTAATGGTGTTTCTGACACACCTAGAGGTAAAGAGGTGCCCATAAGCTTTAACGCTGAACTTAGTAGCAGTGACTGGTCTTCTCTTCAAATAGAACCAATTGCTTTAAGTGTTGACTCTAATTACGAAGGAGAATTAGGTCAAGAAGAAATACAAGAACTAATTGATGTATATTCAATAGATATTTCTTTTGAAGACACTAATCCGCCAATATTTATAGACTCAGTTAACGTAGACACTAAGGAAGTGTTAATAACTGCAAATACGTCATTGAGTTAGGAGAGTATTATGGTAAAAAAAGGTTTCATTGCGCTTATTATAGTTGGTCTAGTTGCCTCTATTTATATAGCATCTCAGGATTATAGTTTGCAAAAAAGCAATAATGGAATAAATATGACTTTAGATTTCGTTGCAGTAAAAGAGTGGTCTGAAGAAACAGGCAATTCAATTGAGGATATTTTAAGTATTGCAAAAGAATCTAATATTAATTATATAAGCTTGTCAGAAATGCAATTAAAAGAAAGCTCAAATAGAGTAGAAAGTTTTGCAGATCAAGAGGTGGATGTGAGCGTATATCTAGGCAACGAGATTGCTTCATTGAAAGACTCTGGAGTGGAGTGGACTAACCTTTTAAATCATGAAGATATTAAAGTAGATAATTTCTACTTTGTTTCATCAAATAGCAAAAGAATAGATGAAATATCTGTAGCAGCAAGAGAAAAATATGGTAGAGATAGAGTAAATGTTGTTTCTGATAAGAATAGTTTTGTAATGGAGCTAATAGTTGAGCCGGGAATGAAGGTAAATGGATTAGGATTTGATCCAAGAGAGATTGATTTAATTGAAAGCTTGGGATTGAAAACTATTCCAAGGCCTTTGAATGCTACCTTTAGCAGCACTCAGCTAGATAATTATTTTAGCTATATAGAAGAGCTATTTACTTCAAAGATTATCATTTTTGCAGGCGATGATGGAGTTTTAGGAAATAGAATTAATAGCAGCGATGACTTAATATCTCAAACTGCTCTCAATATGTATCCACGACGAAGTGATGGATTACTATATGGTTTTGTAGAGATGACAAATATAAAAGGTGATAAAGATTTAGCAAGAAAATTAGATTATAACCTAGCTAGAGTACATAGCATAGGAGAAGATGAATGGGATAAAAGATATAACACTTTTGATGCGGATAGCTTAACTATTAAAGAGGTAGTTGAAAGATATGCATTAGCAGTAAACGATCGTAGTGTGAATATTTTATACATGAGACCCTTTACAAAGGGAATTGATTTCAATCAGGAATTTTTTGTTGCAATAAATGAAAAATTTGCTAATCAAGGTCATATAACTGATGGAATTAATGTGATCCCGACTAGAGGATCTCTCCCAAGATTAGTCTCTATAATGTTACTTATAGGTTTAGGAGGAGCTTTAGGAATACTATTTCTAAATATATTCCCAAAACATGAAAAAGTAGCGATTCTGTTAGTGCTAATTGGTGCAGCTGGAGGATCATTTTTAATCTATAGTGGTTATCAAGGATTTATCAATAGATGGGGAGCATTTTTTGTTGCGATTACTTTTCCAACAGTTGGAGTTATTTGGGGATATATAAACAATGAGAAAAAATCAGCAGATATAAAAAACTCTGTGGTATCATTTGCCAAAGCAGTAGTTATATCAGTAATAGGTGGGTTTTACGTACATGCATTTTTAGCTACAGCACCATTTATGACGTCTATTGATGTCTTTCCTATGGTAAAAATCGCATTAATAGCACCGTTAATAATAGTTTCATTTTTGTATATTGTAAAAGAAGACGCATTAAGCGGATTAATAGAATTTATGAAAATGAAAATTCAAGTTTATCATCTAGCAATCTTAGGAGTAGCTTTTGTTGCATTGGTATTTATGGCTATGCGAAGTGGAAATAATCCTATCATTCCAGTTACAAGTTTTGAAACTAGATTAAGATTGTTTTTACAAAGTAGCCTATCAGCAAGACCACGGTTTAAAGAATTTGCAATAGGCTATCCAGTACTATTAGTGGCTGGAACTTTCTTAAACACAAAGATTGCAAAGGTAGGGATTGTTTTGGGCACTATTGGATTATCATCTTTAGTAAATACTTTTGCTCACTTGCACAAGCCTCTAAACATGGCTTTCTTTACAACAATAAACGGTGTAATTGCAGGTTTGGTGATTGGAATTATAGGGTCAATAATTATTAAGAAACTAGTAAGTTTAATATGGAGTGAGTCTGTTGAATAGAGTAATTTTGTCAGGATATTATGGATTTGATAATGCGGGAGATGAAGCAATTTTACATTCAATTATAGCTGGCTTCAAACAGACTATTCCAAACATAAAGATTACTGTTTTATCTGCAAATCCAAAAAGAACAAAAGAGTTGTATGCTGTAAACGCCATAAACAGAATGAATCCATTGACTATAATAAGAGAATTTTTAAGAGCAGATCTTTTTATAAGTGGCGGTGGAAGTTTACTTCAAGATATCACAGGAAAAAAATCAATCCCTTATTATTTAGGATTAATTAGATTAGCGCAAATAATGAAAATTAAAACAGTATTTCTTTCACAAGGAGTTGGACCTGTAGAGTCTGATCTTTATAGAAAAATGATTTCTAAAGTTTTAAAAAAGATGAATCTTGTAGTTGTTCGAGATGAACAATCTAAAGAATTATTAAATACTCTAAAAATTGGTAATGTCGAGATTTGTTCTGATCCTGTTTTTTTTCTTCAGCCTTCTAGTGATGAAGAAGTAAAAGGGATTTTTATTGAGGAAAAAATCCCCTTTAATGAAAAGGGGCCATGGATTGGGGTTGCTATTAGAGATTGGACTAATAAAGACAAGCTGATACATGAAGTAGCTATTGGACTTGATAAGTTAATTGCTACATACGATGCTCAAATCGTTTTATTACCTTTTCACAAAAAAATAGATTACAAAGTATTAGAAAGAATCATGGAAGAGATGGAGGCAAATAAGCAAACATATATTTTAAAAAAGCAATATAAAGCAAACGAATTACTTGGAATGTGTGAGAAATTTGATTTAATAATTGGCATGAGGCTTCATTCTTTAATTTTTGCTGCCAGACAAAGAGTTCCTTTTGTTGGCATTAGTTATGATATAAAGATAAACTCATTTTTAGAGCAATTTCAGATGAAGCCTTGTTGTAGTGCCGAAGATGTATCAAGCAATCAAATATTTAGATTAGCAGATAAAATACTGCGAAATCAAGCAGAGTCTATCGATGAGATTGACGAGAAGGTAAGCGAAATGGAGCAAAGTGCATGGCAAGCAATAGTTAGAGTTGCAGATTTACTTGCAGGGAGAATATGATTGATGGCTAGCGAGATTTTTAATATTGAGATATCACAGTTGGGATTGTCTGAGACAACTAAGGCTATTTTTCAAAAAATTGAAAAACCAGGAAAGAATCACATAGTTACTGCTAATAGCGAAATGCTTTATTTAACAACCAAAGATGAAAGATTAAGAAAAATTTTACAAGCTGCAGAAATAGTTACCCCGGACGGAGTAGGAGCAGTTTGGGCTGCAAAAAAACTGTCAAATCCAGTTAAAGAAAGGGTTGCAGGATTTGATTTATTTAAGTCTATTCTAGAAGCTGAGTCTTGTATAAAAATATTTTTGTTAGGTGCTAAGAAAAGCACAGTAGAAAAAGCAGCTGATAATATCTCAAGATCTTATAGGAATGTAAAAGTAGTAGGATATAATGATGGATTTTTTGAGGATAGTGATTCGGTAGTTTCAAAAATCAATTGTTCTAATGCCGACATTTTGTTTGTTGCTTTAGGGTGTCCTAAGCAGGAGTATTGGATTAGTGATAATTTAGAGAAATTGAATGTAAAAGTAGCAATGGGTGTAGGTGGGAGTTTTGATGTAATAGCAGGAGAAGTGAAGCGAGCTCCAAAGGTTTGGCAAAAGTTAGGACTTGAATGGGCTTATCGATTAATTAGACAACCGACTAGATTTTTTAGGATGTTATCCTTGCCAAAATTTGTAATTAAGGTGTTTTTAGAAAATAAAAATGCAAACGATTGAACCAAGCTTTAAAATATGGTATTTTATATCCGTTATAAATAACTGCTAGGAGGAATAGCATGAATTGTGATTATCAACAGTTGAAAGAACACGCAACTAATATTCGGAAAAATATAATCAAAATGACTTGTGAAGCAAAATCAGGGCACCCAGGAGGCTCGCTATCTATAACTGATATTATAACAATTCTATATTTCAATTTTATGAATATCAATGTAGAGGGTTATCAAGATCCTGATAGAGATCGTTTTGTTTTAAGTAAAGGTCATGCAGCGCCTGCTTTATATGCAGTATTAGCTGAAAAAGGATTTATAGAGGAAAAAGAGCTAATGACCTTGAGAAAATTAGGTAGTAGATTACAAGGACATCCTGATATGAAGAAATTACCATATGTAGAAATGTCGACTGGATCATTGGGGCAAGGCCTATCTGCAGCAGTTGGAATGGCTTTATCTGCAAAGATTGATGATAAAGACTATTATACTTATGCAATTGTTGGTGATGGAGAAATTCAGGAAGGCCAGATTTATGAGGCATCAATGTTTGCTGCCCATTATAGTTTAGGAAACCTTATTGTATTTTTAGATAATAATGGCTTACAAATAGATGGAGATATAAAAAAGGTAATGGATCCAAACCCGCTACCAGAAAAGTGGAAAGCTTTTAATTGGCACGTGCAATCTATTGATGGACATAATTATGATGAAATATGCCAAGCAGTAAAAAATGCTCAAGAAGATAAAGAAAGACCTTCAATGATAGTAGCTAAGACCATAAAAGGCAAAGGCGTAAGTTTTATGGAAAATAAAGCGAGTTGGCATGGGTCTGCACCTTGCGATGAAGAAAAAGCACTAGCTTTGGCAGAATTGGAGGAGAGTAAATAATGACTAAAAGAGCTACTAGAGAAGCTTATGGTAAAGCTTTAGCAGAACTTGGAGAAAAGAATAAAGACATAGTAGTGCTAGATGCTGATTTATCAGGCTCTACTAAAACTGCAAAGTTTGGTGAAAAGTTTCCAGATAGATTTTTCAATGCTGGGATTGCGGAAGCTAATATGATGGGAGTTGCAGCAGGACTCGCAACTACTGGAAAAGTTGTATTTGCAAGCACTTTTGCAATATTTGCTAGTATGAGAGCATGCGAACAGATTAGAAATTCAATCTGCTATCCAAATCTCAATGTAAAAATTGCTGCTACACATGCAGGGATAACTGTTGGGCCAGATGGAGGTAGTCATCAAGCAATAGAAGATGTTGCAATTATGTCAGCTATGCCTAATATGACAGTTGTTGTGCCTGGTGATGGGGTGTCTACAGAAGCATTGATTAAACAAGCTTACGAATATGAGGGGCCTGTATATATTAGAATGAGCAGAGCCAAAGTAGAAGATGTCTACCCAGAAGACACATACTTCTCAATAGGACAATCAAATATGCTTCAGGATGGTAAAGATGCAACAATAATAGTTAGTGGATATTTGTTAAACTACTCTATTGAAGCAGCTAAAATCTTAAAAGAACAAGGCATTAATGTTAGGTTAATCGATATGTCTACCATTAAGCCTCTAGATGTAGGCAGTGTATTAAAAGCTGCAAAGGACACAAAAGCCATAGTAACTGTAGAAGAACATAATGTCATAGGTGGATTAGGAAGTGCAGTCGCGAGCTTTTTAGCAGAGAATCATCCTACTCCTATTCAAATGGTAGGAATAAGAGATGTCTTTGGACATTCCGGAGAAGCTGAGGAATTATTGGAAGAATATAATTTAACCCCTAAAGATATAGTTAAGGCAGTTAAAGAGGTAATAGATAGAAAATAAGATTTTAGGAAGAGTGATTTCGCTCTTCCTAAAAAAATATATAGAGGGAGGAATACTATGAGAAAAATTGGAGCAGTGACAATAGGACAATCTCCCAGAAAAGATGTGACCAAAGACATCTTACCTTTACTTAAAGATATTGAAATTGTTGAATGCGGAGCTTTAGATAACTACACTTATGAAGAAGTTGTAGAGAAGTTTCAGCCCACTAACAATAATATTTTTGTTTCTATAATGAGAGATGGTATGCAAGTTTCTTTAGATAAAGACAAACTGATAATTGAGTTGAACAATTGTATTAAAATACTAGAGAATAGAGGCTGTGAAATTATTATGGTCTTTTGTACTGGTAAGATTAATAACCTAGAATCAAATGTCACACTTTTACAACCAAATTTGATCATGAAAAAAATCATACCTGAAATAGCTCTTAATACAAAAATAGCAATTGTTGTCCCAGATGTGAAACAAATAAAGTATATCAAAAAACAGTGGGACCACACTGGCTTAGACATCACTTTTTTTGCATCATCTCCTTATGATAGTGTAAAAAATATTAAGCATTTGTCTCAAAAAATTAAAAATCAAGGATTTGGTCTGGTCTATTTAGATTGTATAGGGTATAGTAAAAAAATGCAGGAGATAGTAAGTCAAACAACTTCTTTGCCTGTTTTACTCCCAAGGACAATTTTAGCAGAGGTAGCAAGTTTAATATAAAAGAAGGATAAAGAGTGATATGTATGCTAAGAAATAAAACATTATTTATTGACTGTGATGATACCTTAATAATGCATGATTTAGATGTCAGTTGTATTCCAGAAAGTAGTTATAAAGCTATAGATTTACTAAAAGCTAACGGACATAGATTAATCCTAGCTACAGGCAGATCTAATTTTCAAGTGGAAGGGATTATGAAAGAACTAGATATTAAGGATGCAATACTGTTTAATGGGACCTTAGTTATTGCCAAAGAAAAGACTATTTATGATAACCCAATTGGAAATGGCGAATTGAATATTATTGTTCAAGAATTACTTAAAAATGGAAACTCTGTATATGCTGTAGATAAAGAGTATCAATATATTAAAGATCCAAAAGACATAATCATGAGGTTTATTACTGAAAGAATGAGGCCTGGACATAAAAATTATGATGACTCATATATAAGAAAGATAAAACAAATTGACGAGAAACCAAGAAAATATTACTTTTTTATGTCTTTGGACAAGAATCATATTATAAAAAATTTAACAGACGTTCTAGAGAATCTACAGGTAAATAACTGGGAAGATAATGTGATTGATATATCTAATGTAGGTGTTAATAAATACTCTGGAATTCAGGTTATGCAAGATTACTATAATATTAATAAAAATGATATCTATGCGTTTGGTGATGGATATAATGACATTGAAATGATAAAGAATGTTAAGCACGGTATAATGATGGGTAACAGTCCAAAAGAGCTTCAAAAACACGCAACTTATGTAGCTCCAAACATAGAAGATGATGGGTTTTTCAAAGCATGTCAAGAATTCAAATTAATATAGTTGATTAAATCCACTAGATAATATAGAATTAAAATGTTGCAAAATAATATATGCACCTGTAGCTCAGGGGATAGAGCAGTGGTTTCCTAAACCGCGTGTCGGAGGTTCGAGTCCTCCCAGGTGTGCCATTAGTAAAAGACAGCTTCGTTATGAATCTGTCTTTTTGTATAATTATCTTTTGATAGTAATTGTTAAAATAGAAATTTAATTGTATTATTAATAAGATAAGAAGAAGGTGCTTCTCTATGATAATTAGTGAAAAAGAAAAAGAAAAACATGAGCTCTTTATGAAAGAGGCATATCTACAAGCGGAGAAAGCTCAGCTGATGGGAGAAGTCCCAGTAGGTGCTGTTGTGGTCTATGAAGACAAAATAATTTTAAGAACTCACAATCTTGTTGAAATAAACAGTGATCCAACAGCTCACGCAGAAATCTTAGCCTTAAAAGAATCAGGTAAAAGCTTAGGTGCGAATAAATTGACAGAAATCCAGCTCTATGTTACACTAGAGCCCTGTGCTATGTGCGCAGGAGCAATTTTGCAAGCTCGCATTCAGAGATTGATTTTTGGAGCTTATGATGATAAACTAGGAGCAGTTGGCTCTTTGTATGATGTTATAAGAAATCCAGCATATAATACCGATATAGAAGTTATTGGAGGCATCTTGCAAAACGAGTGCTCAGCTTTATTAAAATCGTTCTTTAGCAAGAAAAGATAAAGGAGAGATGGCTGAGTGGTCGAAGGCGCTCGCTTGGAAAGCGAGTGAACGTTTACGCGTTCCGCGGGTTCGAATCCCGCTCTCTCCGCCAAGAATTGAATAGAATTTTGCCGTGCTAGATGGGGAACTAGCGGTGCCCTGTACCTGCAACCCGCTACAGCAGGATCGAAAGCTTATCATGAGGCAAGTATCTGTTAGGTTTGCCCTAAGCAAGTGGTGATGACAGCTGAGTCCGACGCAATAAGACTCTGTGAACCTCGTCAGGTCTGGGAAGAAGCAGCGATAAGCAGATACTCTTATGTGCCGTTGGGTAGCTTAGCTCGAGCTAACTACTTAGGTAGCACTAGGGGATATTTGTCGAAGATAAGGCACGGCTTTAAATTTAAGAAAGTCCATCATTATACGATGGACTTTCTAAATTTTAAAACATTTCTTTAATAAAATCTTCTAACGGAACTCCAGCCAGGTAGCTAGAAAACTCTATATTATCTAAAATTTTAACAATGTTTTCTTTATTATAAGGAGTATTCACTAAAGCTCCTTCAATATCAGAAATATCTCTTACTCCGAAAAAATCGCCATGTAGTTTAATTCTTTCTATATGACCATCTTTCACGTCAATATAGTACTCTATTATTCCACCAGGAAATTTTACTTCATTTTCAAAGCTAGCTTTAGGAGACTTGCCATAATTCCACTCCCATGTGCCATATTTTGTATCTACTAATTCCTGGATTTTTTTAACCTCTTCGTTACTAAAGGTGTATCTTTCTTCTATATCATTTAACTTTATAATATATTCTGATAGCACTTCAATAAATTCTTCAATAGTTAAAGGCTTTTCTATATGGTCATTAATTGTAGTGATCCTGCTTTTAACAGACTTAACAGACTTATCCTTGAATTTTAATTCTTTAACTTTTAAAGCATTGGTTACATCAGACAAATTTGAAGATAACAAAAGAGTACCGTGATGTAGCATTTTATTTTTATGATGATATTGAGCATTTCCAGAAAACTTCTTTCCCTTTATGGTCAAATCATTTCTTCCAGAAAATTTAGCATCTACTCCCAATTCTTGTAAAGCTTCTATAATTGGTTTGGTAAAATCCTTGAAGTTGAGTTTTTCCTCACCACTTGTTATAAAACAAAAGTTTAGGTTACCTAAATCATGAAAAACAGCACCTCCGCCAGATCTTCTTCTAACAACAGGTATATTATGTGAGTCTACATAATCTTTATTTATCTCAGAATGAGCATTTTGATTTTTACCTATAATAATACTTTTATCGTTGCGATACAAATAAAAGATATCTTCTGTGAAATTATTCATTAAGAACTCTTCAGTAGCTATGTTGAAATAGGGGTTGTGTGTTTGGCTTAAAATGTATATCATTTATCTTCTCCTTTCAGGCTATTATTTAGAGTATATATCGTAATAATATAAAATGCAATTACACTTATAATTATTGGGTATTACTTAGGTAAAGGACGTAAAACAATCTTGATTTGTACTCATATCAATAGTATAATTATCTATGAAGAATGTTATGACTTTAATAAATATGATAGCATTTTTAAGTTAGTATTTTCACAAAAATATGTTGATTTTGTTTGGAAATATGCATAGATTTTGTTTGAAGGTGAGTAATGTTGCATATTTTGTAATGTTGAGAAGTGTTTTCTAAGGATGAGTATTTCTTAGTGTCAGACAGAATAGCATCGCTATTCTGTCTTTTTCTCATAATGTGTAAGAGAAAGGAAGAAGTGTTATGGCAACTAAAAGAACACCGTTATTTAACAAGCATCAAGAAAACAAAGCCAAGTTTACTGACTTTGGTGGGTGGGAAATGCCACTTGAGTATACAGGAATCTTGGATGAGCATCATGCAGTAAGAAATGAAGCAGGAATGTTTGATGTAAGTCATATGGGAGAATTCGAAGTTTATGGAGAGGAAGCAACAAAGTTTTTGCAGCATTTGTTGACAAATGATGTAGAAGATTTATCTAATTATGGTATAGTATATACTTTTATGTGCTATGAAGATGGTGGAGTTGTTGATGATTTGCTTGCATACAAGTATAATTCAGAAAAGTATTTGCTTGTAGTTAATGCTGGGAATATCGAAAAAGATTTTGATTGGGTTAAAAAACACAGCGAGAATTTTAATGTGACAGTAAATAATTCTTCGAATGAAGTCGCTGAAGTTGCAGTTCAAGGGCCTAAGGCGCAGGAGATAGTTCAAAAGTTAACTGACTATGATTTAGATGATATCAAATTTTTTACTTTTGCTGATGATGTTGTGATTGCTGGAGTTAATACTTTAATTTCTCGAACAGGATACACTGGTGAAGATGGCTTTGAAATTTATACAAAAAATGAAGATATCGAGAAATTATTTGACGAGATTATCAGAGTTGGCGAGCCCGAAGGACTCAAACTAGCTGGTTTAGGAGCTAGGGATACTTTGAGATTTGAGGCGACTCTACCTCTATACGGCCAAGAGATTTCTAAAGATATTACTCCTTTAGAAGCTGGTTTAGGCTATTTTGTTGAGCTAGATAAAGAATTTATTGGGCAAAAAGCACTAACTAAACAAAAAGAAGAAGGGCTAAAGCGCAAGAGCGTAGGTTTTGAGGTTTTAGGTCGAGGTTTAGCGAGAACAGGAGCAAAAGTCTTAAATAATGAAGGAGAAGAGATTGGATTTGTAACAACAGGATACATATCTCCAACATTAGGTAAAGCTATAGGGCTTGCAATTGTGGATAGTAACTACACAAAAAGAGGAACAGAACTAACTTTACAGGTAAGAAGAAGAGAAATTCCTGCTAAGGTAATTAGTAGAAGGTTCCTTAAAAAGAAGAAAAAATAAATTTTACAGGAGGATTATAATGAAAGTAGTTGAAGGTTTACTTTATTCAAAAGAGCATGAGTGGGTTAAGGTCGAAGGTAATACAGCAACAATGGGGATTACAGATTTTGCACAAGATCAACTAGGAGACATTGTATTTGTTGAACTACCAATGGAAGATGATGAATTTTCTAAAGACGATGTATTTGGTGTCATTGAGTCAGTGAAAGCAGCTTCTGATATTTTTATGCCAGTTTCTGGTGTTATCTTGGAAGCTAACTTGGACCTTGAAGATGCTCCAGAAGAGGTTAATGAAAAACCTTATGAGAGCTGGATGGTTAAAGTTGAATTAGCTGACGAAAGTGAATTAGAAGAACTAATGGACGCTGAAGCATATAAGAAATTTTGCGAAAGTCTTTAATTAAAGAAAATTTATCATAGAACGGAGATGTAACTATGCATCCATATCTACCACATACAGATCAAGAAATAAAAGAAATGTTGGCGGAAATTGGAGTTAATTCAATTGAAGAATTGTTTAGAGATATACCAAAGGAATTAAGACTTGATAGGGAGTTAAATATTGATGATACAAAATCAGAAATTGAACTGAGAAAAATATTTAATGACTTAGTATCAAGAAATACATGTACGAACAGTTTAGTTTGCTTTTTAGGAGCAGGTGCTTATGATCATTACATTCCAAGTGTCGTAGATTTTCTTTCATCTAGATCAGAGTTCTATACAGCTTATACACCTTATCAACCTGAGATGAGTCAAGGAACATTACAAGTTATGTTTGAGTATCAATCAATGATAGCAGAACTAACTGGCATGGATGTTTCTAATGCTTCTCTTTATGATGGAGCTTCGGCTTGTGCTGAAGCTATGTATATGGCTAATGCTACTAGTAGAAAAGAAAAAATGCTTGTTTCAAAGGCAATCCATCCAAATACAATGAAAGTATTAAAAACCTATGCTGATGCAAAAGATTTAGAGATTGTAGAAGTTGGTATTAAAGATGGGCAAACCGATTATGATAAACTAGAAGGAATGGTTGACAAAGAAACAGCAGCTGTAATTATTCAAAGCCCAAATTTCTTTGGAGTAATTGAAGATATCGAAAGGGTTGAACCTATAGCTCATAAAGAGAAGAGAACTCTTTTAATACAAGTTGCTGATCCTTTATCACTTGCAGTCTTGAAATCTCCTGGAGATATGGGAGTTGATATAGCAGTTGGTGATGGTCAGGTATTTGGTATTCCGTTAAGTTTTGGCGGCCCATATTTAGGATACATTGCAGTTAAGAGAAAGCTCATGAGAAAACTTCCTGGAAGAATCGCTGGTCAAACGGAAGACACTGAAGGTAAAAGGGGATTTGTTCTTACATTGCAAGCTAGAGAGCAGCATATAAGAAGACACAGAGCAACTTCTAATATAACCTCTAATCAAGCATTAATGGCTACACGAGCAACAATCTATTTATCAACATTAGGAAAAGAAGGTCTTAAAGAAGTAGCAACTCAAACAGCTAAAAAAGCAGCATATACTGCAAGGGAACTTGTAAAGACAGGCAAGTATGAAATGAAATTTGATAAGCCTTTCTTTAGAGAATTTGTAGTTACTACAGAATGTGATATTAAAAAGGTAAATGAAAACTTACTTAATAAAGGAATACTAGGTGGATATGAGTTGAAACAAAGCTTCTCAGATCTTAATAATGCTTTGATGATAAGTGTCACTGAAAAGAGAACTAAAGCAGAAATCGATATGTTAGTTAGAGAGATGGGTGAATGCCATGTTTAGAGAATATAACAAATTAATATTTGAGATTTCTAGGGATTCCCGAAAAGGATATACTTTACCAGACCTAGATGTTGAAGCAGATAGCCTTGATGATATTTTAGGTGAAGAGAACTTGAGAGAAAAAGATGCAAAACTTCCTCAAGTTAGTGAAGTCGATGTTGTCAGACATTTTACAAAATTATCTAACAAGAACTATAGTGTAGATCATGGAATTTACCCTCTAGGGTCTTGCACAATGAAATATAATCCTAAAATTAATGAAGAGTTAGTTAATTTATCTCAGATTAGAAATCTGCATCCAATGCAGCCTTTAGATACAGTTCAGGGTGCACTAAGAATGATGTATGATTTGCAAGAAATGTTAGCAGAAATTGCTGGTATGGCTCAAGTTAGTCTTCAACCAGCGGCTGGGTCGCAAGGTGAGTTAACTGGATTAATGATGGTTAAAGCTTTTCACAATAAAAATGGTGAAGACCACAGATATAAGGTAATAGTACCTGACAGTGCGCACGGTACAAATCCAGCTACAGCTTCAATGGTAGGTTATGAGTTGGTTGAAGTTAAGTCAAATGAAGCTGGTACAGTAGATATGGATAATTTTAAAGAACTAGTAGATGATGATATAGCTGCTTTTATGTTAACTAATCCTAATACAGTTGGAATCTTTGAAAAAGATATTGTAGAAATTGCAAAGATGGTGCATGACGCAGGTGGCTTATTGTATTATGATGGTGCAAATATGAATGCAAATTTAGGTATTACTAGACCCGGAGATATGGGATTTGACATATTGCATTATAACTTGCATAAAACATTTAGTACTCCACATGGTGGAGGAGGACCCGGTAGTGGTCCAGTAGGTGTAGTAGAGAAATTAGTTGAATTTCTACCACTACCATTAGTAGAAAAGCAGGGAGACAAATATACTTTAAAGACCAATAGTGATGACTCAATTGGAAGTTTGATGAATTTCTATGGTAACTTTGGCGTTATGGCTAGAGCATACGTATATATGTTAATGATGGGTGGAAATGGCCTTAAAAAGGCAAGTGAACTAGCTGTGCTCAATGCTAATTACTTAAAAGAAGTATTGAAAAAAGAATACATTCTACCTGTTGATGATGTATGTAAACATGAGTTTGTTTTGGCTGGCATTGGCGAAAATGAGGCTGGTGTGACCACGCTCGATATTGCAAAACGTTTAATAGATTACGGTTATCATCCGCCAACAGTATACTTCCCATTAATCATTGATAGTGCCATGATGATTGAACCTACAGAAACGGAAAGTAAGGAAAGTTTAGATGGATTTGCAAAAGCATTACTTGATATTGCAAAAGAAGCTAAAGATAACCCAGAACTTTTACATGCTGCTCCATTGAATGCACCTGTGACAAGACTTGATGAAGTTAAAGCAGCAAGAGAACTAATTCTAACTTGGGAAAGCTAATTAGTAAACCTGATTAAATTACATATAGCACTTTTAGACTTACGGAGTCTAAAAGTGCTATATTTGTTTTAAAAATCATATCAAAAGAAGCAAAAAAAAAGTTATATATCTTTACTTAAAGTTATATAACTTTATACATGAATAAGTAGATTTGCCATAAATAACACTAAAAGTGCAATTAATTCTTGAAAAAGTAAAATCTATCAGATACAATATATTTACAGTTTAAGGACAAATTGTACAGATCGACTGAGCGATAAAGTTAGGGTGTGTTATTTGAAAATATTAATATATGATCAAGATTCTAATTATGTTAAAAGAGTTTCCTCGTTACTTGCTGAAATTATTGGAAGTGAGTTCGAGATACATTGTTGTAACTGCTATCAAGACATCGATGTAGAGATCAAAAATAAAGGCATTGACATTTTGCTTATAGAAGAAAAATTGTGGCTTGAGTATAGTGAAAAAGCAGAAGATGTTTTAGTAATATTATTGTGCAATGAGTTGATTACCTATAGTGATAAAAAGCTAAACTATATTTATAAATATCAAAGTATACGTACTATTGCAAAAAGCATTACGGACATGTATTTAGAGTATGAGCCCACGGTTATATCATTAAATGCACGAAAACTGTCAAAGCTTGTAGTAATATATTCTCCAATAGGAGGCTCTGGTAAAACTACAATTAGTCTTGCACTAACTCATAGATTGGTTCAAATGGGATTAAAAGCTCTATATTTAAACCTTGAACTGTTTGCCTCAGATAAATCGAGTGCAAAAGAGAGAGGAGGATTGAGTAATTTACTTAAATTGGCACATCAAAATAAACCATTAGATTTAGAAGCACAAACTATTGTAAAAACTCAAAAAATTTATGATTATAAATATATACCATCAGTAGATAGTATCTATGATCTAACTGATTATGAAAAAAGTGATTTTAGCTATCTGATAAATCAATTGAAAGAGTCAAGAATAGCTGAAGCTATTATTATAGACTGTGACTCGTATTATAGCGATTTAACAAAAAATCTTATAGATTTAGCAGATATAGTTTATTTAGTAAATATTGATAAGATGTTGTCAAATGTTAAATTCCAATCATTTAAGTATCTTACATCTTATTATCAAAAGTTTTTACCAAAAACTAAATTTATTCTTAACAAATCTAGTCAGTCAGGAAAATCTGAGTACATCTTAATACCAGACTATGGAAATATTGATGATCAGCAGATAATACAAAAGATTTCGAAAAGTGTTGATTTTGATTCAAATTTAGCATGAGAAACAAGATTGTAGACATACTTACTAGGCAAGTAAAAAGTAAAAAGTCTAATCTTGATCTAAATGATAGTGAATTAGAAAGGTTTATTAGCAAAACGGTAAACAAATATTTTCAGGATAATAGTATTAAAGAATATAACTATATTGATAAGTTAAGGTTAGAAAAAAATATTTTTTACTCAATAAGAGGTTTAGGTATAATAGACAGAATTCTTGAGATGAGTAATATAAATGAAATAATGATAAATGGACCTAAAAATATTTATTACGAAAAAAAAGGTGAACTGATTAAATTTGAAGATAATCTTTCTTCTGAGAAAGATCTGTATGACTTAATTGAGAGAATTGCAAATAATTCTGCAAAAGCAATTAATGTGGCTAATCCCATCATGGACACAAAGCTTAAAGATGGTTCAAGAGTGAATGTGATTTTACCCCCTCTTTCGTTAGATGGACCAACAATTACTATAAGAGTTTTTAATAACAAAGTAGTAACAATAGATCAAGCTATTGATAATAATACATTGTCAGAAGAAGCAGCGAAGTTTTTAGAAAGATTAGTAAAAGCAAAATACAATATTTTTATTTCTGGAGGCACTAGTAGTGGAAAAACTACTCTCTTAAATATTCTATCAAACTTTATACCAAGTAGTGAAAGGATAATTACTATTGAAGACAATGCTGAATTGCAGATAAACAATATTAGGAACTTAGTTAGGTTAGAAGCACGGGCTCATACAAATAAAAATCTAGAAGTAACTATCAAAGATTTAATAAAAACATCTTTGAGAATGAGGCCAGATAGAATTATTGTAGGTGAAGTTAGAGGGAGTGAAGCAATTGATATGTTACAAGCCATGAACACTGGGCACGATGGTTCTTTATCAACTGGGCACGCAAATTCCACATTTGATATGATAAGCAGATTAGAAATGATGATAATGTCTGGGGAACAAAACTATCCACTGGAATTTGTACAAAGACAGATTGCTTCATCTATAGATATAATAATTCATATGACGAAGACTAAAAATAAAGAAAGAAGAATTTCTGAAATAAGTGAAATATTGAACAGTAAAAATAATAGTATTAATATTAAGCCACTGTTTGTGCTGAAACAAAGAGATAACATTAAAAGGCTAGTTTGCATTAATAGACTATCCAACACGAATAAACTAGAGAGGAGTTAAATTTGTTTTTTAAGTATAGAATAAGAGCTGAATACTCCTTTGACAAGAATATAATAATTTTAGTAATGGTTGCATCATTTTTATCTTATTTGATTTTTTATCTGTTTTATAATTCAAAAGTAATAAGTATATCTATGACATTTATATTGCTACCTTTTTACTTTATAAAAATAAAAGCTATGTTAAAAAAGAAAAATAAGAAAATGCTAAACAGTCAATTTTTAGAGTTACTACAAGCATTATTAATAGGTATGGAATCAGGCCAAACTTTTCCAAAAGCTCTAGAAGCATCGCATGATTTATTAAAAGAAACATTAGGCAAACAAGCAATGTTAGTGAAAGAGATAAAATTAATTTTATCAAAAACTAATAACAATGTTAGGCTAGATAAAGCTCTACTAGACTTTTCTAAAAATATGGAAATAGAGAGTATTGCAAATTTTTGTGATATATATAAGTATGCTTCAAAAAACTCTGATGAGTTAAGCTCTGTGTTGAAAAAGAACATAAAGCTGATAAGTGACACACAAAAACAGAACATGGAGATAGATTCAATATTAGTTGAGAAGAAAATTGAAATAGTTTTGTTAAGTATTTTTCCTGTTGTATTGATGCTATTTTTTAGATTATTCTATCCTTTATATTGCAATTTGTTGTATAACAATTTAGTAGGAAGAATTACTATGACAACAGCTTTAATTATTTTTGTCTTATCTATTTTTACTGCACAAAGAATCTTAAAAAAGACGTATGATTATTAATGTTGTTTTTTCACTTATATTGTTACTCATACTAGTATTTCAAATACTTGGAATAGTACTGGTTAACCCTAAAGATATAGAATTGGTTAAATCTCTTCAGATACTAGCACTAAAAACTAAGAACAACACATTTACAAAAGATAAGATTATAAAAATAAGCAAGAAAAATGTGTTGCTCAATATTTACACAAAAGTAAAATTCAGCAGGCTTGTTATTTTAATTGATAGCTCTTACTATAAGCTATTGACCATAAAAGTTTTCTCATTTATCCATGTTTTTAAAAAAAATTTAATTAGACTCTTCTATATTAAGTACAAAAGCAAAAATAAATCAGAAATTTTCTATTTAAAATTTCTTATTGAAGCTATAAAGAAGTTATTTCTAGGAAATTTTGTTGGATCTGCAATTGCTATTTTCTATTTAAGAGCTGGAAAACAAAATCTTAGCTTAATAGTATATCTAATTATTATATCTATTGCACTAATATCAATTTATATACCAGTTGATAACTTGATACAGCTAAAAAAAAGAAGAATGTTGATTATAAAAAAAGAATTGCCAAAAATAGTATTAAAACTTAACCTGCTATGCAATGCGGGTTTAACTTTATCTCAATCATTTAAGCACATCATTAAAGAAGATAATGAGTTTTTACAAAAAGAACTAGCTAATATATATTCTCAAGTTATGGAAGGAAAAACATACATTGAAGCTGGAAAAGAATTCATTAAGCTATATGAACTAAAAGAGCTTATTTACTTCTTTAGAATAATAACACAAGCACAAATACAAGGTAGTGATAACTTTTTGCAACAGTTAGAATCATTGAGGATAGAATTACAGTTTAATCGATTGAACAAAGCAAAGAAGAAAAGCGAAGTAGCGGATGCAAAGTTACTGTTGCCTTTAACTATGGTGTTTGTGGGTATAATGCTGATAGTTATTGTGCCAGTATTTATGAGTATTATGTAAGGGGAGGAAAACATGTTTTATATTTTGAAAATCAAGGAGTTTATGAAAGATCAAAAAGGAGTATCACCTATAGTAGCTTCAGTTTTAATTATATTGATTGCAGTAATGCTGGCAGTATTAGTTTCTGATGGACTGAAAGCATGGATTGAGGACTTGTTCATCCAGTTTAGGAACTCAACAAATCATATACAATGAAATTTCAAGATGGCAGTGTTTTGGTTGAGTTTGCTGTTTATATACCAATTTGTTTATTAATAATAATCTCCATACTTTTCATATCTGTTGATAAAGCTAACATTATTAAAAAACAAAGTGAGATGATACAACATTTGAATGAAGATGTAAATAATAAAAGCCTTGCAGTATTTACAGATAAAAATAAAATCAATGACTCTGTAGAGTTATCTACTATCAATGGAGCTATAAAAGAAGATATATCAGTTTTTATGGTTAGTTATGTTGCAAGAGCAAGAGATGTTTTAAGTAATATTAAGCTGCTTAAAGATATTTTGATAGATATTGGGATAAATAAAAATCTTTTTGATGAGATTGATTGGGCTTGGGAAAGCAGATGAATCAGAGAGGATATATCTCAATATTTTTAGTATTGATACTAATCCCAATAATTATAGGGCTTTCACTTATAGTGAGTATTTCAAAATATCATCAATTCGAAGCTAACTTGAGTGGCGATGCTAAATTAATAGCAAACTCAATTTTAAGTAAATATGATAAAGAACTATTTAATAATTATGGGGTATTAGCAACTGATGGGTCGTTAAATAACAAGGAAAAGACTAGGTTTATCAATGAAGTCAACCAACCTCCTTTTAGAGTAAACCACTTTGATATGAAATATTCAAAAAGCTTGATATCTGTAAATAATTTAAAAAATTCAATTATTAGTTATCAAACCAATAGATTTATCTATAACTCTTCAAAAAAATTAATTTCTGCAATACTTAGTAGAGAAAAAAATGAAAATAATGAAGACGTGTTATCAGGATTTAAAACTATAGCTGAATTATATGAAGAAGTACTTGAAGATTATGAATCCCTAAATAATTTGCTAATAGCTTTTCGTAATAGGCATAGCAATCTATACGATGATTTTGTTGCAGAAATAAATAAAGAAGAGACATATATAGTTAATATTATAAATGAAATAAGAAACCAACCTCAAGAAGATACTGAGCTAGAAATTGACTCAAAAATCAATAATATAGTAAGTTCTGCTAAATATATTTCTAAAGAAGTTGATAGTATATGCAATCATTATAAGGGCTATTCAGATATTCTTAATAATATTTTATTGAAAATAAGAACTCTTGAGAGCAAAGTAAATGAGATTAAGAATCTGAGTGAACAGTTTTATAAACTAGAGAGCAATTCAGAGAATCAAAATCTTAAAATTATAATAGATAACTCGAAAGAGTTTAATAACTTAATAAACGACAATGAGCTGAAAACAAAAGTAAAAATCAATCTTGAAAAATCGAAAGATATAATCAAAGAATTGGATAATTTAGATATATTAGTCCAAGAGGATGGATCTACAAAAAAGATAAATTATGAACAGCTTAAACGTTTTAATTTAGAGTGGGTTAAAGATTTATCTAGTGATTTAAGAATAATCAGTTATATAAGTTTAACTAATACTGAGTTTAATAGCTTGAATATATACCAAAATGAGATAGAAGAAGCACTTGGTAATGATACTGATTTTAAAGACTTAATTTCAAATTTGAAGAGTATTTTTGGTAGTGAAGATTTAGATTTTAATACTAAAACAATTAATGCAGAGAATGCAGAGAAATTATACTCAAATAATTACGAGAATGAGCTAAATAGTGAAGATTTAGTGAATAAAACTTTCTCTAAAGTAATTATGGTTGATTATATAAATGAACTTTTTAATTGCTATACTACGGAAAAAGTGAGTGAGAGTTTTTTCAATAAGAGTGAGATGGAATATATATTAAATGGTAAGTATTCTAATGAAGATAATATAAAGACAACTAAAAAAAAGATTATAGCGCTTAGAACCGCTTCTAACTTACAATATATTTTGACAAATCCCGAGATGATGAATTTCATAGGCGAATTTTCACTTACTTTTTCTTCTATAAATCCAATATTAACTCCAATAATAAAGATTGTGCTGATATCTACTATTGCTGTAACTGAAGCGAATATCGACTACCACAGAATGATTAAAAATAAGAAAGTACCTTTTCTAAAGGATGGAGATAGCTGGAACTTAAGTATTAATAGTTTGAGAAAAATCTATAAAGGAAATTTTGATTTCAATATAAAGGATAGCGACAATGGTTTAGATTATAATAATTATCTATCTATTTTAATCTTTTTTAGTAAAGAGGAAAGTATAACTAAAAGAGTTGGAGATCTTATTCAATTAAATAATATGCAAAATAACGAAGATTTATTAGACTTTTCAAAACTATATCAATGCGTGAATGTGAAAATAGATGGTACTTATAGCATGTTTAATAAATTCAATCTACTAAAGTTAAAAGTAGTAGAAGAAGGGGATTATCAATATTAAAGATGGATTTATTACTTTAGAAGCTCTTATTAGTATAGTTTTAGTTGTCTTATTCTTAGCTTCATTTCTTGTTATGATCGATGTTATACAATTGCAAATGCTGATGCAACATGGGTGTGACATGACTGCAATAGAATTTTCTAGATATGCTCATACATTTTCAGCTTTTGAAATCGAGCACTTGTTATTCAACCAACCAGATAATAAGATTGATAAAGTTTATAAAGACTTAGATGATATAATCCGAGTTGCAAAGAGAGCTGTTGATAGTGAGACAGATGCAAGTTGGTTAGACATAAGAAAAGGAATTACGAAGCTACAAGCAAACTTTAATCAGACTTTAATCTGGTTTGAAAATCCAAAAATTTTAAAAAATGATTTATCAGAGTTTTTTTTAGAAAATAGCATTGAATATCTAGTAAATACCTCAGGTGAGTATGTAGCAGAAAAATTGCTTAACAGATACATTGATAATATTGAATTGTCAAACCCATTTATTGAAATAGGTTTGATAGATCTAAGTAAGAGTGAGCTATTTAAAGCTCAAGGTGAGATTGATTTAATAGTTAACTATAATATAGAAATACAGATTCCGTTTTTGATTAATACAACAATTAGTTCTACTGCATCATCAAAAACTAGAGCATTTATAAGTAATTCCATCACAGATGATAATGACAGTTCTGTTTGGAACACTAAAGATTACTGGTGGAGAGGCAAGTTTATTATTTCCCAGGAAATGAAAAGTATAAGTTTTAAAGTGCCAGATATAACAGGGATACATGGAGCTGAATATAAAAACTCTTTACTAAAGCTTTATAGGATAACATCATTTGATCCATTTAGAAAAACTAATGACTTAGATCAGTTTAGTAGTATTTTGTTAAAGCATATAAACACATATTCTAAAAAAGTTTTAGATTTAAATGAGATTGTTATAGAGAGTAAATTCGGAAAGAAAAGAAACATTAGTCTTAGAGATAGTAAACTTGTAAAAAAAATAATAGTAATAATACCGGAGAATATAGAACAAGACAAATTGCGTAAAATGAATAAAGTGAAAAGCAAGTATGAAGATGAATATGACTTAAGTATCCAGCTTAAGCTAGCTTATGGTAATTCCAGTTATGATAATTAAGTATATGATTTTAAGTTCTTTCTTTTTATTAAAATCTTATATAATAGTTGCATTAAATATAGATGTGCACATACTTTTATTGATGTATCTTATACTTATTGCATTTATAGATCTTAACTACAAGTTAATCCCAAACTATTTAATAGGGGCTATGATTATTGACTTTTTAGTGATAGTTGATTTGAATATTTTAATAAGTAGATTGGTTATTTTCATTATTATAGGTTTGATATTGATTTCGATTTATTATTATAATAAGGAAATTTTCTATGGAGGAGATATTAAATTAATAAGCACTTTAGGTCTTTATTTGGGAGTTGGAGTAATTCAAGTCTTAATTTTAACAGGGATAATTAATATAATATTTCACATTACTTTTAATAAGAGAGAGATCCCTTTAGGGCCTTCTGTTTTGTTAGCAACTATGATTTTATGGAGTGGTTAAGTTCAAATATAAAAGAGTAAAACTTTGTTTGATTATTTTCTTTTGCACAATACTTTTAATATGTTTATGGAACATCATTTCTTATCAATCTTACGTTGACGAATATCAGCATAAGTATACGGAGATAGCTAAAAAAGATTTAGAGGAAGGGTTATATATAAAAGCAAAGAAAAATTTAGAAAAAGCATTATCTTTTAATGGCCAATTTAATGAGGAGGCATCATTAATTTTAGCAAAAATCTTCTTAAAAGAAGGAATGATAAGCAAAGCAATAAGTACCATCGAAGAAAAGTTTGACGTTAATTACAGTAAAGAGTCATATTTATTCTATGCAAGTGTGCTTGAAGAAAACAATGAACTGGGAAAAGCAGTAAGCTTATTAGAGTCGTACCCAAAAGAAGATAACATAGAAGTAAAACAAGCATTGTCTTCTTTATTATCTAAAAGATCTATAATCTCTTCCAAAGTAACTAGAATAAAATATTCTACAAATCTTATTACTGCAGAGTATGAAGAAAAATGGGGATATATGAATAAAAAAGGTCAATGGATAATTGATCCTATCTTTGAAAGGGCGACTCCTTTTATTGATGAATTGGCAATAGTAGTTTTAGATTCAAAGTCATATTTTATTAATAAAAATGGGCAAAGAATCTCTTTTTTGGATAAAGAAGTAGAAGATGTTCTTCCATTTATTGATTCAAGAGCTTCAATCAAAATAGATGAAGAATGGGTGTTTGTTGACAGTGAATTCAATGTGTTATGTGAAAAAAAGGACTACTTAGGTTCTTTTGCTAATGGTTATGCACCATTTAAAAAAGATGATTACTGGGGCGTAATAAACGCAAGAGATAAAGAAATTCTTTATGGATATCAAGAAGTGGTAACAAATGCACTTGGCCAAGCTACAGTTGGTAAAAGGTTTTTTGCTAAGACAGATGATCAATACTTTCTATATGATATTAAAGGCAAAAAAATAGCGGGACCATTTCAAAGAGTTAAAGCTTTCTTTGATGAAAATAAGTTTGCGGCTGTTATGAATGCTGACTATGAATGGGGATTTATAGATTTAGACGGCAAAGTCAGAATTGACTATGCTTATGAAGAGGCTAATTCATTTGTTAATAAGCTAGCGGCAGTTAGAGAAGCCGGCTTCTGGGGGTTTATAGATAACAATAATAGTATAGTGATAGCTTGCAAGTATAAAAAAGTGACTGACTTTTATAATGGTGTGAGCTTGTTACAAGAAGATACGAGTAAACTTGTTCTTCTTGATAGATATAAAGATCTGTTAAGGATATTCGATTGATAGGAGGTGAAAAATGAGTAGTTTTTTTTCAATTAGTGAGTTAGTTGATAGTGGAGGAAATTTTATAAGTATATATATTGATAAAGATGAAGTGGATAATGTAGCTCTTAAAGTGATAGAATATGATAGACCAAATAACATTTTACCTTTCGCTGTAATTTATAACAAAGATGAAATTTTAGTAAAATACAATTTTTCAAACACTGAAAAGCTTGAAATGATTGACGAGGACATGAGTGCAAAGGACTTTATTGAAGTCTTATCAAAACTTTGCAATTTATTATGTAATTGCAAGTATTGGTTTCTAGAATCAGAGAAGTTTCTATTTGATAAGAAATATGTGTTTTATGACAATATTGACAAACAGTTGCAATTAATATATATACCAATAAAAGAAATTGAGAATAGCAGTGGGTTAAAAGATTTACTGCTATATATAATTGAGAAGATTAATATAGTAGAGGGTGATAAACTTAAAATTCACTTACTTCAAGAAATGGTTAAGCCAAGCTTTAATCCATACAAATTGCAAAAGGTTCTTCAGAGTCAACTGAAGATGTCTACTGAAGAAAATATCATAGAAGATAATAAAAAAGGTAAGAAGCAGAAAAAAGTAAAAAAGAAGAACAGCTTTTTTTCATGGCTCTTTCAATCTGATCCTGTTGTGGTTAGTGAGTCTATAGATTTATATCAAGAAAATATAAAAGAAAGCAAGTATTATTTACATCTAAAGAATAATGATACTAGATTCAAACTAAGCAAAAAAATAACACTAGATTTTTTTGATGATACATTTCTTGTAGGAAGAAGTAAAAAGGGCGAAGAGCAGAGCTTATTAAAGTACAGCCTCAATGAAAAGGTTAAAGAAGTAGATCCTTTGCATCTAAAATTTGTCAAAAAAGATAAAGGCATTTTTTTAGTTGATCTAGAGTCATCTTTAGGTACTTATGTTAATGGAGATAAAATACCTCCAAGGAAAAGTGTAGAAGTAAGTATTGGTGACAAAATAGCTTTGTCACCAAAAGTGATATATGAGTTGAAAGCTAATAGTTAGTGAATAAGATAAGATTATGTGTAGTGGAGGAATGATAACTTTGAGTAAATATAGAAGACTTAAAGAATACCTATTTAAGTGCGATAGAAAGATAGTGAAATTATCATTTAGTAAAGTAGAAGAAATAGTTGGATTCAAACTGCCTGAATCAGCATATTTATACAGAGCTTGGTGGGCTAATTCTTCACATAATGCTTTAAGAGTATGGGTTCCTGTAGGGTGGTATGTTTCTGTAATCGATTTTCAAAAAAAGTATGTTGAATTTGAAAAGAGAGAAACTTTAGATATGAACAAGAAGATGAAAAAAATTCATGCTGGCCAAGCTTTAGAATTATTAGAAAAGCTATATGCACTTTATGATCAAAGAATTATAGATAGTCGTACCTATAAAGAGAAGAAAAGTGTCTTGTTAGCAAAAATAAAATAAAGAGTTATTGATTGGATATTACTTTGGTGATATAATACGAACAATTAAATAAAAGTCTTATCAAGAGTGGTGGAGGGACTGGCCCTGTGAAACCCAGCAACCTGCAAGTAATTGTGTGGTGCTAAATCCTGCATTTCTACGGAAATGAAAGATGAGTTAGTCAAGGGTTATTATACTGCTTTCTTTTTCGGAGAGCAGTATTTTTATTTTTAAAATAATGAGGTGATTTTATGGAAGTAAAAGTAATGAAGTTTGGAGGCTCTTCTATAGCAAATAATAAATGTATAAAACGCGTTGGTGATATTATTAAAAGACACTCAGAAATGTCTAAGCTAATAATAGTTCTATCAGCACAAAAAGGTGTTACAGATGATTTGATTAAAAGAGCTAAACAAATTCAAAAACAACCTGATGCTAGGGAAATGGATATGTTAATTTCAACAGGAGAGCAAATATCGATAGCTTTATTAACAATGCATCTAAAATCAATCAACATAAAGGCAGTATCATTAACTGCTTCGCAAATAAAGCTAACGACAGATGCATATCACACTAATGCTAGGATTAAATCTCTCACTAATAATGTATTAGTTAAATATCTTAAGGGGTATGATGTTTTAATTGTGGCTGGATTCCAAGGCATAACAAGAGATGATCAAATAACTACTCTAGGTAGAGGTGGCTCTGATTTAACCGCTATAGCGATAGCATCTAGTTTGAATTTGGATGAGGTAAATATATATTCTGATGTAGAGGGTGTCTATTCTACAGATCCAAACCAAAATATAAAGGCAGTTTTGATAAGAAAAATATCATATCAAGAGATGCTTGAAATGGCAAGTTCAGGTGCAAAAGTAATAAATAATAGGGCTGTAGAATTAGCAGCTAAAAAGAATATTAAAATAAAACTGTACTCAACTTCTAATGAAGTAATGGGTACAGAAATAAATGAGGTAGGAAAAATGGAAGAGAAAAAAATTACAGGTGTAGTAAGCAAAAATGATTTAGCAATTTTGTGTATCAAATTGAGAGAAGCAAAAGATAACCTCTTGTCACAAGCTCTTAATTTAATAAGTTTGGAAGATATTAATATTGACTTATTCACATATGATCAGGGAATTTTAAAGTTAGTAATAAAAGAAGAAATGTTAGATAAGATCGATAGAGTATTTTCAAAAGATTATGATTATAAAGTTATTGGAAAAAAGAGTAATTTGGTCAAGGTTTCTGTTATTGGACTAGGAATGATTAGGCAACCTGGAATAGCTGCACAAGTAGCAAAAGTTTTAGATAAAGAAAATGTAAACATAGAGCTAATTTCGTGTTCAGAAATTAATATATCTATACTTATAAGTAAAGTTCAAGCAAAAAATGCTATAGAGAAATTACATGAAAAATTAATAGAAAAGGAGTATCACCATTATGAGAAAAACATACAAAGAAATTAATAACAAGATTAAAACAGGAGAGGTAGTTGTTGTTTCAGTAGAAGAAGCTATAAATATTACTAAAAAAAGTGGAATAAAGAAAGCATCAGAATATATTGATATTGTAACAACAGCAACTTTTGGTCCAATGTGTTCAAGTGGAGCGTTTTTAAACTTTGGCCATAGTGATCCACCTATAAGGTTATCTAAAACACTATTAAATGGAGTGCTAGCTTATTCAGGCATAGCTGCAGTAGATACATACATAGGAGCAACTGAGCAAAATGAAAAAAAACCTAACTATGGTGGAGCAAATGTTATTTTTGATTTAGTAAGCGGTAAAGAGGTTGAATTAATTGGATATTCTAAAGGAAGTGATTGCTATCCTAGTAGGTATGTAAACAGAAGAATAAGATTAAGTGATTTAAATGAGGCATATTTATATAATCCAAGAAATGCTTATCAAAATTACAGTGGGGCCATAAACACATCAGATAAAGATATTTACACTTATATGGGAAGGTTAAAAGCAAATATGGATAATATTAATTTTAGTACAACTGGTCAGATGAGCCCATTATTAAAAGACCCTCAATTTAGAACAATTGGAATTGGAACTAGAATTTACTTAGCAGGTGCTAAGGGTTATGTTTCTTGGTATGGAACTCAGTTTGACTCAGCAAAAGAATGTAATAGCTTCAATATACCAAAAACACCGTCAGGTACTATTGCAACTATAGGCGATTTAAAAGATATGAAAGCAAAATATTTAAAACCAATCTACTTGAAAAACTATGGAGTTTCTTTAAACGTAGGGATAGCTATTCCTATACCAATTTTAGATGAAAATCTTCTAGCACAAGTAGTTATGAGTAACAAAGAAATAACTACACAAATAGTTGACTATTCAACAAATCCTAAAAGAGTGATAAAAGAGGTAACTTATGAGCAATTAAATAAAGGTTTTGTAAATGTTAATGGAAAAATTGTAAAAACATATAATCTTTCAAACACAAAAGTTGCTAAAGAACTTGAAGCAGAGTTAGTAAAAGAAATGCAAAAAGGAAATTTCTTGCTTCAAGAGCCGATTGAGCTTTTTTCAAGGAATAAAAGTGTAAAAAAAATGGTAGTGAATTAATATGTATCAACCAAGGCTATATAGAGATAGGATGAGGGCGAATAATTTAAACAAATATCATATTAGTTTAGATGAGAGTGACTTAATAATATTTACTAAAAAGATAGATGTACAGAAAGTTAGGAAATACCTGCAAAAGTGTCGACAAGAAATTATAGATGCGATTAAATTAAATAATGATTTTTTGACAAGTTTTGAACCAATAAGGATGGATAATAAGTTTTCGAAAATAGCAAAAGACATGATAAGTGCTACAAACCACTATGAAGTAGGCCCTATGGCAGCAGTCGCTGGTGCAGTTGCTTTGTACTTAGGAAGATATATCAAGAAAGCCAATCAGGAAGTAATAATTGAGAATGGTGGAGACCTTTATATATATACTACTTCAAAAAGATTTATAAACCTCTATACTGAAGACAATATCTACAAAGATAGGCTTAATATTGAAATAAACCCAACAGGAACTGAACTCTCTATTTGCACTTCTTCAAGAAAGTTGGGTCATTCTCAAAGTTTGGGTAATAGTGATGCTGTTGTGATAAAGGCAGATAATGCGATATATGCAGATGCTGGCGCGACAGCTTATGCCAACAAAGTTAAAACAAAAATTGATATTGAAAGAGTTTTATTAGAAGCAAAAGAAGACAAGTATATTAAAGGAATTATTATAATAATAGATGGATATCTAGGAGCATGGGGTGACATAAAACTTAGAGAAAGGGATTATTAACATGTATATAAAAGATATTTTTAAAAATGAAAAAGTTATAGTTTCATTTGAAGTGTTTCCTCCAAAAAGAGAAGAGAATTTTTTATCAGTTGTAAAGGCTTCAGAGCAATTAGCAGAGTTAAAACCAAGTTTTTTAAGTGTAACTTACGGAGCTGCAGGAGAGCAAAATAGCACAGATTATACAATTAGGTTGGCAAGTGCAATTAAGAATAAGTATGATACTGAAGCTTTAGTTCATCTTACCTGCATTAATTCGACATATGATCAAGTAGAAAAAAATGTTGCTAGAATAAAGAGTGAAGGTTTAGAAAATATACTTGCTTTACGAGGGGATAAAGTGAATAATAACACTAATACAGATTTTAAATTTGCTAAAGATTT
>JBKHBO010000007.1:0-48261 GCA_046542315.1 Clostridia bacterium
TTTTCAATTGATTTATCAAGGAAACAACGTCGTTGTTATCTACTTTTTCGCGAAGTCGAGTAGACCTGAAGAATTTCACTTTAAGCCTCTCACAGATCCGTACGTGACACTCTCATGTCATACGGCTCCTATTATCTAGTCATAGGTTTTATACCTACATCCCAGTGATAAAACAAGTTTTTGGTATATCTAGCAATTGTATATAAATATTCTGATGCTCTTTTTCTTTTATATTTATATTTCTTATGTTTCCTCATGACCCACATTACTAAGTGTAAATTTACATGTTCCATGACTTTAGCAATCTCTGCCCTTCCAAATTTCCCATAGTATGTTAACCATCCTCTGATTACACTATTATACTTCTTTGAGAGCTCTTTCAAGCTTTTATTTGTTTGATATAGCAATCTCCAGCTCTTAATAGTCCTTTTGATATGCATTTTAGCTTTATTACATATTGCTGGTAAAAAGCTAGTAAAAGAAGTTCCATCTTTAGCTTTCGCTTTCCTTGGTCTAAATGTATATCCTAAGAATGTAAACTCTATGTTCTCATAAGTTCCTTTTCGGTTACTATCTTTACAGTAAATAATCTTAGTCTTTGTTGGGTGTATTTCCAGTTTGCATTCTTTCATTCTAGACATTAATTCTTTTAGAATATACTTTGCTTGATGCATTGAGCTGCAGTGAATTATTCCATCATCTGCATATCTACACCACTTGTTATTTATAAACCTTCTGTCCATCCATTTGTCAAAAGCATAATGAAGAAAAAGATTTGCTAGTACTGGACTAATAACTCCTCCTTGTGGAGTTCCTACTTCCCTTGTAACTACTTTTCCATCTATATTCTTCACTTCACCATTAAGCCATCGCTTAATGTATAATATCTCCCATTTACTTTCTGTATGCTTCTTAACTGCTTTCATCAAAAGTGAATGATCAATATTATCAAATAATCCTTTGATATCAAATTCTAAGACCCAGTTTGACTTCCAGCATCTTTTCCTCGTTACCTCTATTGCATCATGTGCAGATTTACCTGGTCGATAACCATATGAGTCCTTGAGAAAATATGGATCTACCTTATCTTCAAATGAGTTTTTAACAACCATTTGAGCTATTCTGTCTTCAACTGTTGGTATACCTAAAATACGTACACCACCATTCTTCTTTGGTATTTCTACCGCTTTTACAGGTTTTGGAAAATATGTTCCTGAAGCCATTCTATTCCACAGTTTGTAAAGATTGTTGCTAAGGTTCTTATCGAATTCTTCAAGAGTTATTTTATCTACCCCTGCAGAGCCTCGGTTTGCCTTAACTGCTTTATATGCTTCATATACTTGTCTTTTTGAAATGTCGAATGACTTTACTCTTTGCATTTAGTTCCTCCCAATTCTGGTTGACTAACTCATCGAGCTAGATAATACAGCTCCTTCGCTCTTTTGCCATTACAGCAATTTCATCACTACTACGAGCTGTTCCGCCCCTATACTTTGCTTTGGTACTTTCACTCTCGTAAGTTCTTTACTTGTAGTTTTTCCCTTAATATCAAAGTCGTAGGTTCTCATGTTCCACATAAGTGCCTATGCTATATTCATGCCACCTTTACTCCGACCACCACTTAGACAGTAAATAGGTTTCCTCTAAGTTTTTTTTTTTTCACAAGTAGCCATCCAACTTGCTTTTGATGGTATCTAAGGCATTTCGAAGCGTAATCAATGGTTCACTTTCGTTCATCTTTATAGCACATATCTGATTAATTTCTTTTAACCTTTTCCCCTAACGCTCAGCACCATTGCTTTTATCAATAGCACCTTAGGGTGATTTGGAATCTCTACCTATATAGCGATTCCGGAGGGCCTACCTCCATCACTTACATAGCATAACTATTTCTTGTTTTCATGACACACGATGGCCATAGCCTTTTTTAAGATTTCAATCTCCATCTTAAGACGCTCATTCTCTTTTTGTATTTTTTTTAGTTCAGCAGGAGTTATTTCTACTTCTTCTGAAATGTTGCTAAACTCTTTTATCCAGTTATATATTGTCACTCTTGTTACGCCATATTCGCGATGGAGGTCTGCTACTGATTGACCACTATGATACAACTCTACTATTGTTTCTTTGAACTCTTGTGAATACCTAGACATTGGACACCACTCCTTGATGATTTTATTTTACCATTTAACTTTTTGGTGTCCAACAAACTGTACTAAATCCACTTTTTTAACTGAATTAGCTAAAAAAAAAAGAGATAACCTTAGTTACCTCTTTGAACTATTTAGATTTTAGGCTTCTTACCTTCTACTATATAATAGACCCATTCTGCAACATTAGTAGCATGATCACCTATTCTCTCTAAATACATTGATACCATAAGAAGTTGCATAGATTGACTTATAATTTTCGGATCCCCAATCATTAATATTAACAACTCGTGAAAAATTTGTTTGTTGATATTATCTAAGAAATCATCATCATCAATTACTTTCCTAGCCAACTCTAAATCTTCATTTATTAGTGCAGTCACAGCTTCATGGAGCATTTTTACTGCATATTCTGCCATTCTTGGTATGTCTATCAGTGGTTTTATAAGTTTTTGTCCTTGTAGTGATAGTGTAATTTTACTTATATCCACAGCATGGTCAGCAATTCTCTCTAAGTCAGTAATTACCTTAAGAGTAGCTCCTACTAAACGTAGGTCTTTAGCTAGGGGTTGTTGTGTAGCAAGAAGCGATAAACATTCAACTTCTAACTCATACTCTAAATCATCTACAATATCATCATCTTCAATAACTTTTTTTGCTATTTCTGCATCTAGTGTTCTAAGACCTTCTACTGATAATTGAATTGTGTCTTCAACAATTCCTGCCATTTTAAGTAGTTTATTATATAGTTTATTTAATTTGGTTCTAAAAGCAGTTGTCATATCATCACTCCTACCAATTTCTATTATTATTTTAATTCTGAAATCATGCAGATAGTAGCATATTTCTTACTTCTTAACTAATTAGCACATTGACTTGTTTACAATATATCAAAAAAAAACTGATTAATAATTTAGTTATTGTTAATTATTGTTAAGATATTGTTAAACATCAACTTTTGGAAGTTTTATTATGACATTAGTACCTTTATTATATTCACTAATAATTTCAAGCTCTCCATCAAGTAAATCAACTAGATTTTTGACAATAGCTAAACCCAGACCATAACCATCTGTTACTAGTTTGCTTCTACTTTCTTCTTCACGATAAAATTGCTCAGTTACTCTGCTAATTTTCGATTTTTCTATACCTATCCCTGTATCTTTAATACTTATAAAAGCGTGGTTATTTTCATTATGAGCTTTTATAAATATCTTTCCATTTTGATTAGAATATTTTATAGCGTTATCAATAATATTATAAAATATTTGCTCCAATCTTAATGGATCTGAATAAATTTTAAAATCCTTTTCAATCTGTGTATTTACCACTAAACTTTTTTGGGCAATTCTTGGTTGCAATACTTTCAATATTGAATTAAAGAGATTGTCTAATTTAACATATTCTTTCTTGAGCTTAAAGTTTTTTGATTCAAGTTTTGCTAATTCTAATAAATCTTGGACTAATCGTTTTAGCTTTTCACTTTCCTTTTCTATAATATTCAAAAATTCGAAAACCTTAGGATCTGCAGGATCCATCTCTTTGATAGTTTCTATAAATCCAGCTATTGAAGTTATGGGTGTTTTCAATTCATGAGAAACATTAGCAATTAAATCGCTTCTTGCTTTCTCAGAGATTTTAATATCCGTTATATCATATAATAAAACTATTAAACCCATGAAATTATCATCTTTAAATAATGGATTAATAAGTAGTTGAAAATATCTTTTTAGATTATTATCATAAACTTCAATTTCTTTATTTAGTGATTCTTTATTAACAAAAGATTTTTCAATATTATTGCTGATAGATGGCTTTCTTGATATCTTTATGTAATGGATACCTTCTTTATCATTGTATTCAAGAAATTCTCTAGCTTTGGGATTGATTAATTTAACTTTTTCATCATTATCTATAAAGAGTAAACCACTATTCATAGATTTAATAAGTGTATTTAACTCTAATTCGCGTTTCACTATTTCATCAATGTTATTTTTTATTTGTGTTGACATGTTGTTAAAAGATTTTATTAAATTGTGAGCTTCTAAACTGCTATTTTCTTTACTAAGATATATATCATAATTACCTTTATTTAATGATTTAAATGCATTTTGCACTTTCTCTATAGGGCTTAATAATTTAGAAATCAATAAAGAATTAATAATAACTAAAGTAATTAAAGCAATAAGTGTCGCTATTAAAATCCTATAAAACTGTGATTGTAAATAGTTCTCTATTCGCGTTAAGGGTATAGCAGTTCTAATAATTAAAGCAGGATTACTCTCTTCTTCTAAAATATATGCATAATATAACATGTTAGATTTTAAAGTATTACTATATCGTAATGCGTGTCCTGTACCGCTTCGTATAGCTTCTACTACTTCTTTCCTATCGATATGATTATCCATTTCGCTTACTTTTTCATAGCTAGAATCAGCTAAAACTTTTCCATCTAAATTAATAATAGTTACTCTAGAGTCAGTAATTTTTGCATGGTTTTCAGTTTCCGCTTCTATTTCCTCTAAATAGTTATTGTTACTAAGAATGTGTTCACCTATTAACTTATTGTTTTGATCCATATTATCAATGAGTGATTGAATATAATAATCCCTAAAATTATTATTTGTCATATAGCTAATAAATATTGTTAGAATAATAACAACTAGAGTTGTAATCGCTATTATTTGCCACTTTAGTTTCACTTTTTTCATTTCATTCTATATCCTATACTTCTAACTGTTTCAATATATCCTTTTTCATTACTAGTAAGTTCTAATTTATCTCTAATATGACTAATATGTACATCTATGATTCTAGTATCACCAATGAAGTTTGTACCCCAAACTTTATCCATAATGTCATGCCTATGCAAAGCATTACCTTTATTTTTGGCTAGGTAAGTTAATAAATCAAATTCTAGTGAAGTAAATTCTTTCTCCTCACTATCGACATAAACTTTTCTTGACAAAGGCTGAATTTCCATTCTTCCTATTTTAATTATTTCATCTTGTTTTTGCTCTGATTTATCTACTCTTCTTAACACAGCTTTGATTCTAGCTAATAGCTCTCTGATCCCAAATGGCTTTGTAATGTAATCATCTGCACCCAATTCAAGACCTAGAACTTTATCTATCTCTTCGTCTTTTGCGCTTAAAAAAATTATAGGTATTTTATACTCTTCTTGAATTAATTTACAAAACTCTAAACCATCCATCCCAGGTAACATAATATCTAAAATTATTAGATCATAAGAATTAATTTTTATTTCTTGATGAGCTTCTTCTGCTGTCTCAGTTATTGTCACATAGTAATTGTTTTTTGAAAGATTATATTCCAACAACTTTTGAATAGATTTATCATCTTCACAAACAAGAATTCTCTTTTTCATTTTCTTTCATCCTTAATATACTGGGTTATTTGGTTTTTCACCTTTACAAACTTTTAAGATATCTTCAGTTGTAATTGTTGCAATTGTGTCTAAACACTCATAAGTAGAACCACCTAAATGAGGTGTTAGTGTTGTATTTTGTAAGCTGAATAATACGTCATTAAAATTAGGTGGCTCACTGTCAAAAACATCACATGCAGCCCACTTGATTAATTTATTATTTAAAGCATAAGTTAAATCTTTTTGGTTTATTATTGGACCTCTAGCAACATTTACTATTATGCCGTTTGGTCCTAACAATTCTAACTCTTTTAGAGAAATTAAACTCCTAGTTGAGTCATTAAGTGGTACATGAATTGTTAGAATTTCACACCACTTGAGTAAATCATTAAATTCCATAGACTTATATTTAGTATTATTTGAATATTTATCATAAAAAGCTACTTCTGCACCAAATGCTTCACATAATGAAGCAACTTTACTACCAATATTTCCCATTCCTAGAATGCCAACCTTACTAGAACCTAATTCGTTACCAATTTTTTTTCCCTTTTCCCATTCTTCGTTTTTCATTTCCAAGTTTGCTTTGCTTATACCTCTTAATGAATCTAACATCATTCCAATTGTTAACTCTGCTGCTGCATTAGCATTTCCTCCAGGAACATTTGTTACAATTATTCCTTTACTCTTACAGTAATCTACATCAACTTGGTCTACTCCTACTCCATGGAGAGATATTACTTTACAGTTTTTCATTTGGTTGATTAACCATCTATCAACAATACCTGACCTTATTAAAAATGCATCTGCTGTTTCTATCTTATCAAACCATAATGGCTTTTCTTTATCTTCTAAACTATGAAAAGGTAACGGTATTACTGATAGCTCTCCTTCATCTTCTAAGATTTCTCTAATTTTACCCGCTGCTACGGGAAGATCATTAAAAGCTGTTGCTACTAATCTAATCATTTAAAATCACTCCTTCAGTCTTAAAATCAATTTGCTTCCAAGCTTCATATAAAACAATGGCCACTGCGTTTGATAAATTTAATGACCTTAAAGTGGGAAGCATTGGAATTGTAATACATCTGTCTAAATTTGTCTTTAATACAGATTCTTTTATTCCTCTAGTTTCACTGCCAAAAAGAATATAGTCATTCTCTTTATATTTTACATCAGAATAGATTCTACCCATTTTTGTTGTGGCGAAATGAAGGTTATCGTTCTTATGTTTTTCTAAAAAAGATTCAAGTGAATCATAGACTACAACATTCACTAAATCCCAATAATCTAATCCTGCCCGTTTTAGATGTTTATCGTCTATTGAAAATCCTAGTGGTTTAACTAAATGTAATCTAGCACCAGTAACAGCACATGTTCGTGCAATGTTACCTGTGTTTGGGGGTATTTCGGGTTCTACTAATACTATATTAAACATTTTTTTCCTCCATGCAAACAATTGTTTTGACAAGACTTAAAATATCTTGCTATAATAAAGAAAACTAAGAAGTGGTGATTTAATTGAAAGAAACCTTAACTAAAAGACAAAGACAAATTTATGATTGCATTTGTTCTGCAGTTAAAGACAATGGTTATCCCCCATCTGTTCGTGAAATATGTAAAGATGTTGGTCTAAAGTCTAGTGCAACTGTATATAATCACCTTCTTAAGTTAGAAGATAAAGGATATATCAGAAGAGATCCTTCAAAACCAAGGGCTATAGAAGTCTTACACGAAGACTTACAACTCCAAAATTCTGGAGTTTGCAAAGTTCCAATAATAGGAAGAGTAACAGCTGGTGCCCCTATTTTAGCTAGTGAAAATATAGAAGATTACTTTCCCTTGCCAGATCATTTAGTAAAGAAAGATACACTATTCATGCTACAAGTTAATGGAGATAGTATGATTGAAAAAGGTATTCATGATCAAGATTATGTTGTAGTAAGAAAACAAAATAGTGCTGAAAATGGTGACATAGTAGTAGCTTTACTAGGTGATGAAGCAACTGTAAAAACTTTTTACAAAGAGAAAAAGTACATTAGGTTACAGCCTGAAAACGAAAGCTACTCACCCATTATTACCACAGAAGTCTTAATCTTAGGAAAAGTTGTAGCAATATTTAGATATATTTAAATTAAAAATTTATTATCTCATTTTTTAAAAAGCGTTCTATTATTTTAATAATTGCAATTTTTATATGCTCATAAGTCAAGCCACCTTGCACATATACTGTGTAAGGTTTTTTAATTGGTGCATCTGCTGACAATTCTATTGAAGCCCCTTGTATAAAGGTTCCAGCAGCCATTACTACTGGCGTAGCATATCCTGGCAACATACTTGGAATAGGTGTAGCCATTGAGTCAATTGGAGAGTTGTTTTGAATTCCCTTGCAAAACTCAAGTAATACTTCTTTGTCATTAAAAGTTATAGACTGAATAATGTCAAATCTCTGATCTTTAGTATCTGGACTTACTTCAAAACCTAATCTTTTCATTGTTTCACTCATTAAAATTGCACCCTTTAAAGACTGCTTAACTATGCTTGGAGATATAAATAGACCTTGATAAAAAGATCTAATTATATTTTGAGTTCCTCCCATATCTGCACCTATTCCGGGAGCAATTGCATAATCTAATATGCTGGCAATTAATTGTTTTTTACCAGCAATATAACCACCCCATAAAGCTAATCCCCCACCTGGGTTTTTTATCAATGAACCTGCCAAAATATCTGCTCCATGCTCAAGTGGCTCTGTTTTTTCAACAAACTCACCATAACAATTATCAACAAATATTATTATATCCTTGTTTTTAGACTTAACCTTTTTAAAAGCCCTTTCTAGCTCTATGTTGGAAAATGTATTACGTTTAGTATATCCTCTTGATTTCTGAAAGTGTATAATTTTGGTTTTGTCATTCATTAACTCTAATACTCTTTCAATGTCAATAGAATTATTTTCTAGTTCAACTGATGAAACTTTTACACCCTTATTTATTAGAGAATGTGATGAATTACTAGTCCAACCTATGATTTTATGTAGTGTGTCATAAGGATTGCCTGTTGCAAAAATTATTTCATCTTTAGGAAACAATAACCCATTCAAAACAGCTGATATTGCATGCGTTCCAGATACAAATTGACCTCTAACTACTGCTGCTTCAGCATTGAAAATCTCTGCATAAATTTTATCTAGTGTATCTCTACCTATGTCATTGTATCCATAACCCGTGCTACCATTTAGGTGATTATCAGATACATTATTGTTAATGAAAGCAGACAATATTTTTTTTTGGTTGTGAAAAGCTATATCTTCGTAACGAACAAATATATCTTTTATTTGACTTTCAATGTTTACAACAAACTCTTTAGACTTTTCATAAAATTTATTCATTCTGTTTCTCACAAAAAGGAGCAATAAATCGCTCCTTAAATTTGTTCACTATCAAATAATTGCACATCCTTTGTTGGTACTATTGTTGAAATAGCATGTTTGTAAACCATTTGCTGTTTTCCTTCTACTTCTAGTAGAATTGTAAAACTGTCAAATGATTTTATTAATCCTCTTATTTGGTATCCATTCACTAAAAAAATTGTAGTTAAAATGTTTTCTTTACGCAGTTGATTTAAAAATTTGTCCTGTAGATTTAAGTTAGTTTTGTTCAAGGTCAGTCCCCCTAATTATTTATGTATATATCTTCTAGTTTAATTGTTATTATCCTGCAAGTATTGATAAATCTCGTTAGAAATTTTTTCAACTTCATCTTTAGAATCAAGAAAAAACCACTTTATGTTATCTAACCTATTAAACCATGTTAACTGTCTTTTAGCATATCTTCTAGATTCTCTCTTTATAATCCTTATCATTTCATCATAAGTTGATATTCCTGTTAAATAATCAATGACCTCTTTATATCCAATAGCTTGCTTAGCAACTTTGCTTAAATCATATTTTCTTAAAAGATACTTTACTTCTTCAATTAACCCACTCTCTATCATCTTATCAACTCGCTGATTAATCCTCTGATAAAGAGTATTTCTGTCTGTTTTTAAGCCAATTAGGGTAATATCATAATCTGGTGGATTATTCTCGCTTTTCTTAGTCTTTAAGCATTCACCAGTTTGTAAATAAACTTCTAATGCTCTTGAAATTCTTTTAGTATCATTTGGGTGTATTTTTTTAGCTACATCTGGGCACTTTTTCTTCAGTGTTAAATAATATAAGCCATTACCATATCTTTTAAGACCTCGCTTTAGAGAATTTCTGAGTCTAAAATCAATATCCTCTTGGCTAAATTGGTACCCATAAACCACAGAATTAATATATAAACCAGTTCCACCGACTAAAAGTGGAGTTTTCTGTTTGTTTTGTATCTTATCAATATACTCATAAGCACGTTGTTGATATTCAGCTACGCTAAATTCTTTATCAGGAGTAATAATATCTAACAGGTAATGTGGAACTCCTTGCATTTCTTCCTCTGAAACTTTTGCAGTACCCACATCCATATCTTTATATATCTGCATTGAATCACAAGAAATTACTTCTCCTTTTAACTTTTTCGCTAACTCTATACTAACAGCAGTTTTACCACTAGCAGTTGGTCCTAGGATTACTATTAAGGAATTATTCATACTATCAAGTCCTTTTAAACATTTTTTCTAATTCACTAAAAGATATTTCTAACACTGTTGGTCGACCATGTGGACAGTATTGCCAGTTATCAGACATAGCTAAGTCTTGGATTAGTTTGAATATTTCTTCTTTGTTTAAATTTTGTTTTATTTTTATTGCTGCTTTACAGGAAATATCAATCAACAATTTCTCATACCAATCTTCAATTTTAGTCTTGTTATTAAATATATCACTCAATATCTCTTTAAGTTCTCCATGATTAAGTTTATTAACCAAAAAATTAGGGATAGCTCTTACAATAAAACTATTTCTCCCAAAAGTTTCAATTTCAAATCCAACTATCTCTAACTCAGAAATATATTCTCTTATTATATCTGATATTAAGTTAGTAAAAGATAGCTTCATAGGAACTGCAAACTTTTGTTTATACCATGTCTCTTTACGTTTAGTTAACTTATCATATATAATTCGTTCGTGAGCAGCGTGTTGATCTATTAATCCTAGTCCATTTCTATTTTGGAAAACTATGAAAGAGTTATGTATTTGACCTAATATTGATATATTATCAAATACTTTTATTTGCCTAACATCAAACCTTTCACTAGTCTCTTCAGTATTTATAAAAAAATCTATGCCTTCTTTAATTTTATTGCTGTCATTTTTAGTAAAATTAACTTTTTCATAGTTAATCTCTCTTTGATTATGGTCATACTCATGATTAGTGTTTACTTTACTATTATCTTTGTTTATCTCATTTGGTTTATTTTGAATTTCAGGTATATTTATCGAAGTAGCTGTACTTTGTTTTAAAAGAGCTTCTTTCACAGCTTTTACAACAATTGAATGTATAAAGCTTTTATTACTAAATCTAACTTCCTTTTTACTTGGATGGACATTAACGTCTACATCTTCTAAAGGTGTTTTTATAAACAATAGTGCATGAGGAAATCTACCATTTGGTATTAAATTTCCATAGCCATACTCTAATGCATGTGTAATTGAGCTATCTTCAATTGCTCTGTTATTTACAAAAAAGAACTGTTTCTTTCTAGATGCTTGGTTGAAAGTTGGCTTAGTAATTAAACCTGTAACTTTATATTCATTTTCTATATATGATATAGTTAAGCTATTTTTACTAAACTCATTTCCAAGAATCATAGCCGCAGTGTTTGTTATTTTTCCATCCCCTAATGTTTTAACAATTAGATTATCATCTCTGTAATAAGAAAAGCTTATATGTGGATGTGAAAATGCCAAGTTTTGAAAAATATCAGTTATTCTTTGACTTTCACCTCTAGGAGTACCAATAAATTTCTTTCTTGCTGGTATTTTTTTAAAGAGATTACTAACTTTAATATCTGTTCCTGTCTTTGTAGCAACAACACCCTCTTTTACTAAATTACCATACTCAAATTGAAGGTTATATCCTTCTATATTATTTTCTATTTTTGACTTAGCTTCTACAGTACTAACTGCTGCTATACTTGGTAAAGCTTCTCCTCTGAAACCAAGTGTAGCTATTTTGGTTAAGTCTTCTTCATTAAAGACTTTACTAGTTGCATGCCTAACAAAAGCCATCTTTAGTTCTTCTTTTGTCATTCCTATGCCATTATCTTTAACAATGATTTCTTCAATACCACCAGATTTTATAGCAATTGTTATAGCATCAGCATATGCATCAATAGAGTTTTCTACTAGCTCTTTGACTATTGAAGCTGGCCTTTCTATAACTTCCCCAGCAGCAATTTGATTTATAACATTATTAGGAAGCATTTTTATATTACTCATGACTATCACTCATTTCTACTAACTCTTTCTTCCATTTATTGATCATAGTTAGTGCATCTATTGGTGTTATATTATTCAAATCTAAACTCTTAATTTGATTAATCACCTTTTTATTTTTATTATTACTTGTAATAGTGTTAATCATCAATTGATTGTACTGATGGTTTTCATTTTTGCCTTTAGAGTTGCCATTTTGCATTCTTTCTAAATACGTTTCTGCCTTTTGTATAACTCCTTGAGGGATTCCTGCTAATTTACAGACATGTATTCCATAACTTCTATTACTCGCTTCTGGTATCATTTTGTACAAAAAGACAATATTATCACCATCATCATAAACTGCAACCGAATAATTCTTAATATTATTGTAATTATCAGCAAGATCCGTCAGCTCATGATAGTGTGTAGCAAATAAAGCCCGACAATTAATCCTTAATAAATATTCTGACACAGCTCTTGCTATACTCATTCCATCATATGTACTAGTACCTCTACCTATTTCGTCAAGAATTACAAAACTTCTTTCTGTTGCATTTTTACAAATATTAGCTACCTCATTCATTTCTACCATAAAGGTGCTTTGACCTGAATAAATATCATCACTTGCTCCGACCCTAGTAAATACTCTATCTGTAATTCCTATTAGGGCTTCTTTTGCAGGGACATAACTTCCTATTTGAGCCATGATTATTATTAAGGCTACTTGTCTCATAAACGTACTTTTTCCTGACATATTTGGACCAGTTATAATATGGAAAATGCTTTCATTATCCATAAAAATATCATTAGGAATAAATTCCTCATTTTTAATAACTTTTTCTACAACAGGATGTCTGCCATCTTTAATGTCTATAATTTTCTCATTGACTAAATTTGGTTTTATATAACTATTTGTATTAGCAATGATGCTTAGAGAGTATAAGCTATCTAAAATAGCAACTGAATCAGCAATCGATTGTAATTGGCTTACTTGTTGTAATAATTCATAAATAAAGTTTTGAAATATTTCAAATTCTAAATCATAGAGTTTCTCTTGAGCAGACAAAATTTCCTCTTCTTTTTCTTTAAGACCAGGAGTAATGTATCTTTCTGAATTAGCTAGAGTTTGTTTCCTTGTATAATCAGAAGGTACATTATCTATATTTGACTTTGTTACTTCTAAATAGTATCCAAAAACTTTATTATATCCAACTTTTAAATTTTTAATGCCAGTTCTTTTACGCTCACTTTTTTCTAATTCTGAAATCCATGTTTCTCCTGAATTTTTAATTGACCTTAAGCTATCAACTTTTTCATTAAATCCTGTTTTTATCAAGTCTCCCTCTCTAATTGAAGTAGGAGGATCATCTGTAATAGCATTATCTATAAAATTTGAGAATTTCTTTGCTTGCTTGAACGAATTTATAGTTGTTCGTATTAGTTCAAGATCAATATGATTCAAAATTGTATAAATATTATCAACATGTATTAGTGAATTTGCTAAACTTCTTAAGTCTTTTCCATTAGCAGTATATACAGCCAATTTTGCTATCAATCTTTCAATATCAATAATAGAATTTAAATTTTCACCTAGATCACTTTGTAAATCATTATTTTCAAGTAGTAAAGAAACTACTTCTTGCCTATTAAGAATTTCAGCTTTATTAATCAAAGGATTTAGCAACCAATTTTTTATTTTTCTACTGCCCATAGAAGTCTTTGTTTTATCAATATGATAAAATAAAGATCCAAATTTTCTTTTATCTCTAAGAGTTTCGATTAATTCTAAATTATTAACAGTTGTATTATCAAGTAACATATATTCTGTTTCATTATCAAAGCTTATATTAATTAATCTTTTTAATAATCCTTTTTGATTTTTATAAATGTAATCTAACATGATATAAATAGCTTTTATTGAACTTTTATTTGTAGTAGTAATTTTAAAATCTATTTCATTTTTAATATCACTATTAATTTTATTTGAGATATTAAGATGAATTTTTTCATCGATTAGATTATTAATGTTCTTGTATGGCTGATCAGATATAATTTCCGCTGGCTTAATCCGTTTAATCTTATCAATCAACTTTTGTTCTTTATCGTTTCCTGAATATGAACCAAATTTAAAATATCCTGTAGAAATATCTAAAAAGGTATATCCTATTTCATTATTGTTAATAATAAAGCTTAGTATAAAGTTATTTGTGTCTGGTTTTAGATAATTACTATCAGTCATTGTGCCTGGTGTAATAACTCTAATCACTTCTCTTTTAACTAAACCTTTAGCTTTACTAGCATCTTCTACTTGTTCACATATAGCTACCTTTTCACCATTTTCAATCAACTTATATATATAGTTGTCAGCAGAATGATACGGAACACCACACATCGGAGCTTTATTACCGTCTCCTGCGTTTCTTGATGTTAAGACTATATCAAGTATTTTAGATGCCTTTTTTGCATCGTCAAAAAACATCTCATAAAAGTCACCAAGTCTAAAAAATAGAATACAATCTTTATATTTCTGTTTTATTCTTAAGTATTGCTTTAGCATCGGAGTATACAATATTAGCCCTCCAGTTTTTAATCTCTACTGTTTATTTTCCCCATAAAACAAAAGGTGTATAATCATAAACTTCTAGCTCTATTATATCACCAACATTACAGTCCTTCTCAAAATGAATAAGTTTATTAGTGTCTGTTCTACCACTTAATATATTATCATTTCTTTTGCTTTTACCATCAACCATTACTTTGACCTTTTTGCCTAAATATTGTTTATTACTTTTCTCCATATAGTAATTAATTAGGTCAATTAACCTATGTAATCTTTCCATCTTTACATCTTCTGGAACTTGATTATCATACTCGGCAGCAGGTGTCCCAGGTCTTTTTGAGTACGCAAATGTATATGCTGCATCAAATTCCACTTCTTTTACAACTTTTAGAGTCTGCTCGAATTCTTCTTCACTCTCATAAGGGAATCCAACTATAATATCAGTTGTTATTGTAGCATTAGGTATTTGCTCTCTAATATACTTTGCTAATTCTAAATATTTTTCTTGATCATATTTTCGATTCATTTTTTTGAGAATATTTGAACTACCTGATTGCAAAGGCAAATGTAAATGATTACATAACTTCTCTTGATCTCTTACTAAATGAATCAATTCCTTGCTCATATCTTTTGGGTGAGAAGTCATAAATCTAATTCTCTCTAATCCATTTATTGGGATTAGTTTTTCTAACAATTTAACAAAATTTGTATCATCATTAAAGTCATTTCCATAAGAATTAACGTTTTGCCCTAAAAGAGTAACTTCTTTAAATCCATTATCAGCCAATGTTTTAACTTCCTTATAGATTGATGATATTTCTCTACTTCTTTCTCTACCTCTAACATGAGGCACAATACAATAAGTGCAAAAATTATTGCACCCGTAGTTAATATTTACAAACGCTCTGTGTTTGTCTCCATGCATTTTTGGTAAATTGTCATAAATGTCACCAGTTACTTCATGAACATCATATATTCTACTGCTTTCATTTATAATCTCATCTAACTGATTTGATAAATTGTGCAAACTATCAGTGCCAAAAACGATGTTTACTATGGGAAATTTTTGATATATTTTTTTAGCTATTTTTTCTTGTTGTGTCATACAACCACCTATTCCAAGGATAAGATGAGGTTTTTTTTCTTTAAGCTGGGTTAACTCTCCCATTTTGCCAAATATCTTTAACTCTGCATTTTCTCTAACGGCACATGTTAAGACAATAATTAAATCAGCATCTTCCATATTATCAGTATGGTTATATCCCTTTTTCTCTAGTATCCCTGCAATTGTTTCACTATCTGATGTATTCATCTGACATCCATATGTAAGGATGTGATAATATTTATTCATCTATTACTCACCTTTTTATTTGAATTCATATCTATAATTCTTTATTATATCTATTACTTTTTCTTTAGGTAATGCTTTTATTTCTGTTTGGTCTCTTCCAATCATATCACTAGCAGCAAATAAAGCGTTTATAATTGCCTCTTCAGTAGCTTCTACTGCTCCTTTAAAGAAATGATACATTGTTTCACCATCTTCTGCCATTATATTTTTAGTAATTTCGTACTTTTCATCTCTGTTTCTTATATTTGATGTTGAAAAGGCTATTACAAAATCTCCACTACCATTTGAAGCTATTGAGCCTGTTCTTGCTAATCCCATACTTGCTCTTTTTGCAATCCTATGTAATTGTCTACTATCAAATGGAGCATCAGTTGCTATTATCATTACTATGGAGCCATCTCCATCATTTTTTAGTTTATCTTCTTCGAGAATTAATCCAACAGGAACCCCATCAATTACTAAATTCTCTCTCTTTCCAAAATTAGCTTGAACTAAACTACCTATAGTATATTCTTTATTATTTAATTTAACTAATCTTGAAGCACTTCCAATGCCTCCTTTGTAGCCAAAAGCAACCATTCCAGTCCCGCCACCGACATTACCTTCTTCAACAATATCACTTGAAGCTAAATTGAGAGCTTCAATGGCATTTTCTTGGCTTACAAATCTTTTTTCGATTTCATTTAACTTGCCATCATTACATTCTGCTACAATTGAGTTAACTGATTTCATTTTAGGATTATATTTTAGTAAATATTGTATTAACCCATCTGCAACCTTGCCAACGTTTAAGGTATTTGTTAACATAATTGGAGTTTCTATATATCCAAGTTCTTTAACTTGTGGTATTCCAATAGCTTTGCCGTATCCATTGTGAATATAGATAGATCCAGCACAATTATTCTGGTATAAATTCTTACTGTGTGGAATAATTGAAGTTACACCTGTTCTAGCACAGCCATTTTCATCGTTGATTATAGTATAATGACCAACTCTAAGGTCGTTAATATCAGTTATAGAATTTTTTTTACCTGTAGGCATTGTTCCAATGTGGATTCCATAGTCTCTTAATCGTTTTTTACTCATATTAATTCCTCCATTTAGAAAGGGTGATTTTGTTGTTCAAAAGAATAAGTAATGTTTTAGGTATTTTAATTGGAAGCTTTCTTACTGCTGTAGGTGTAAGTGTCTTCATGATCCCAAATAAAATAGCTGCAGGTGGTTTAAGTGGTATCGCTACTATATTATATCATCTTTTCAGTATATCTCCGGGTATATTTTTGTTTGCTGCTAATATTCCATTGTTGTTAGCAAGTGGATTTCTTATTAATTGGAAATTTGCACTAAACTCAGTTATTGGCGCTCTAGCAACCTCAGGGTTTGTTTATTTGCTTGAAAATATAGCTCCTTTAACTAGCGACCCGATTCTTGCTACTCTTTTTGGAGGAGTAATATCTGGAATAGGAATAGGAATTGTTTTTAGATCTCAAGGATCTACTGGTGGTACTGATCTATTAGCAAGAATTTTATCTAAGTATACACCCATTACTTTAGGACAAGCACTATTAAGTATTGATGTGTTTATTATTGTATCAGCAAGTATTTTCTTTTCACCAGAATATGCAATGTATGCTCTAATAGGCTTGTTTGTTACTACTAAATTAATTGACGCTGTTCAAGAAGGAATATCTTATACAAAAGAAATTAGAATTATAAGTGATTCTGTTGAGTTAATAACAAAACGGATTATATCAGAATTAGATCGAGGAGCTACACTTATGTATTCTAAAGGTGCTTACAGCCAGCAAAATCGCCTTGTGGCTAGTGTTGTAATAAGACGCAACGAATTAGCTATGGTTAAAGAAATAATAAGGGAAACTGATCCTAATGCGTTTGTAATTGTTTCCGATGTACATCAAGTATTAGGAGAAGGTTTTACTAGAATCGATAAAATGAACGAATAAAAAAGCTTGCTCAAAAGAGCAAGCTTAATTTTTACAATTATTTTATTATAGAAACCATGTCGCCGTTACTAAGCATTGCTGCATTAGCTTCATCAATATCTACATGCATTTCTAATGCATAACTATCATTGACTCTAACCAATACATTTTTGAAGATAAGTTGGCGATCATTATCAACTGTTTCTACTTGAACATAATCTTTATCACTAACACCAAACTCTTTTGCATCTTCTGGTGTCATATGTATATGTCTTTTAGCTATAATTACACCTTTTTCCAGCTCTATTGATCCATTTGGACCTTTAATAGTAGCTCCTGGAGTTCCTTCTAGGTCGCCAGAATCTCTAACCGGAATGTTCTTAATACCCAAAGTATAACTGTCTGTTAAAGATATTTCTATTTGTGTATCGCCTCTAGTAGGTCCTAGTATTCTAACTTTAGGAAAGCATCCTTTAGCTCCACATAGTTCTACACTCTCTTCACAAGCGTATTGACCAGGTTGACCTAAATCTCTATAATTATTCAACTCATAATTCTTTCCGAATAATTTAACAAGATCTTTTTGTGAGACATGAATATGTCTATTTGAAACACCGATTGGTATTTTCTTCATATTAACTCCTTCCGTTATTATCCTAAGATTGACAACATTATACCTGCAGCTACTGCTGAACCAATAACTCCTGCAACGTTAGGTCCCATAGCATGCATTAATAAGAAGTTTTGTGGATTAGCTTCTTGTCCAACTTTTTGAGTAACTCTAGCCGCCATTGGTACTGCTGATACACCAGCAGATCCAATAAGTGGATTAATTTTACCTTTGGAAAGAGCACCCATAAGCTTTGCTAACAATACTCCACCAGCTGTTCCTATAGCAAAAGCAAATAATCCTAATGCAATAATACCTAAAGTATCAAGTTGTAAAAAGATATCTGCAGTTGCAGTTGCACCAACTGTTAAACCTAAAAATATTACAATAATATTGTTAAGAGCATTTTGAGCAACATCACTCAATCTGTTTACTACTCCACTCTCTTTCATTAAGTTACCAAACATTAACATACCAAGAAGTGGTACAGCTGCTGGTAACAATAAACCACACAAAAGTGTAACAATCATTGGGAAAAGCACTCTTTCTACTTTAGAAACAGGTCTTAGCTGTTTCATAACTATTCTTCTTTCTTTTTTAGAAGTAAGTGCTTTCATAATTGGTGGTTGAATTATAGGCACAAGTGCCATATATGAATATGCTGCAACAGCTAATGGACCTAGATATTCAGGCGCAAGCCTAGAAGCTAAGTATATAACTGTTGGTCCGTCTGCTCCTCCAATAATTCCAATAGAACCAGCTACTTCTGGAGTAAACCCCATTAGTAGTGCTCCAATGAAAGTGACAAAGATTCCTATTTGCGCTGCTGCGCCTAAAAGAAATGTTTTTGGATTAGCAATCAGTGGACCAAAGTCCGTCATTGCTCCAACACCCATAAAGATAAGTGGTGGATATATACCAAGTTTAACCCCTTGGTAAAGGTAGTAAAGTAATCCTCCAACACTATCGCCTACACCAGGATCCATAATTCCTGATAGTGGTAAGTTTGTTAAAAACATACCAAAACCAATAGGTAATAATAATAGTGGTTCAAATTTCTTTACTATCGCTAAATAGATTAAGACAAAGGAAATTAGGATCATTATAATCTGAGGTCCAGTTATAACTGCAAATCCCGTTTCCGCTAAAAATTTTGCAAAAGCTTCACCAAGCAATATTATCCCTCCAATGTTGCTACTTAATTACTACCATAATGTCACCTGCATTGACATTACTGCCTTTTTGTACAGCAACATTTGCAATAACACCATCTCTTGGAGACATAACTTCGTTCTCCATTTTCATTGCTTCAAGCACTAGTAAAACTTGATTCTCTTTAACTGCTTCTCCTTCGCTAACTTTAACATCTAAAACAACACCAGGCATAGGTGACTCTACTGAAAGTTCACCTTCGCCAACAGTTGCTGGTTTAACTGCTGGTGCTGACTCTTTTTTAGGAGCTGGAGCAGCTTCCTGTTTTGGTGTTGAAGCTGGCTTTTGAGTTGTTTGTGTTTTTGGTCTACTTGGGCGTGATGGAGTAGCTAATGTTTGGCCTTCTCCATCTAGTTCCTCTACTTCTACTTCATAAACTTCTCCATTAACTGTTATATTAAATTTGCGCACGTTAATTTCTCCTTCCACTCTACATTTGATTAGATACTTGTGTTTGCATTAATTCTTGCTTACCTGCTTCTTTCCACTCGGATCTATTTACTCTTTTGATTGAAATAATATTAAAATCTAAAATTTCTTGTCCGGTATAGGCAGCGATAGCAGCGCTGATGGCAGCAATTATCTCTTTTTTATCATTATTTTTCACTTTAGTTTCAATAGAATTATTTTCTACTGGCTTAACATTTACTTGTTCAGTAGTCTTCCTTTTAGGTTTATTTGGATTTTTATAAAATATACTTTTCATTAAACTCATAACCAGCGATAAACCTAATAAAGCTGTCATTACAACAGTCATTCCTATTGATAAAACTACAATTCCATATTCAAATTGACTCATATTATCTACTCCTATAAAGGAATATTACCATGCTTTTTACTAAATCTATTCTCACGCTTAGTTGAGCATGATTCTAAAGCATTGATAACACTTATTCTTGTTTGTCTTGGATCAATTACATCGTCGATTAATCCTCTAGAAGCTGCTACATATGGGTTAGCGAATTTTTCTGAATATTCATTAATTTTTTCTTGTCTCTTTTCTGGTGGATTATCAGCTGCAGCAATTTCTTTTCTAAATATTATATTTGCTGCTCCAGATGGTCCCATTACAGCTATTTCTGCATTCGGCCATGAGTAAACCATATCTGCACCCAGTGCTTTTGAACACATAGCAAGATATGCTCCGCCATAAGCTTTTCTCAATATTACTGAAATTTTTGGTACGTTTGCTTCTGAGTAAGCATATAGTAGTTTAGCACCATGCCTAATTATTCCACCATATTCTTGCCCAACTCCAGGCAAATATCCAGGAACATCAATAAATGTTACTAAAGGGATACTAAATGCATCACAGAATCTTATAAATCTAGAACCTTTATCAGATCCATCAATATCTAAACAACCTGCTAGAATTCTTGGGTTATTGGCAACAATACCAACTGATCTACCATTTATTTTAGCAAATCCTACAACCATGTTTTGTGCATAATGTTCGTGAACTTCTAAGAAATATTCGTTATCAACTACTTCTTTAACAACATCTCTAACATCATATCCCTTATTAGGATTAAGTGGAACCATATCTATTAACTTATCATTAGTTCTCCATGGTTCATCACTTGTTTCTTCTACACCAGCTTGTTCCATGTTGTTTTGTGGTAAAAAGTCAATTAATTCTCTAACTCTTAATAATGTATCCTCTTCATCTTTTCCTAAAAAGTGACTAACACCACTCTTTTGGTTATGCACTATTCCGCCACCTAGGTCATCAGAGCTAACATCTTCGCCAGTAACTGATTTTATTACTTGTGGTCCAGTGATAAACATTTTAGAAGTAGTTTCAGCCATGAAAATAAAGTCTGTTAATGCAGGAGAGTATACTGCACCGCCTGCACATGGTCCTAAAATAACAGAAATCTGTGGTATAACACCTGAAGCCATAGTATTTCTATAAAAAATCTCACCATAACCATTAAGTGCATCTACACCTTCTTGAATTCTAGCACCACCAGAGTCATTTATACCTATTAAAGGAGCTCCATTTTTAATGGCTAGATCCATTACTTTGGTAATTTTCTTAGCGTGCATTTCTCCTAAAGTTCCTGCAATTACAGTAAAATCTTGGGCAAAAACATAGACTAATCGACCATTAATAGTTCCATATCCAGTGACTACACCCTCTCCAGGTGCATCAATTTTATCCATACCTAAATCTGTGCTGCGATGTTTGACAAACATGCCAATTTCGATAAAACTACCTTCATCAAGTAAAATATCTAATCTCTCGCGAGCTGTCATTTTCCCTTTTGAATGTTGAGAATCAATTCTTTTTTGACCCCCACCTTGTTTTATATTTTCTTTTTTCTGTTTAAGTTGTTCTATAACGTGCTCCATCATAACTCCTCCTTAACTGTCGCGTTCACACAACTCTATTAAAATACCATTTGTACTTTTTGGATGTATAAATGCTATTCTTGCTCCGTGAGCACCTGGTTGAGGAGTTTCATTTATAAGTCTTACTCCTTTTTCTTTTAAAGTGCTTAGAGCTACTTCAATATCATCAACTTTAAAGGCTAGATGTGCAATACCCTCACCTCTTTTTTCAATATGCTTAGCTATAGCACTATCTTCTGAGGTTGGTTCTAATAATTCGATATTGCTCTCACCCACAGGTAAAAAAGCTACTTTTACTTTTTGGCTAGGCACTTCTTCTACTCCTGTAGGTTCTATTCCCAAAGTGTTTTGATAAAATTCTAAAGCTTGTTCAATACTTTTTACTGCTACTCCAAGATGGTCAATTTTTTCTAACATCTCTATTCTCCTTTTTCTAATAAAATATTGAATAATCCATCAGATACTTTATAAGGCGTTGTTTGGTGCTGGTATATTTGTTCAATTTTTTTCTCATATTTAGATTTTCCAATAGCTTTATTGATATGTTTTTTCATTTTATATTGCAATATGTCTTGTATCTCGGTAATAATTTGTTTCTTTCTTCTATTTTCAAAATTACCGCTTTCAATTGCTTTTTCTAAAAACTCAATAATATTATTGTATAAATCTTCAATTCCTTCTCCATTAATTGAAATTGTAGGTATAACAGGAGGTCTATTCTCAACATCATAGTCGCTCATTTCTATCATTAAATGCAACTCTCTAATAGTCCTATTAGAACCCTCTCTGTCTGCTTTGTTAACAACAAATATGTCTGCGATCTCCATGATTCCTGCTTTTAATGTTTGAATATGGTCTCCCATACCCGGAACTGAAACTACGACAATAGCATCTGATATTTGCATTATGTCTGTTTCAGCCTGACCTATACCAACGGTCTCTATTATAACATAATCGTAGCCAGATGCATCTAAAACTTTAATTGCATCTCTTGTAGCTTTTGCTAAACCACCTAAATTACCTCTACTACCCATAGATCTAATAAAAACACCAGCATCATTTGTTAAAGATGGCATTCTAATCCTATCACCCAGAATAGCTCCTCCAGTAAAAGGACTACTTGGATCGACTAATATTAGACCACAAGTTTTGCCTTTCTCTCTGATGTGCTTTACTAATTCTCCAACTAAAGTACTTTTGCCTGCACCTGGAGGTCCTGTGATACCAATTACCTTAGCATTTCCACAATGAGGATAAATATCATTTATTATGTTTACAGCTTCAGCTTCTTCATTTTCAATGTATGTAATAGCTCTAGCTATAAATCTTTTATTACCTTTTAAAATTTCTTCTGAGAAACTACCTTTATTTCTCATTGCTCAAATTCTTAATAAACTTAATAATACTGTCTGTACTTGTTCCTGGCCCAAAGATTTCTTCTATTCCACTTTCTTTTAAGAATGGTATATCATCTTGAGGAATTACTCCTCCTCCAAAAACGACAATATCTTCAGCTTCATTTTCTTTAAGCAACTCAGTTACTTTAGGAAATAGATGATTATGTGCTCCAGATAAGCATGAAAGGCCGATAAATTGAACATCTTCCTGAATAGCTGCTTTTACTATTTGTTCTGGAGTTTGTCTAAGTCCTGTATAAATTACTTCCATTCCAGCATCTCTTAGTGCTCTTGATACAACTTTAGCACCTCTATCATGGCCATCTAATCCAGGTTTAGCTACTAAAATTCTTATTTTCTTCTCTGACATTTCATTCACCCTCTATAAGATTTCTGCAGGCTTATATTCGCCAAACACGTCGCGTAAAACATCACTTATTTCACCTAGTGTAGCATATTCTTTAACTGCAGTTAAAATATAAGGCATTAAATTCTCTGTTCCTTCTGCTGCTTCTTTTAATTCATTTAATGCTTTTGTTACTGCTTCATTGTTTCTTTGCTCTTTTACTTTATTAAGTCTTTCAATTTGACGTGTTTCAACTTCATCAGCAATTCTTAAAAGATTTGTAGGTGGCTGTTCATCAGCTTGGAATTTATTAACTCCAACCACAATGTTTTCTCCACTTTCAACACCCATTTGATATTTATATGCACTATCTGCTATCTCTTGTTGGATGTATCCATGTTCAATTGCTTTTACAGCTCCTCCTAAATCATCTATTTTATTAATATAATCCATAGCCTCTTGCTCAATCTGGTCAGTTAGTTTCTCTACATAATAACTTCCAGCTAAAGGATCGACAGTATCTGCAACCCCACTTTCATGAGCTATAACTTGTTGTGTTCTCAAAGCTATTCGCACAGATTCTTCAGTAGGTAAAGCTAATGCTTCATCTTTTGAATTAGTGTGTAAAGATTGAGTACCACCTAAAACTGCAGCTAGGGCTTGTAAAGTAACTCTTATAATATTATTGTCAGGTTGTTGGGCAGTTAAAGTTGATCCACCTGTTTGTGTATGGAATCTCATTCTCATAGACTTTTCACTTTTAGCTCCAAATCTCTCTTTTACTAATTTCGCCCATAATCTTCTTGCCGCTCTAAATTTAGCGATTTCTTCAATGAAGTTAAGGTGTGAGTTAAAGAAGAAAGATAATCTAGAAGCAAACTGATCTATTTCTAATCCTGATTCTACAGCAGCATCAACATAAGCAATAGCATCTGCTAATGTAAAAGCGACTTCTTGTGCTGCTGTTGATCCAGCTTCTCTAATGTGATAGCCACTTATACTTATTGTATTCCACTTAGGAACGTTTTGTGAACAGTACTCAAATATATCAGTTATGAGTCTCATTGACTCAGTTGGTGGATAAATATATGTTCCACGTGCGATATATTCTTTTAAGACGTCATTTTGAATGGTGCCTGAAATTTTTTCAACACTTACACCCTGTTTTTCTGCTACTGCAATATACATAGCTAACAATACTGCTGCTGGTGCGTTTATTGTCATTGATGTGCTAACTTTATTCAATGGTATATCTTTAAATAATAATTCCATATCTGCTAGTGAATCAATAGCAACACCTACTTTTCCTACCTCACCATTAGATAGTGGATGGCTTGAATCGTAACCAATTTGAGTAGGCAAGTCAAAAGCAACACTTAGACCAGTTTGCCCTTGATCTAATAAGTATCTATATCTTTTATTACTTTCTGCTGCATCAGCCATGCCAGCATATTGTCTCATTGTCCACAATCTACCACGATACATGGTAGGATATACTCCTCTTGTAAATGGATATTGTCCAGGTAATCCTAGATTTTCATTATAATCTTCTTCATCTATATCCAATGGGGTATATACTGGTTTGACTTCATATTCAGAACTAGTAGTAAATTTTTCTCTTCTTTCAGGTGCTCTAGCTAAAGTTTTTGCTAAAGGGCCTTCTTCCCATTTTTCCATTTCTTCTTGTAAATTTTTTTTCATATCTTCATATGACATAATATACACTCCTATTTTGGCTATAATTTAATAATAATTTAGAGGCAAAAATTTTTGTCAAGATTTTCCATAATGATAGATGCCCTCCCTATGAAAGGGAGGGCTTTTAATTAATTAGTTAACTTTTCCACGCATTTTCAAGTTATAAGCTATTGTGTTAATAGCTTTCATATAAGCTGCATCCCTCATATTAACTTTATTATCTTCCATCATCTTGTATGTTTCATTAAATGCATCAACCATGATACGCTCTAAGCGGCTATTTACTTCTTCTAGTGTCCAGTAGAAGTTTTGTAGGTTCTGTACCCACTCAAAATATGAAACTGTTACTCCACCAGCATTTGCTAATACATCTGGAACAACAAATATTCCTTTTTCCTCAAGAATCTTATCAGCTTCAGGAGTAATTGGTCCATTTGCTCCTTCAACAATAAGCTTAGTAGAAACTGTATCTGCATTTGCGCCAGTAATCATATTTTCTAAAGCAGCTGGAACTAAAATATCACAATCAATTTCAAATAATGCATCATTGCTTTCGATATCTTTAGATCCTGGGAATCCGACTACTGTTTTTCTTTCATTCTCTGGGTTGTTGTATGCATAGTCAAATAGCTTTTTAGCACTCATACCTTCTGGATTATACGCTCCGCCATAGTAGTCCCGAACTCCAACTACTGTTGCACCTGCTTCTTCAAATAACAAAGCTGCATAAGATGATACATTTCCAAAGCCTTGGAAGACTACTCTAGCACCATTTAAGTCTAGTCCTAATTGCTTAGCTGCTTCTCTACCAGTAATAAATACACCACGACCAGTAGCTTCTGTTCTACCTAAAGAACCATATAACTCTACAGGTTTACCAGTAATTAGACCAGGATTGTTAGAACCATTCATTTGATCATATTCGTCCATCATCCAAGCCATAATTTGTGGGTTAGTGTTTACATCTGGAGCAGGAATATCTTTTAGTGGGCTAATGAAGTTACCCATTGCACGGATAAAACCACGTGATAATCTTTCAATTTCACCTTGAGATAACTCTCTAGGATCTACTATGATTCCACCTTTTCCTCCACCGTAAGGAATTCCTACAACTGAACATTTGATTGTCATCCACATAGATAAAGCAATTACCTCATCTTGAGTAACATCTTGATGGAAACGAAGTCCACCTTTAGCAGGTCCACAAGCAGTATTATGTTGAGATCTAAAGCCTACAAAGCTTTTAACACTACCATCATCCATTTTTACAGGGATGTTTACTCTTAGAAGTCTCTCAGGCTCTTTAAGGATCTCATAAACTGATGGGTCAGCACTTAGTAAATTACATACCTTCTCAATCTGAGCTTGTGCAATTTCTTTTGGATTCAAATTTTCTTTTGACATTAGTTAGCTCCCTCCGAACTTATTATTTATTTGCAACTAGCTCAAAGCCAGTTTGCAACGCTTTTTTGTTGAGCTCCTCTGTTCCTTTTGGAACACGTTTAAGTACAGCTTTTTCTAAAGCATCTTTACTTACAACGCCACTAGCATTTGTTAGAGCTCCTAGTGCAATAATATTTGCTACAATCACTCTGCCAATTACATCACGCGCACTTTGAATTATCGGGATACTAATTATCTCACATTTATCGTTTCCTGAGAGTTTAATAGTATCATCAATTACTAACAGTCCATTATCATTCATGTCAACTGAATACTTATCATATGCTTCTTGTGTTAATGCAAGCATAATATCCGGTAAAGTAACTTTGGGATAAGCTATCTTTTGCTCACTTATAATAACCTCACTCTTACTTGCCCCTCCTCTTGCTTCTGGGCCGTAAGATTGAGTTTGCACAGCATTATTATTATCTAAAATAGCAGCTTCAGAGAGAATAATTCCAGCTAGTAGCATTCCTTGTCCGCCTGAACCACTTAATCTAATTTGCTTAGACATTATTTTCCCTCCTTTTGAGCTACATCAATAACTTTTTCTTGATATACTTCGCAATATTCTGGTGCAGTCTCTTGATAGATAACACCAATAGGGAATTTTCCTTCTGTTTTCTCTTTTGGCAATTTATCAAATGCTTTAACAGGCATAGCTTGCTCTTTTTCCCATTCTAGCATAGCAATTCCATCTTTTAGTCTGTTTTTTCTACCATAATAAGTAGGACAATGAGAAATCGCATCTAACATACTAAAACCTTTTGCTTCTATAGCTTGAACTATTAATTTTTGCAGCATAGAAACATGATAAGCAGTACCTCTGGCAACAAATGTAGCTCCTGCGCCTTTAGATAAATCACATAAATCGAAACCTCTATCTATATTACCATAAGGTGCTGTTGTTGCATAGCTACCAATTGGGGTCATTGGTGAAAATTGACCGCTTGTCATACCATATATATTATTGTTAAATACTATAGCTGTGATGTCAATATTTCTTCTACAAGCATGAATTAGATGATTACCTCCAATAGCAGAAGCATCTCCATCACCAGTTATTACAATAACTTTAAGTTCTGGATTTGCTAGTTTGATTCCAGTAGCAAAAGCAATTGCTCTACCATGTGTGGTATGTAGTGTATTAAAATTTAAGTATCCTGGGATTCTAGATGAGCATCCTATTCCAGACACAATTACTGTTTTATCTTGATCTAATTTCAGTTCATCAATTGCATGAACTAAAGCATTCATAATTGTTCCATGTCCGCATCCTGGACATAAAATATGACTCATCTTATCTTCTCTTAAATATCCTTTTAGGTCATTAAGCATTTTTATGGACCTCCTTGATTCTATCTAGAATTTGTTGAGGTTTAATTAATTCTCCATCATATCTATTTTCAGCATAAACTTTAGCTCTACCCTCAACAACTCTTTTTACTTCATTAACAATTTGACCTTGATTTTGTTCTGGCACGATAAATGCCTTAATTTTATCAGCATATTTATCGATATAACTATCAGCAAAAGGCCAAACTGTTCTTAATCTTAGCATACCAACTTTGATGCCTTGTTCTCTAGCCTCTAAAACTGCACTTTCAGCTGATCTAGAAACTGAACCATATGAAACTACTAATAACTCGATATCATCAGTTTCAATTTCTTCAACATCTAAGATATCATCTAAGTTATTATATACTTTTCCATATAATCTATCTTTTAAATATTTAACTTCTTCTGGTTTAGATGTTGGAAATCCAGTAAAGTCATGAGTTAAACCTGTTATATGGTATCTATAACCTGAACCAAAAGGTGCTAAAATTGGAGCTTCATTTGGATCCGCTTTATATGGCAAATATTCTTCTGGTGATTCTTTTGGAGTCTTTCTAGGTTCGATTCCTTCTACTTTTTCAGGAAGCTCAACTTTTTCTCTCATGTGACCTATGACTTCATCTAAGAGTATAAGTACAGGCATACTGTATTTTTCTGCTAGATTAAAAGCTTTAATTGTTGTGTAATATGTATCTGGAACTGAAGAAGGAGCCAAAGCTATTACTGCATGGTCTCCGTGTGTTCCCCATCTTGCTTGCATAACATCTTCTTGTGAAGTCGATGTTGGAAGTCCTGTTGAAGGACCACCTCGCATTACGTTAACAACAACTAAAGGAACTTCAGTTGCAAGTGCAAATCCAAAGTTTTCTTGCTTTAGTGAAAATCCAGGGCCACTTGTAGCAGTCATTGATTTTCTACCAGCTAAAGATCCGCCAATTGCAGCAGCTATTCCAGCAATTTCATCTTCCATTTGGATGAATTTTCCACCAATTTTTGGTAGTTCTTTAGATAAAATTTCAGCAATTTCTGTAGAAGGTGTTATTGGATATCCAGCAAAGAAAGTTACACCCGCAGCCAGAGCTCCCTCTACACAAGCTTCGTTACCTTGTAGTAGTTTTATATTTTTACTCATTATTATTCAACTCCTTAACGTTAATTGCTAAATCAGGACATCTTTTCTCACACATTCTACATACTATACATGCTTCTGGTCTAGCAACTGTTGGTTTATTGTCTGAGTCTAAGTCATAAACATTAACAGGACAAAATGTAGCACATATGCCGCAACGCTTACACCATTCGTAATCGATAGTAATTTCTGATTTGTTTTTGCTCATCCTATTCTCTCCTAACTAAACTTTTTTGATAGTTTAAAACAGCATTATTTAACATATTAATCGACCCAACATCAGGACGATATACAAACTCTATTATTTCAGTATTTTCACTTGCTAACTGCTCAACCTCTTTCTTTCTTCCTGGTGAGGTAAGTAAATAATCTTTAGAAATAATGAATTCATTAAGTGCATCAATTTCTCTTGTGTTTGTGAAGGAAAATTTATCTAATTTAATTCCAGAACTCTTAATAGAGTTTTCTACCTTTTTAGCAAAGTTTTCTGATATGCATATAAGTCCTACGTCTTTAGATTGGTTGAATTTAGCTATTTTGATCATTGTTTCTAATTTTGGTTCTAAGGAAATTGCGATAACATCTTTATCAATTTTTAGTTCTCTTAAAAGCTTAACGACTTCATCATAGTGGAAAAATGTTGTTACAATTAGATCATAATTGATAGCTAAGTTATAAAATTTATCTTTATCTTTATATATTTCAGCTAAAACCAAAGGTTTTACTAAGATACCTGATTCATTAGATAACTCTGTAGAAAAAAAATCTACTTGTTCTTTGTTGCATTCAATAAATAAAATGTGGACATTAGAGTATTGTTTAATCTTTTCTTTTGCAACTTTGCCAACCATTTTTGATATATCTTTGCTGTTGTATCCTTGTTCAATGGCTTCAACGATGAATTTCTCTAATAGTTTATTCAATTTCTCTTTTTGTTCTGTAAGTGTCTGCTCAGCCACAAAAGTTCCCTTTCCTTGTTTGGAAATGAGTGTATTTTCATCTTCTAATTCTTTGTAAGCTACACTGACAGTGCTTCTTGATACGTTTAACATGTTGGCCAATTCTCTCTCTGTGGGTAATTTTGAACCTGGATGCCAAATGTCTTCTTCTATCTGTGCAGTAATATATTGCTTGATCTGCACATATAGAGGCACACCAGATTTTCTATTAAGTTCAATAGACATATAGCACCTCCTAAAAATTGGCTTAATGGACTAGTCCATTGCTAAGTTTATTATACTACATTTACCAAATCTTTTAAAGCAAAAAAAGCTTTACTACGCTAGCAAAGCTTTAAATTAAAAAATCTTACGTGCCTTATACACATAATCCAAACCTGAAAATATAGTGAAAATACTTACTATAATAACAAAAATATATATAGAGTTTTCTAGTATCACAGATGAATAAATATTATTTAAATATAACAAAATAATTAGAATCATTTGCGTTATTGTCTTAAGTTTTCCAAAAATGCTTGCTTGAATAACAACGCCTTCAGCAGCAGCCATAGAACGTAGACCTGTTATTGTTAACTCTCTAGCCAATATAATAAGTATAAATACAATTGAAAGTTGGCTTTTTGTTAAAAATGCAATAAAAACAGATAAAACCAATAGTTTGTCTGCTAAGGGATCTAATAACTTACCGAGGTTTGTTACAAAATCAAATTTTCTTGCAATATATCCATCTATCGAATCGCTAATTGCTGCTATTATGAATAAAACTAGAGCCAGTTGATTATATAGCAAATTAGTACTTAACGTTAGCATAATTATTGGAATGATTAAGATTATTCTGATAACACAAATTATATTTGGAATATTCTTCATATTACTCTCCCATATAAGGCATCAAAGTCAATATCAGTTACAACTACTTTTACAATTTGTCCTGGAGTTAGATCAATAGCAGAGTCTATATAGAAATGCGCATCTATGTCGGGTGCGTTCATTTCACTTCTTATTTCATACTTTGATCTTGACAGTCTCTTTTCAACAATCACATCTACTTTTTTATTCAACCATTTCTTTTTTTGGTTATATGCTATATATTTTTGTTCTTCTACAATAATATTCATTCTTTGTACAGCTACCTCATAATCTACTTTATTATCTAAGTCAGCAGCAGGAGTGTTATCTTCTTCTGAATATACAAAAACTCCTAAATGGTCAAATTGAACCTCATTAATAAAATGAAGTAAGTGATTAAACTCTTCTTCTGTTTCACCAGGGAAGCCCACTATTAAAGTTGTTCGGATGGATAGATTAGGGATTCTTGCTCTTAAATTATCAAACCATTCTGGTTTTATCAAGTTAATTGCTCCCCTTTTCATTTGTTGTAGAATTTTAGGGTGAGAGTGTTGGATAGGTATATCCAAATATGATACTATCTTCTCTTCATTAGCTATTAAATTGATTAATTCATCAGTAATAAAACCAGGGTAGCTGTACAACAACCTAAACCACTTAATTTCTTCTATTTTAATTAGTTCTTTTAAAAGATTAGCAATATTTGTCTTAGGCTTTAAATCTAATCCATAAGCAGTGGTATTTTGTGCAACTAAATTTATTTCTTTTACTCCTTGATCTGCAAGATGTTTCACTTCTTGTATTATACTATCTATTGATCTACTTTGAAAAGAGCCCTTAATACTTGGTATAGCACAGTAAGAGCACTTACTATTACATCCATCAGCAATTTTAACAAAAGCAAATGGTTTCTCATCGATTTTTCTTGCTAGAAACTCTTTTCCAATGTTTTTATTATTCCTATATATTTTAGGAGGATTTTTTTTATTAACAATATCAACTATCTGGTCAAAATGACCAATCCCTATAAAAGAAGTTACTTCTGGCATTTCCTCAATTAATTCATCAGCGTATCTTTCTGCTAAACAACCAGTCACATAAACTTTTGTGCTTTCATTTATATCTAAAGCAGTTAAAATAGCATCAATAGATTCTTCTTTGGCAGGTTTAATAAAACCACAAGTATTAACAATTATAAAATCAGCTAATTCTGGGTCTTTAATTTCAATAAAACCTTCTTTCATCAATAGTCCTCGCATCACATCAGCATCAACATCATTTTTGTCACAACCAAGTTTTTTTATATAAAATTTATTCATTTTTTATGAGTAAAACATCATTAGTGCAACCACAGCGCCACCTAAAATTATTAATCCTGCTATTAGAATTATAGTTCTCTTTTCAATGCTTTTTTCTTGTTCAATTTCTTTTAAGGCTTTGTTTGGTTTATCTATTTGATTTAGACTATTTATTTGATCGACCCCAATATCTTTACTATAAAGTTCCAGCAAATTACCGTATTCTAAAGATAGTTCGCGTGAAATTGTTCTTAAGAATCCCTTAAGATAAACTTCTCCTGGCAAGGTGCTGAACTCACCATTTTCAATGGCTTCTAAGTAAATTTGTCTAATTTTAGTTTCCTCATGGAGCTCTTCTAAAGAGATATTTTTCTTTTCTCTCACTTCTTTAATATATGCACCTAATTCACTCATCTCTAACCCTCCTGCTTATTATTTTTATTTAATAATTCTTTTACTATTGCACTTTCCATTAAAACATCTCTAGGTTTGCTTCCAGCATATCCAGAAATAGCTCCTGACTCTTCAAGTTGATCAACAATTCGCGCAGCTCTAGTATATCCTATTCTAAATCTTCTTTGTAGTAAAGAAATAGAAGCAGATCCATAATCAATGAATTCTAATAAAGCATCTTCAAACAACTCGTCTCTATCTTGTAATACATTAGCTGCAGTATCAGTTGATTTATTGAAGTTTTCCCTAGCATAATTAGCATCTTTTTGGCCTTTAATATGATTAACTATTTTGTTTATTTCTCCTTCAGATATATATGATCCCTGAACTCTCACTGGTTTATTTAACCCTGGTGGCATATATAGCATATCACCATTTCCTAAAAGTCTTTCTGCACCTGACATATCTAAAATAGTTCTACTATCTACAGATGATGAAACTGCAAAAGCTATTCGTGCTGGTATATTTGCTTTGATTAAACCAGTAATTACATCAACAGAAGGCCTTTGTGTTCCAACTACTAAGTGAATACCGGCAGCTCTTCCCATTTGAGCAATTCTACATATAGAATCCTCTACATCTTTTGATGCAACCATCATTAAGTCTGCTAACTCATCAATGATAATAACTACAAAGGGTAGTTCTTTAATATCATCATCAGATGTTTTAATTTTTTTGTTAAACTGTGTAATGTTTCTTACACCCTTGCTAGCTAAAAGTTGATACCTTTTTTCCATCTCTTGCACTACCCACATTAGAGCTTGTGAAGCTTTTTTTGGATCTGTCACAACTGGTGTAAGTAAGTGTGGTAATTCGTCATATGTGCTTAATTCTACTCTCTTTGGGTCTATTAAAATAAACTTCACTTGATGAGGTTTTTTTGTCAGCAAAATACTATTAATTATCACATTTATACAAACACTTTTACCTGATCCAGTTGCACCAGCTATTAGCATATGAGGAAGTTCATTAATCTTACTTACAACTGGAGTACCAGATATATCAAGTCCAAGACCAATTTTTATACCATCACTAGTGCTTTCAAAAACTTCACTAGTTAGCACTTCTTTAAGTAAAACTATATTTGTAGTTTCATTTGGAACTTCAATTCCTATTGCAGATTTCCCTGGAATTGGTGCTTCAATTCTGATGCTTTTTACAGCTAAACTTAAAGCAATATCATTCTCTAAAGATGAAACCTTACTCACTTTGATACCAGCTGCGATTTGCAATTCAAATCTTGTAATAGTAGGACCTACTGAAACTTTAGTTACTCTTGCATCAATTTTAAAATTGCTCAAAGTTTCTTCAATTTTATGTGCTTGTTGTCGTAAAAATTGTTGACTATTTAACGATTTATCGTCTGGATTATTAAGTAGTTTTATATCAGGCAAGTCATATTCCTTATCAGGAACGACTAAGTGCAAATCATCTGAATTATCTTCTTTAATTGCTTCATCAGATTCTTCTAAATCTCCTTGTAAGTCTTTTATTTTCTTTTGTTCTAGCTCACTCAAAGATTCATCAGTGGTTTCATCAGGAGCACTAAGGTTTGATGCAAATTTTTCTTCAGCCTCATCCAGTTTATTAGCATCTTGAGAGCCTTTATCTTCTATATCGGTCTTATCTTCAAATTTTTCATAGTTATATTTAGGACTTTCTATTACTAACTCTTCTCTTGGTTTAACTTCCTTTTTTACAACCTTTTGCTTTTGCTGGTTTTTTCTTCTGGAAACATCTTTAATGTAGTTGGTAATTTTATTATAAATTATCTTTATAAGCGAAATAATACTAATACCTGTAAAGATTAAAAAACTTACAATTGTAGAAGTTATTAATAAAATGTACATTCCAACATGTCCAAAAGCTTTGAATAAAAATGAAACTAAAGCTCCACCAATAAGTCCTCCACCTAAGCCATTTAAACCTATCTCATAAGCATCTAAAAAGTTGTTATTTGGGACATGATAAATATGAATAAATGTTAAAAGTGATAAAATCAATCCGATAAGAGATAAATATTTCGTTAAATTAAGTGTATCTTTGTTAAATAGATTAATAAATCCTATTGAAATCAAAGAAAGAACTATTACATAAGATCCATTTTCACCAAACAGACTAGCTAATAAACGATAAACAAAGCCACCAACTATACCTGCATCACCTTTTGTATATATGAAGAATGCTAAAAGTGCAGCTAGAGCAAATATTGCTATCGCCATAGCTTCTTTCTTGTACGAAATTTGTTCTTTGTTTTTAGCCATAATAAGCTCCTTTACAAATTAAGAAACACTAATATAATCCCTATTGAAACACAATAATAAGAAAAGTATTTCCACTTTTCACTTTGAATAACTCTCAGTAATATTTTAATTGCTATAATTCCAAAAATAAATGAAGTTAACATACCAACTACTAAAAAAGAAAAATTAATACTTGTAGAATCTATTAGGTCAGGTATTTTTAGTAATGCTGCTCCACCTATCACAGGTAAAGACATAATAAATGACCATTCTGCTGCTGTCTTTCTATTGTATTTTTTAAAAAGCCCAGCAGTTATACTCATTCCTGCACGTGAAATACCTGGGATTACAGCTAAACTCTGAAGAATCCCTATAAAAAAAGCATCTTTGAAGTTTAGATCTTTCAACTCTTTTTTTCCAATATCAAATTTCGTTGAAGTAAAAAGTATTATTCCAGTAAATATTAAAGCAACACCTACAAGAAAAATTGAGTCAAACATACTTTCAAAATATGCATCAAGAAATAATCCAGTTACAACTGCCGGTATAGATGCTACTATAATTAGCAAAATAAAATTACTATTGGTTTTAAAATGACTTGTATAACCTTTCTTAAAAAGACCAAAAAAATCTTTAAACAGCATTGCAATTTTATCTCTAAAACATACAATTACAGAAAATAAAGTACCAACATGAAGCATAATCTCTAAGGTGTTTCCTGGAGATGACACATTTAAATACTCACTAAAAACGACTAGGTGACCAGAGCTACTAATTGGTAAAAACTCTGATATTCCTTGAATAATACCCAATATTAAAGATTTAAGCATCTTCTTTCTCCAACTGCGTAGTGAAAAACTCTTTGTGTAAAGCCTCCAAAGCTAAAATAAGTTTATCAGAGTCTATAAGGCATGTTATATTCATATGGGAATCTGTAGTTTGTATAACTTCAATGTTATTTCCTACTAAGGTTGATATTATTCTCGAGAATACTCCTGGCTGCCTATGCATTCCCAAACCTACACAAGAGACTTTAGTCACATCATGTTTGAATTTATATTTAATATTTAATGAGTCACTTATTTTTTTGACATTTATAACTTGAGCAGAATTTATAATAAAGTAGTGACCTTCAGAAGTAATATTTATCAAATCTAAACTTACTCCATTTTCTGCTAAAGCTTTATAGAGCTTCTCACTGTCTTTTTGAGTTATCTTTGGATAATATGCTTGCACAAGATCTGGCTCATGAGAAATAGCTGTAATAACTTTAGGCTTAGCATTTTCAAGATATTGGATTTGTTCTTTTGTTACAACTGTTCCTTCAAAATGATCTTCTATGTTACACACATATAGAGGCAAATTATTAGACATTGCTAATTCAACGGCTCTTGGATGTACAACTTTTGACCCATGGCTTGCCATTTGGAATAATTCAGTGTATGAAATGCTTTTTAATAAATTTGCATTGCTTACTAATCTTGGGTCAGCAGTATATATCCCATTAACGTCGGTGTATATCTCCACTTTGTTAGCATCTATTGCTGCTCCAATTGCAATAGCTGAAATATCAGATCCTCCCCTACCTAAAGTAGTTATGTTTCCAGTTTCTGATACTCCTTGAAATCCAGTAATTATAGGAATAATTTTCTTATTAATCAAATCATTTATTTTGTTAGTTTCAATAGAAATAACTTTTGCATTCCCATGATCTCCGTTAGTTAAAATGCCAGCTTGAGCACCTGTGAGCACTTCTGTTTCAATTTCCAGTTCATTTAAAATTCCTGACACAACTACACTCGCAATTATCTCACCACAAGACATTAATAAATCCTTTTCTCTCTCATTTACTACGACTTTGTATTCCTCTAAAATACTTAAAAGAGAATCAGTTGAGTATGGATTTTCAATTCTACCTAAAGCACTAACAACAATTACTGGAAAATCGTGATTATCCAGAGATGTCTTAATAATATTTAATAGTAGTTGCTTACTATTTTTTTTATTTAAGGTGTTTCCACCAAACTTTTTAACTACAATATTCATAATAACTCCTAGTATGCAATATCTTCGACTTCAGGTCTTTTATCACCAGTCATTAGATGCTCTACTGCATCATTAACATCAATCTTATCGTGTAGTATCTTATAAAGAGTCTCAGTGATAGGCATTCTTACATCATATTGTTGTGATAACTCGTATGCGATGTTACATGCGCTAACTCCTTCAACTACCATATTAGTATTAGCTAAATAATCTTTCAATTTCACCCCTTCACCAATAGCTATACCACACCTTCTATTACGGCTATGCATAGAAGTACAAGTTACTATAAGGTCACCTATTCCAGATAAACCAGAAAAAGTAACACTTCTTGCTCCCATTGATAAACCTAATCTTCTTATTTCAGTTAGACCCCTGGTCATTAAAGCTGCCCTAGTATTATCACCCAAACCTATTCCATCTAAAACACCAGTGGCTAGTGCTATTATGTTCTTTAATGCTCCACCTACCTCCACGCCGATAACATCTTTACTAGTGTATACTCTAAAAAATGGTGTCATAAATGCATTCTGAACGTTTAATGCAATTTCTTTATTGTTAGATGCAACTACTGTTGCAGAAGGTACTTTATTACCGGTTTCTTCGGCATGATTCGGACCAGAAAGAACAGCAATAGGATTTTCTGGGAAGTAATCAGATAATACTTCACTTAATCTTTTGTTAGTTTTAGGGTCAAATCCTTTTCCTATGTTCACTAAGGTTGCATTAGAGCTAATTTTCCCTCTCAAAGTTTTTGCTGTAGCTGATAAATACTCAGAAGGTAGTGCAAAAATAATTAAATCTTTATCATTAGCTGTTTTTTCTATGTCATTAAATGCTTTAACATTTTCTGATAATTTTACATTAGGTAAATACATTTTATTTATATGATCTTCATTTATTTGATTGCATACTTCTATTTCTCTAGCCCAAATATGAACTTCGGAAAAATTCTCAGCTAAAACTGTAGTTATTCCACTGCCCCAACCACCAGCACCAATTACTGCTACTTTATCAAACTGCATTTCATTACCTCCTTGATCTTTCTCTGATCATCCATCTAATAGGGGTTCCTGTGAACCCATAAGCTTCTCTAATAATATTTTCTAGATATCTTTGATATGAAAAATGCATCAATTTCTTATTATTGACAAATAGAACAAAAACAGGTGGTTTAGTTTTTGTCTGAGTTCCATAAAGAATTTTGAGTTGTCTTCCTTTTCTACTAGGCGGTGGTGTCATATATACGGCTTCTTCAATAATTGAATTAAGAACACCTGTAGGAATTCTAATATTTTGTTGTTCTGATACATATTCTATAAGTTCTAGCAGTTCTGGTATCCTTTGCCCAGTAATTGCTGATATAAATACAATTGGTGCATAGCTTAAGAAAGGAACATCATTTTGCAAATTTTTCTTATAAATATCTAAAGAATGACTATCTTTTTCAAATATATCCCATTTATTAATTGCAATAATACAGCCCTTACCATTTTCATGAGCTTGACCAGCAATTTTTTTATCTTGTTCAGACAAGCCAATCAATGCATCAACAACTAAGATAACAATATCTGACCTTTCAATTGCATCAATAGTTCTACTGGCACTATATCTTTCTAAGTCTTCTTTAATTTGACTCTTTTTTCTTAAACCAGCAGTGTCAATGAGAACATATTCTTGATTATTGTATCTAAAAAAGCTATCTATTGAATCTCGAGTTGTACCTGGTATTTCACTTACAATAGTTCTGTTTTCACCTAAAATTTTATTTGTTAATGAAGATTTGCCTACATTTGGCCTGCCAACAATAGCCACTTTTATTGGATCATCTTCTAATTGTTTTGCTGATTCAGGTAAATGAGTAATTATTTCATCTAACAAATCTCCAACACCTAATCCACCTTCAGCAGATATTGGAATTATAACTTCAAATCCTAAATTATAGAATTCATAAATTTGATCAGTTAAATCAACAGTATCTATTTTATTACATGCTAAGATTACAGGAACTTGCTTACTCCTTAAATAAGTTGCAATTTCTCTATCTAAAGGATTAATACCTTCTCTTCCATCTACAATAAAAACAGCCACTGATGCTTCTACTAAAGCATAATCAACTTGTGTTTTGATTTCTTCTACAAAAGGTGCATCATCAATATCATTGATTCCACCAGTATCTACAATTCTGAAGTGATTGCCAAGCCATTCGCAGTCTGAGTATAATCTATCCCTAGTAACTCCGGGAGTATCCTCTACTATTGCATGTCGATAACCTACAATTCTATTAAACAGAGTAGACTTACCTACATTAGGTCTACCGATTAAAGCTACAACTGGTTTCATTTAACTCACACCTTCTTTTAAAATTTCTTTTATTAGACTCTCACCATTTATATTAGTTTCGATTATTGAAAAGCTGAAAGCATTCTTAATTTCTTCTAGAGTAATCCCGTCTAAAAATTTTATATTGTCATAATCTAAAGTATTATCTGGTAGTAAAACAAAAATGTTGTTTGAACTAAACTTATTCAACTTATTTATTATGTCACTTCCAACTAACAAGCCAGTCACATTAACTGAATCGCCAAAGAATTTATTCTCTATACTAATAACTTCATATTCAAATTTATCATTTATTTTGCTAATCATATTTAATAATCTAACAATATAAACTTCTGTTAGCTTACCTGTAATTATAAGGCATTTCTTATTAAAGTTAGCACTTTTTATTGCGTTTTGGTTATTTAACATAGCTTCCTTAAATTGATCAATAAATATTCGCAACATGCCAATACCATTTTCTAATTGCGAGTAATCTTGATAATATTTTGCTTTTGGAATATCTTCCTGTGCTTTAATAAAAATCTCATCAGATATGAACACAATATTCTTTTCATAATTCTCCATATATTTTTTCGAGATATTTATAGTTTCTTTAGCTACTTCTATGTCAATTTGGTTTAATTCTGGTAAATTATTTCTATACTGTGTAAGTCCAACTGGGACTATTGCGATAGATAAAACATTAGGCTTTAGTTGATGTAGATCTTCTAAAGTATTTTCCAAGACCTTACCATCATTATATCCGGGTACTAAAACTATTTGTGTATGAAAATATATCCCGCCATCTTTTAATTTTTCTAACAAATTCATAATGGAAAAACTTTTTTCTCTTCCCATTAAAATATCCCTATTTTTATCTGTTTGATGTACCGAGATATATAATGGTGATAGGTTATATTTAATTATTCTTTCAATATCCTCATCTGATAGGTTTGTTCCAGTAATATAGTTGCCTGACATAAAAGACATCCTGTAATCATCATCTTTAATATATAATGTATGTCTTAACCCTGGGGGCATCTGGTTGATAAAACAAAATTTGCAATTATTATGACACGTTTTTATAGGAGTAATAGTAGGAGGATCAAAGTGAAGTCCTAAATCTTCGTTATAATCTTTTTCAATCTCAAAAATTATTAATTCACCATTTTTTTTCTCGACTTCTAGTTCTATATAATTATCAGATATTTCAATCATGTAATCGATTATATCCCCAACAGGTTCTTTATTTATCTTTAACACCTTGTCCCCGCAAGATAATTCTAGTTCCTCTGCAATACTATTTTCTCTTATTGACTTTATTATTGCTTCTTTCAATTTACCACCAACTTTTTCTTTCACTATCTATATTTTATACTATAAGTTTAAAAAAACAAAAGAGAGTGATTAAATCTCAGCAAAAAGCTAAGTATTTTAACCGCCTCTCTAATAATTCTAAAGTAATTACTCAGGATTTTCTTCTGTTTCTTCTTCAGTAACTTCCTCTACTTCTACTTCGACTTCTTCTTCTTCTTCGTTTTTCTTTTTGGCTTTGTTTAATAAGTCTCCAAACATATCACCTAAAGTAACGCTTGCATTTTCAGAATGTCCAGTAGTAGGTTTTCTTCTATTAGATGATCTTCCTTCTTTACGAGGAGGTCTCTCTGTAGTTTCTTTGAGACTTAAGCTAATTCTCTTTTCGTCTTTATTAACGCTTAAGATTTTAACTTTAATGACATCTCCAGGGGTTACTACATCTTCAGTTTTTTCAACATGGTTCCAAGCTAGTTGAGATATATGTACTAAACCTTCAACTCCAGGCTCCAGTTCAACGAAAGCACCAAATGAAACAGTACGAACTACTTTACCTTGAACAATTTCTCCGGCTTCATAGTTCTTATCTACCTTTGTCCATGGATCATCAGTAACTTGGCGAATACTTAGAGATACTCTTTCTTTCTCTCTATCAACGCTCAATACTTTAACAGTTACTTCATCACCCTCATTTAGAACTTCTGAAGGATGTTCAACTCTTCCCCATGAAAGTTCAGAAATATGTACTAAACCATCAACTGCTCCTACATCAACAAAAGCACCAAAGTTTGTTATTCTTTGAACAATACCTTTAATAACTTGGCCTTCTTCTAATGTGTTCCAAGTTTCTTCTTGTTGCTTTTTATAGATTTCTTCTAAATAAGCTTGTCTAGATAGAACAACTCTTCTTTTTTGTCTATCGATTTCAATTACTTTAGCAGTAATATCTTCACCAGTAAAAACTGATAAATCAGGAACATAGTTTCGATCAACTAATGAAGCTGGTAAAAATGCTCTCATACCCATAACATCAACTAGTAGTCCACCTTTAACAGCTTCAACTACTCTACCTGTTACGTCTTCTTCATTTTCATATGATTCTTTAACTTTGTTCCAAGCTGCAATAGATTCAGCTCTTCTTTTAGATAAAACAGGGTTACCGTTATCATCACTTACACGAAGAACGAATACTTCTATTTCATCTCCCTCTTCTACTAAGTCTGAAGGAGTTAATGTTCTGTCATTAGTAAGTTCACGAAGTGTAACAATTCCCTCAGATTTGAAACCAATATCCACTAATACTTCATCATCATTTACGCGAACAACAGTACCATTAACAATACTGCCTTTTTTTAATGACGCAAAATCGTCATCTAACATATCTTCCATATTAGTTGGTTGTTCTTCATCTTCTTCTTCATCTTCTTCATCTTCTTCTGAGGTGTCTTCTTCAGTATCTTCTTGTGAAGTAGATTCTTCTTCAACTTCTTCCACTGTTTCAGCTTCTTCTTCAGTAGCTTCTTCAGTTTCTTCTACTTCTTCTTGCTCTTCTTCGTTAACTACTTCTTCCTTAACTTCTTCTACTACTTCTTCTACTTTTTCTTTTACATCTTCTAGTACTTCTTCAGCTTCTTCTTTCATTTCCTCTACGTTTACATTGTCTTTTTCTAAATTCTTTTCCATCTGCACAATGACCTCCTTGATCACCCAGTCCGGGGTAGAGGCTCCTGCTGTTACACCTATCTTAAGATCATTCTCAGTAAACCAACTGTAATCTAAATCAGACGCATTTTCAACATGATAAGCACGTACTCCGGTCTGGCTACACAACTCGTGTAATCTTCTGGTATTGGAACTATTATATCCGCCCACAATTAGCATTATATCAACTTGACGCGCTAAGTCAATACTTGCGCGTTGTCTAATTGTTGTAGCAGGACAAATTGTCTGAAAAATCTTCAAATTATCGTATTTTTCAACAATCCTACCGTTTATTATATTCCATTTTTCGGTATTGGCGGTTGTTTGACAAACAACATATGTTTCTTTTCTTTCATCTATAGCATCTATTAATTCTTCTTCATTTTCTACAATTTGAACATTATTTCCTCCCCTACTTGCAATTCCTTTTACTTCGGGATGTTTTTTTTCACCGAAAATTATTAGAGGTATACCTTTATCTTTTGCTTCCTCTGCAATTTTATGAATTTTCTTTACATGAGGACAAGTAGCATCAATTAAAGTACACTCGTTTTCTGTAAAATAATTTTCCTGTTCTATTGTAGTTCCATGAGCCTTAATTAATACTTTTGTTCCTTTTTCTATTGATTGACCATCCCATATGGTGAGACCTTTATCTATAAGATGACTTATAACATCTTTATTATGTACAAGTTCACCATCAACTACTATTGTACCACATTTTAGAGAGTTTTGAGCAATTTTTACTGCTCTTTTTACTCCAGAGCAAAAACCAGCATATTTTGCCACTTTAATTTCTATTTTTTTCAACTTCAATCAAACCTTTTTCTATTTCTTGCATTAAAATTTCTGTCAAAGAGTTTAATTCACTCTTCTTTATTCTTTTAGCTTTATCTACTTCAATTAATTCTCCGAATTTTATTATTACTTTACTTCGGAACTTATTACTTTTATTGTAAATTACAATTGGCAAAATATCAGCGCCTGTCTTGTAAGCAAAGTATGAAGTGCCATTATGACCTTCACCAAGGCTCTCTTTATTACGTGTTCCTTCTGGAAAGATTCCTAGGCAGTTGTCATTTTCTAATACTTTAAGGGCAAAGCTAATAGCTTTTCTATCTGGAGAACCTCTATTAACGGGATACATTCCTATTGCTAGTAAAAGTTTGCGTATAGGCCACCATTTAAACAATTCTTCCTTGGCTAAGAAGCTAATTTGCCTTTTATAGGCAATTGCAAAAAAGAAAGGATCTATCCAGCTTGAATGATTTCCTGCTAAAATCATTCTTTTCTTTTCAATCTTTTTAGGCCTATTAATTACTTTAATATTAAAGTAAATGTAAAAAAATGGTTTGATTATTGATATAAGAATTTTATATAACATATACATCACTACTTTATTAAATTTTTTATTTTTTCTAATACTTTTTCTATGCTTAAATTTGTTGAGTCCAGTACTATAGCATCCTCTGCTTTTTTTAAAGGAGAGATTTCTCTAGAGCTATCAATTTTGTCTCTCTTAGCAAGGTCTAGTTTTATTGAGTCTGGATCAACTTCTAAACCTTGTTGTTCATATTGCTCTACTCTCCTTCTAACTCGCTCTTCCAGTGATGCAGTCAAAAATATTTTCAGCTCAGCATTAGGTAAGACCACTGTCCCTGTATCTCTTCCCTCCATAACCGTACCACCTAAGGGATTTTCTTTAGAGAGTTTTCTTTGAAGTTTTACTAGTTCTTCTCTTACCTGTCTATGAACAGAAACTTCAGAAACTAAATCATTAACAGCAATTGATCTTATAAAAGGGTTTAGATAGAGTCCATTAATATAATAATGAGCTTGATCTTTGACAAATTTTGTTTCCAAATTTTTTGCTAATTTTGATAATTTTTTTTCATCATCAGAATCAATTTGATAAAGTATGGAAGCACATGTTACAGATCTATACATTGCTCCTGTATCTATGTAAAAATAGTTTAATTCCGATGCTAAAGACTTTGCTATAGTGCTTTTACCAGCTCCTGCTGGTCCATCAATTGTTATACAATAATTCATAATTGGTTCTCCATTAAATCAGGTCGTAAAGTTTTTGCGTTTTCTAAATAGATATGTCTAACTTTTTCTTCTACTGGATGATAACAATGTAACATAACTCTTATGCATTTTTTTAGGGAGTTGGGAACTGGAATTTCTTGAGCACACATTAATGCAGCTTCTCTTATTCCAATATCTCTTGCTGCTCTTGCTGGGTATATTGCATCAAGATCATTTGTTAAAGTGAATATAATGCTAATAATTCTTTCTATTTCTATATTGTTTTCTTTAAGGATTTTTTTAAGCAAGACTTCAGTTTTAGCTAATATCTCTTTTTCAGTATTTGTCTTAGTTGTTGTAGCACCTCTTATTGCTACAACTTTATTATTCTCTATCAATTATTTTCATCCTTTATGCTTTTTAAAAGTTTAATCTCTCTATTTGTTAATTTCCTATACTCACCACTTTTTAATTCACCTATTTCGATTGGACCAAATTTTATTCTATGTAGTGTTTTTACTTTATAATCGAAAAGATCTAACATTCTTCTTATTTGCCTATTGCGTCCTTCTCTTATTTCAATTAAGAGCTTTGAGAAGTTGCTATTTCTAATTAAAATCTTTATATTAGCAGGAGCAGTAATCCCATCTTCTAAGGATACTCCGTTAATTAATTTTTCTATCTCACAATCTTTTATGTAATCATTTATATCTATAATATAGCTCTTCCAAATTTCGTATGAAGGGTGAATTAAAATATTAGTTAGTTCTCCGTCATTAGTTAATAGTAAAAGGCCAGAAGAGTCATAATCGAGTCTTCCTACAGGGTAAATTCTTTGACTGACATCTATAAGGTCTAAGACTGTTGGTCTATTAAATTGATCATCAGTAGTTGTAATGTAGTTTGTTGGCTTATTAATTGCATAATAAACCCGTTTTTCCTTAGATTCAATTAAGACACCATCTACTTCTACTAAATCATCTTGATCAATTTTAAATCCCATTTGAGTTATAGTTTGTCCATTAACCTTTACTCTGCCCTGCTTAATTAAATCTTCAGATTTACGCCTGGAGGCTACTCCAGCATGAGCCATAAATTTTTGCAATCTTTCTTTTGTCAATAAAATCACCTTTTACATTATAATATAGAATTGAATTCTTGAAAACATAAAGCATCCCAATAGCTGTCTTACTAAACACATTATAAATTATAGTCAAATGAACTTCCTTAAAATTAACAAAGAAAAGCTCTTCGCCTTTATACGAAGAGCTAATTTAAACTTATTCTACTTCAACGATCATTTCTACTTCTACTGGTACATTCAGTGGTAGTCCACTATGACCAATAGCAGCTCTTGCATGTTTTCCTACTTCTCCAAATACTTCTACTAATAAATCACTTGCTCCGTTAACAACTTTTGGTTGGTCTCCACTCTCAGGAACACTGTTAACATACCCAACAACCTTAACAATCTTTTTAACTTTATCTAAGTCTCCAACCATAGATTTAACTACAGATAAGCAGCTAACACAGCAAAGTTTCGCAGCTTCATAAGCATCTTCTATGGAAATATCTTCACCTAATCTACCTGTAATGATTTCTCCGTCTTTTTTTGGAATTTGACCTGAAACAAAAATTAGGTTTCCTGTTCTAACTGCTGGTACGTAAGAAGCAACTGGCTTAGCTGGTTCAGTTAACTCAATACCCATTTCGTTTAGTTTCTTTTCATAATTCATTGACTAAATCACTCCTTTAATTATTTTTACACTACTATTATAACTTAATATCTTCTGGTTTAGGTAATTCTTCAATTGAATCTAAACCAAAAAACTCTAAAAATTCTTTTGAAGTACCATATATTATTGGCCTTCCAATTGTATCTAGCCTTCCAACAACCTCGATTAATCCTTTAGATAGCAACGAGTTTACTACACTGTCACTACTAACCCCTCTTAACTCATTAATCTCCACTCTTGTAATTGGCTGTTTGAAAGCAATTATAGATAAAACCTCTAAAGATGCTCTTGAAAGAGTATTAGATCTAGCTGGCTTCATTTTTTTTAGATATTCATTGAATTGCTGTTTAATTACTAAGATGTAACCATCATTAGTGGCTCTAATTTCGAGAGCTCCAGTCCGTTGATATCTATCAATTAAGTTTGACAAACCTTCTTTTATTTCTTCTTTGCTTACCTCTACTATATTCATTAACTCATCTAAAGTGATTGCTTCATCAGAAGCAAATATTATTGCTTCTATAACAGAAGATATATTACTCAATTTGATCCCTTCCCTTAAAGTTTTTTCCAGGAATAATCATGAAATCATTACTCTCTAGCTTAAAAAAGCTAAGTGTACCAGTTCTAATACATTCTAAAAGTGCTAAAAAAGTCACAATAGCGCTATAGTTATTCGGCATCATACTAAAAACATGAGATAATTTCATATTCTTTTTTGAAACATTAACTTTTAGCCAGTCAATTTGGTCATTAATACTAATTTCATGATGATCTATTTTTAATTCAGATACTTCTTCCTCTTTATTTAGAAGGTATTTAAATGCAACTGATAACTTCAATAAATTTATATCTTGTAAATATTCCTCTGTTGAAGTCAGTTCTAAGTTTTCTAAATACTCTTTCTCACCTTTAGTAAAATATCCACTTGAATTTATTTGCCATTCATCTAAAATGTCTGCAAGTACTGAATAATACTGTTTACTAAACAACCTCTCTAGCAAAACAGTCTCTTGTTCATCATCTTCATCAATTTCGTTTGGGAATAAAGACTTTCGCTTTATCCTAAGAAGTATTGTTACAATTTCTAAAAACTTTGTAGTTTCTAATACATCTAACTCTGCACTTTGAAAATATTCTATGAATTCATCTGTAACTTTTGCTAAAGAGATTTTTGTTATATCCAGTCTTTTCTTTCTTATTAAATCTAGTAGAATCTCTAGAGGACCTTGATATTCAAAAGTATTTACTTTAAACATATTTCTCTACCAAATAATTCTCATAGCAATTGATAAAATGGCATTGACACCTGGAGTTAAAATCTTCTGTGCTACTCCAGTTGCTAAAAATAAAATAAAAATTAGCATAGAATATTGTTGCATTTTATAAAAAAGTTGATATTTGTTATCTAAAGGTAAAATCTCTAGCAATATTTTTGATCCATCTAATGGAGGTATAGGTAATAAATTAAAGACACATAAAACTGCGTTAATATTCATTATATATGCGCCTAGTTTCCATAACCAGTTAGGGGTCATATTTATTGTAAATCTAAAAATTATAGCTGTAATTATTATAACCAAGATATTTGATAATGGTCCTGCAAGAGATACTAGAATTCTATCCCTCTTTCCATTTTTATAGTAATTAGGATTTATCTGTACTGGCCTACCCCAGCCAAATCCAAATAAAACTAAAGCAACTAAACCAAATGGATCTATATGTGACAGGGGATTTAATGTCAATCTATCTTGAAATTTCGGTGTTGGATCACCTAACTTAACTGACATAAATGCATGAGAAAATTCATGAACCGTTATCCCTATAATTATAGCAGGAATTAAAAATATTAAATCTGGACTTGTTAATCTATTAATTATATTCAAATCTTCACCTCAGTATCTTTAAATTCTAAAAACCATTATATACTGTATAGTAGATAACTGCAAACTCAGACACTGTATATTGTGATAAAAACATATTTTAGTAGTA
>JBKHBO010000050.1:0-13516 GCA_046542315.1 Clostridia bacterium
TTGTAGTAGTACTCCCTATATCTGCTATAAGAAACAGCTTATCTTTTTTATCCATAACTTCCTTCCTTTGGTTTAAATCCCTCTATAGATTTATCAAATTATAAAGTGCTTTTAAGTATATTCTCAAAATTTACCTCAACGTGTAAATATTATTTCATTTTCACCTATCCGTTATTCATTATCGTGTTAACTCAGAAAAATAATTTATGTGAAAATATTTAAAATAAACTAGTTGGAATATCGAAAGAATTTCAATCCATGTTACTACGATATTAATACTTGAAACTCTAATTTCATACAGCTTCTATTATCCATATTTTATCTATTTATAATATCTTTGTCAATTAATCACAATATATAATAAATAATGTTATTTTTATTGTGATAGACTTTCCTTACTAATATTGTTTAATTACTTAAATAGTTAGTGAATTTCTTTAAAAACAAAAAAAACATCTACTTCAAAAGTAAATGTTATGTTCTTCACTATTTAATTTTATATTTTATTAATTAATAAGTGGTGGATAATAATGGTGGAGGCGGGGGGAATCGAACCCACCGTCCGAAAGTGAACCCACATAAGTTTCTACGTGCGTAGTCTTTGTTTTAATTTACTTGATTGATCTTCCAAAGACAAAATACCAATCAAGTGAGCTAGTTAATTTCCCGACTTACCTACTAGCATCGGTAAATGGTATCCTGCTTTTTATGACATCCAGAGTCCGCTACCACAGGAAGGTCGCGGATGGACGGCTACGTATTTATTACGCAGCTACTGCTAATCTGTTATTATCAGCGTTTAAGTTTTGTTTATGTTTTACGGGTTACATAATTCCCGGCACGCTACTCATGTTCATCCTACTCCCGTCGAAACCAGTGCGCCCCCATGTAATATTTTACACTCTCTTTAAGTGTGCACTATATAGTATACCAAACCAGTATGAATTGTCAACTATTATCGGTATCTTCTATCCTTTTCAGCTCTTCTTGCTTTTCTTTCTGCATCTTTTTTAGCAGCTGACTCTCTTTTATCATATAGCTTCTTACCTTCTGCTATTGCAAGCTCTACTTTTACCCAGCCATTCCTTAAATATAGGGCTAAAGGAACTAAAGTTTTACCTCTTATCTGAGTTTCTTCATATATCTTCCTTATCTCTCTTTTGTTTAACAATAATCTCTTTGGTCTTAATGGATCATGATTAAACTGATTGCCTTGTTCATATGGGCTGATATGCATATTAAATAGAAAACATTCTCCATTTTCAATTCTTCCATATGCTTCTGCTATATTAGCTTTGCCATTTTTTACAGACTTAACTTCTGTTCCTCTAAGTTCTATACCTGCTTCGTAAACATCTAAAATTTTATAATCATGCCTAGCCCTTCTATTTTGAACTAGCTTCTTTATATCACTTTGTTTTGCCATAAAAATCACCTACTTTATTTTATCATTTTTTCAATTATCTATATACATCTTATCTTTAAATTAATATAATTGTAATACATTTGATTGACTAGTACTATATTAAAAGCAATTGGAGTTATTTATATGAATAAAGACGTAACATTAACAACTAAAGAAATACTAAAATTCTATCTTCCCCTCGCTGCTGCAGCTTTTATTATGATGGGAAGTAATAATATTGTCAACTTTGCGCTTAACAAAACAGAAAATGCTCAAGCAGCATTGGCTGCTTTTACAGTTGCATTTAGTTATGCTGAAACAATAGCAGCTCCTTGCTTTTCTGCAATAAGCATGTACATTACTTTGGGAAAAGATAGAGTCTATTTTTTAAATACACTAAAATTTACTTTTAAAATTCTCTTAGTTGCAACTTTTATTATTTCTCTTTTTGCATTTACTCCTATAGGAGAGTATATCGCTGTAACGTTTGGTGGAGTAACTAAAGCGATGCTTAAAGAAGTTAAAGATGTTTGGAAACTAACTATATTTTTACCATTAATTTATTTATCTATTTCTACTAGTAGAGCTGTTTTACTTATTGAACAATCCACAATTTATGTAACAATTTCAAGAATGATAAGGTTAATACTTATGTTAATCTTTGCAATGATTGTTCCAAGATTTAATCTCATTCAGGGAGCAGCAGTAGGTGCAGTTGTAATGTTAGCAGGGATGACAGTAGAAGTATTTGCAAATGCTATACCTGCTTATAGCAAATTTAAAAAATGGCCCAAGACACCTGACGAAACTGTTCATAAGAAAAGATATCCCCCTACTCAAAAATCAGCCCTGAAATTTTTAACTCCTCTAATAGTTACTTCTTTAATGTGGGGGTTAGGTAGACCTATTCTTTACTCTGGTTTAGCAAGAATGACTAATCCCGAACTAACAATTGCAACCTATAGAGTTGCAACAAGCTTTGTTTGGCTCTACATAGTTTTTGTTGAAGATAATGTAAAACAAATTACTGTCGCATTTTTGAGCAAATATACAGATCAAGCTAAGAAATTAATTAAGTTTAGCTCTTTAGTTTGTGCTTTTGTAGTAATTGCTATACTTTTAAGTATTATAACTCCATTTGGAAAACTGGTTTTAGAAAAGGCAATTGGGGTGAATCAAGAAATGGCAAACCTTAGCATTCTACCAATTCTTATTCTTGCATTATTCCCAATAATTCAAACAGTTCTAGAATATCATGCTTCTTATTTATTGATAGAGGGTAGAACTAATCCTTTAGGTTTTGCAAAGGTTATAAATATAATTACAATGAGCATAACAATTTTTATATTAGCTATTACCTCGCCCCATTTAGGAGCAACTGCAGGTGCAATCGCCTTAACTACTGGATTTATAAGTGAAATGATAATAATAAGACATTATGCGAAGAAAGTAATGCCAATTTCTGATTAAATTCTAAAGAATATCTTTAGAATTTTTTTGTATCTTTTTATGCAAACACTTGTTCGTTTTTGGTATAATACCTATAGAGGTGTTTTATCATGGATATACAAAATAAACTCAATATCTTAGCGGATGCAGCCAAATATGATGTATCTTGTGCTTCTAGTGGAATTGACAAGAAAAATACTAAGGGCTTAGGAAGTTCTAATAAGTCTGGAATTTGCCATACTTGGACTAGTGATGGTAGGTGTGTTTCTTTACTTAAAATTTTGCTTTCTAATAAATGTATTTATGATTGCAAATATTGTATTAATCGTATTTCAAATGATATCCCTAGGACATCTTTTACTGCTGAAGAAATTGCTAACTTAACATATCAATTTTATAAAAGAAATTATATTGAAGGCTTATTTTTAAGTTCTGCAATTGAAAAATCAGCATCAGCTACAATGGAGAAAATGTACCAAGCTGTATTGTTGCTTAGGAATGAATATGAGTTTTCGGGATATATTCACATAAAAGCAATCCCAGGAGCTAATCATAATCTTATATATAAGCTTGGGTTATTAGTAGATAGGATGAGTGTGAATCTAGAACTTCCTAGTCAGCCTAGTCTTAATCTTTTAGCACCTCAAAAAGATTTTACTTCTCTCATTAATCCTATAAGTTATATTGCTAAAAGTATTGAATCTTCAAAATACTCAAGAGATAAGAGATTTGTTCCTGCTGGCCAGTCTACTCAATTCATCGTAGGTGCTTCAAATGATACTGATTTTACTTTATTAAAAGCCAGTGAAAAGCTATACAATAAATTCAGCTTAAAAAGAGTATACTACTCAGCCTATGTTCCCGTAAATGAAGACAACTACTTGCCTGCAATAAATATAGATCCTCCTCTAAAAAGAGAACATAGATTATATCAAGCTGACTGGTTATTAAGATTTTACCACTTTCATGCAGATGAATTGCTTGATAAAACAAATCCTTTTTTTGATCCAGAACTAGATCCGAAAATGTGCTGGGCATTGAGAAATTTTGATAAGTTTCCTATTGAAATCAACACGGCAAGTTATCAAACTCTTTTAAGAATTCCTGGAATTGGGCCAAAAAATGCAATGAGAATTATTAACGAGAGAAAGAATTACAAACTCAGTTTTAATAATTTAAGGAAAATGAGAGTAGTCTTAAAAAGAGCTAAATATTTTATCACATGCAATGGCAAATATAATAGACACAACTTTTTAGAGCCAGAAAGAATTAAGTTTGCTTTAATTAATGATTCTAATCTAAAACAAATGCAAATTTGGGAAAGATAATTATGAATTTAATTTATGATAGCTCTTACCAAGGATTACTGACCAGTTTATATATTGCACATAAACAAGGAAATGTGTCCAGAATTGTCACTAAGAAATATCAAGTAGATATTTTTAATCAAGATGTAGTTGTTAAAACTAATGAGAGAATTGCACAAAAAATGAATACCTATTTGGGCAAAAAATATGGCCAAGAATTTATAAAAGATATCTATTATACTAACCTTTCAAATTCTTTAGAAAGAGCAACACTTATACTAAACTTTTATAATCTTGCTAGTAAATCTAATTATGATATATCTTCAATTTTTTCACATCCTGATGCTCTACCCGTTAAAAAACTTTCATATAAAGTGGGGTTTGAGAAACATCGTTTTTTAGGACTTTTAAGGTTTAGTGATTATCAGGATGTATTAGTAGCAAAATATCAACCTGATAATAACATAACAGAGTTGTTAATGACCCACTTTGCTGATAGAATGAGTAATTTTAAGTTTATAATTATTGATGAGGCCAGAGGCATAGCAGGGGTTTACAACAAAAAGAAGTGGTTTATAGATAATGACTTCAATTCAAGTTTTTTACCCGATGAAATTCAAGATGATTTTGAGATCTTGTGGAAAAACTATTTTAACGTTACTACAATTAAATCAAGAATAAATCATAAATTGCAACGACAATATTTGCCAAAAAGATATTTGAAGTATCTGCCAGAATTTAAAAGATAAAATGGCTGACATTTAGATAATGCCAGCCATCTTTTATTTACTATTTTTCTGCAAGTTCCTTATATTTTTCATATCTGGTTTCAGCATCTTCTTTTGCCTGATCAAATAACTTGTCTGCTACTTCTGGGAATGTTTGTTTTAGTTTTGTATAACGAACTTCACCCATCAAGAATTCTTCGAAGTCAGCCTTAGGCTCTTTAGAATCTAGTATGAAAGGATTCTTTCCTTCCTCTTCTAATCTAGGGTCAAACCTCCATAAATGCCAGTAACCTGCGTCAACTGCTTCTTTAATTCTGTTTTGCGCTTTACCCATGCCAGCTCTAATCCCATGATTAATGCATGGTGAGTACGCAATTATTAGAGATGGACCATCATAAGCTTCCGCTTCTCTAATAGCTTTGAGTGTTTGGCTTTGGCTTGCTCCCATACCAATTTGAGCAATGTATACATATCCGTAGTTTGTAGCCATCAATCCAAGGTCTTTCTTTCTTACCTTTTTACCTGATGATGCAAACTTAGCAACTGCTGCTGTAGGAGTAGCTTTTGAAGATTGGCCACCTGTGTTAGAGTAAACCTCTGTATCATATACAATAACATTAACATCTTCATTAGATGCTAATACATGATCAAGTCCACCATAACCAATGTCATAAGCCCAACCATCTCCACCAGAAATCCAGACTGACTTTTTAATTAGTAGATCTTTTTTATCTTCTACATCCTTCAGTAGTTTCTTAGCTTCTGGATCTTCTATCTTATTATTATTCAGAACTTGTAAGATTTTAATCGTAGCCTCTTTAGAACCTTTAGAATCTTCCTTTTGTTCTAACCACAATTCAAAAGCTTCCTTTGCTTCATTTCCGATATCAAGTTCTACTAATTTTTCTATTGAACTAGTTAATTGCTTTCTAACTTGTCGCATTCCTAGGAAAATACCATATCCATACTCAGCATTATCTTCAAATAATGAATTTGACCAAGCAGGTCCTTTACCTTCTTCATTTGTGCAGTATGGAGTTGATGGTGCTGATCCACCCCAAATTGAAGAACATCCAGTTGCATTTGCAATAACCATTCTATCTCCAAATAATTGTGTTATTAACTTGATATAAGGAGTCTCTCCGCATCCACCACAAGCTCCTGAGAACTCCATAAGTGGCTGTGCAAACTGACTTGCTTTAATTGAACTACTTGCCTCCATTAGATCATCTTTATATCCAATTTCGTCATGTGCATATTTCCAATTATCAACTTGTGGATCTACTTGTGAATCTAACGGCTTCATAATAAGTGCTTTATCCTTAGCAGGGCACACATCCGCACAGTTTCCACATCCAGTACAATCAAGTGGAGACACTTGAATTCTGTACTCGTATCCATCTAACTGCCTACCAATAGCCTTTTTACTTTCAAAGCTTTCTGGAGCATTATTCTTTTCTTCTTCATCTAATAAGTAAGGTCTAATTGCAGCATGTGGACAAACTAGTGAACACTGGTTACACTGAATGCAATTATCTATTTGCCATTCAGGAATGTTAACAGCTATTCCTCTCTTCTCATATTGAGAAGTTCCTGCTGGGAATGTTCCATCTTCTCTACCAACAAATGTACTTACTGGTAATGTGTCACCCTTTTGCTTATTGATAACATCTGCAACATTCTTTATAAAGTCCGGTGCTTCTCTCTCTTCTTCAACCTCTTCTTCAGCACTAGCCCAGCTACTTGGGACTTCAACTTTATGCAATGCATCCAAAGCAGCATCAATCCCTTTATGGTTCATATCAACAATCTTTTGACCTTTGTCTCCATAAGACTTAACAACCGCTTCTTTTAAGTATCTAATAGCATCATCTACATCAATAACTTCAGATACTTTGAAGAATGCAGTCTGCATTATCATGTTAATTCTTCCACCAAGACCTACATTACTAGCGATTTTAGTCGCATTAATTGTATATAGATTAATATTATTATTAGCGATATACTTCTTCATGCTTCCAGGTAAGTGCTTTTCAAGTTCCTCTACACTATCCCACATACAATTAAGCACGAAGTCTCCGCCATCTTTTAAACCTTCTAAAACATCATACTGATTTACATAAGCTTGATTGTGACAAGCTACGTAGTCTGCTTCATCAATTAGATACGTAGAGCGAATTGGGTTATCTCCAAAACGCAAGTGAGATACTGTAACTCCACCACTCTTTTTAGAGTCATATGAGAAATAACCTTGTGCATACATATCAGTTTCATCACCGATAATCTTGATTGCGTTTTTATTAGCACCAACTGTTCCATCAGAGCCAAGGCCCCAAAACTTACATCTAACTGTTGATGGATCTTCAGTCATAATCTTTTCATTTACTTCAAGAGACTTATGCGTTACATCATCTACAATTCCTATTGTAAAGCCATCTTTTGGCTCATCTTTATCTAAATTATCAAATACAGCCTTAATTTGTGAAGGTGTTGTATTTTTTGAACTTAGTCCATATCTTCCGCCAACAACTACTGGAGCATTTTCTTTCTTATAGAAATGGCTCTTAACATCTATAGCTAAAGGTTCTCCTGTAGCACCAGGTTCTTTTGTTCTATCCAATACAGCAATTTTACTAACTGTCTTAGGAATAACTGCTTCAAAATGCTTAGCTGAGAAAGGACGGTATAACCTAACTTTTACTAAACCAACCTTTTCGCCCTTAGAAGTTAAGTAATCTACTACTTCTTCAGCAGTCTCGATAACAGAGCCCATTGCAATAATTACTTTAGTTGCATCAGGAGCACCATAATAGTCAAATAAGTTGTATTCTCTTCCAGTCAGCTTACTAATAGCATCCATTTTCTCCTGAATAATTTCAGGAAAACTGTCATAGTAAGGATTAATCGCTTCTCTAGCTTGGAAAAATATATCTGGATTTTCTGCTGTTCCTCTTGTAACAGGTCTCTCTGGGTTTAATGACTTTTGTCTAAACTCAGTAATTTTATCCCAGTCTACAAATGGTTTTAAGTCTTCATAATCTAATACTTCAATCTTCTGAATTTCATGTGATGTTCTAAAACCATCAAAGAAATGTAAAATCGGCATATGAGCTTTAATTGCAGCTAAATGTGCTACTGCTCCTAAATCCATTGCTTCCTGTACACTTCCTGAAGCTAATAGACCAAATCCTGTCTGCCTTGCTGCCATTACATCTGAGTGATCTCCAAAGATTGATAAAGCTTGAGTAGCCACAGATCTTGCACTAACGTGGAATACTCCTGGTAATAATTCAGCTGCAATCTTATACATGTTTGGGATCATTAGTAATAATCCTTGGGAAGCTGTATATGTTGTTGTTAAAGCTCCCCCTTGTAGTGACCCATGTACTGCACCTGCAGCTCCTGCTTCTGATTGCATTTCTACTACTTCAACTGTCTCATCAAAAATGTTTTTTCTTCCATAAGCAGCCCATTCATCAACATATTCAGCCATGTTTGATGACGGTGTTATAGGGTAAATTGCTGCAACATCAGTAAACGCATATGAAATATGCGCAGCAGCTGTATTACCATCCATGCTCATCATGTTTTTCTTGTCCATGCGGTAATTCCTCCTTGTATATACTGTTCATTTCGATACCATTTACATACATGTCTATTATAGTTATTATTTTAAAAAAGGTCAATTGTATACTGTATTATAGAATTTCTTGTCTTCCCGTTAAGGCCTTCCCTAGTGTTACTTCATCTACATTTTCAAGATCACTTCCCATTGGTAATCCATAAGCTATCCTACTTACTTTAACTCCTAGAGGTTTAATAAGTTTTGCTAAAAACATTGATGTTGCTTCTCCCTCAATACTCGGGCTAGTTGCTATTATTGCTTCTTTAATAGGATCTTTGTCAATGCGTTCGAGCAGTTCACTTATATGCAAATCATCAGGTCCTATGTCCTCCATAGGCGAGATTAATCCATGCAAAACATGATAAAGTCCTTCATATTCATTTGTAGCTTCAATGGCATTAACATCCTGAGGAGATTCTACAACGCAAACAGTATTTCTATCTCTCTTATAGTCATCACAAATACCACAAATCTCTTCTTGTGATAGATTCATGCAAACTTTACAAAAGCCAATATCACTTTTTGCGCTCTTTATTACCTCAGCTAAATCGTAAACATTTTTCTCTGGCATGTTAAGTATATGGAAAGCCATCCTAACTGCTGATTTTGGTCCGACTCCAGGCAATTGCATTAAATGATGGATTAATCTTGTTAATGCTACTGGATAGTTATTTTGCATATTTTACATTAAACCTTTTAAGCCACCAGTAATTTTTCCTAAAGTCTCCTGACTCATCTCTTCTGCTTTTGCTAATGCTTCATTTACTGCTGCTAAAACAAGGTCTTGCAACATTTCAACGTCATCAGCATCTACAACATCAGGATCAATTTCTAGTTTTGTAATTTCTTTACTTCCGTTTGCTACTGCTTTTACTGCTCCACCACCGACAACTGCTTCTACCTCTTTTTCTGCCAACTCTTTTTGAGCTTTTTCCATTTCAGCTTGCATCTTCTGTGCTTGCTTCATTAACTGGTTCATGTTTCCGCCACCAAAATTTCTTCTCATTCTAAAAATCCCCCTATTTATTCTTTAATTACTTGTCCATTAAAAATCTCAAGTGCTTTTTGAATTACATCTTCATCTTCATTTTCATTTTCTGCTTCTTTTACTTCATTTGACTGTCCATTTTCTATTTTACCAAAGATTTTTATCTTTGTTTTAAAAATGTCATTTAATACTTTTTCAACAATTCCTTTTTTCTGAGAATCTATTATCTGGTCGTAGTGAAATTGATTAGAAAAAATAAGCTCTAGTTTTCCATCCTCATATTTGCCAGGTTGTGCATTATTTAAAAGAGCTTGAGTTATAACATCTTCTTTTCTGACCCCTTGTAAAAACTCTTCCCACATTCTAGCTATTATTTTTGTATTAATCTCTGCACTTTTAACTGCTTCATGCTTCTTATCTTCATTTTTCTCAGCTGTTCTATTCTCTTCCTGCTTAATTACATCTTTACTTGATGATATAGCATTCTTTGTGTATTTTTCAAGATTTGCTCTTGATTTACTCTTTCCTTTATCAGGAATCTTTGTTTTTGGCTTGATCCTATCCTGCAACATATCTCTAGTTGCTTTCATCTTTGGGGGAGCCTCTTTTTTCTCAAAAGAGTTTTCTTCTATCATCTTTTCTAAATTAGCGACCCGTGCTATCAGAGACTTATAATCATTTTCAGAAATATTTTTATACTCAATCAAGGCCAGCTCGACAACTAGTCGTTGGTTTTGAGCATATTTTACTTCATTTATAGCCTCTACAATATTATGAATTAACTGATATAGATTTTCTTGCATCATGCGATTAGCTTGGCTAGTCATTTTATCTACATTAAAAGAAACAACCTCTTTCTCTGCATCATTTTTAAGTAAAAGTAAGTTTCGAAGATAATGTGAATAATCGATTAAGAATTGTTCTAAACTTCTTCCTTCATAATATTGTTTTCCAACTAGACTAAGTGCTCTAGTTATTTCGCCCTTTTCTAACAATTCTGTTAGATCATAAAATATACTATCATCAACTGCTCCTAATAAATCCATAACATTTTGCAAACTTAGCAATTCATTATCAAAAGATAAGCATTGGTCAAAAATACTTATTGCATCTCTTAAAGATCCATCAGCTGCTCTTGCTATTAACACTAACGCTTCAGGTTCGAATTTAACATCTAAATTGTTTGCAATGTATTCTAAGTGATTTGTTATGTCACTGCTTTTTATTCTGTGAAAATCAAATCTCTGGCATCGAGACTTTATAGTAGCTGGTATCTTGTGTGCCTCAGTAGTAGCTAAAACAAAGATTACATGCTCAGGTGGTTCTTCTAATGTTTTCAATAATGCATTAAATGCTGCTGCTGAGAGCATGTGAACCTCATCAATAATATATACTTTATAATCACATTCCATTGGGGCATATTTGACTTTTTCACGCAAATCTCTAATTTCATCTACGCCATTATTTGAAGCAGCATCAATTTCTATAACATCTAAAGATCTTCCCTGATTTATATTTATACATATATCACATTTATTACAAGGGTTGCCTTCTTCTACTGATTTACAATTAGCAGCTTTAGCCAGTATCCTAGCTGTGCTTGTCTTCCCAACTCCACGAGGACCTGAAAATAAATACGCATGTGCAATGTGACCTTTTTTTACAGCATTTTGTAATGTTTGAGTTATATGCTTTTGGCCAACCACATCATTAAATTGTAGCGGCCTCCACTGTCTATATAATGCTTGATAGCTCATATTCAAATCCTCCACTCTTATTTTTCCTGCCTTTACATTATAACAAAAAACTTTGACTCATTTTAGCTATTTAAGTCAAAGATCTGTCTTAAGTAAATTTTTCATTAATTTATTACATTTAATAATCTTTTCTTTCTATGCTTAGTATAACAAAAAATAGCACTGAATTTATAATTTTTTAATATATTTTATTTTTAGTGAACGCGGCAAGATGTTGTTGCGTATTAATTACAAAGAAGCAAAAAAAGGGAGAGATTTTTAATGAATAACTTAGCAGATTTAAGCTTTTTAGAAGCCCTAAAATTAGTATGGCCTTTACTTATTGTGCAAGTAGGGCTTCAAATTTATTGTGTAACGAAAGTAATGAAACAAGGCGTTAGAAGTTTGAGTAAGGGAATTTGGCTTCTAATTACAATTCTAGGTGGCTATATTGGTGTTTTTTCATTCTTACTATTTGGAATTAGAAAGGATTATTAAATGATTAAGATTGAAAATTTATATAAATCATATAATGGTAACAATGTCCTTAATGGACTAAGTATAGAACTTGAAGAAAATAGCGATGGCTTAATTTATGGTTTCTTAGGGAAAAATGGTGCAGGTAAAACTACCACTATGAACATTCTGAATGGTCTTGCTAAATTTGACAGTGGTGAATGCGTTGTCAATGGAGTAAGACTTAATCCCAAAAAGAGAGTAGTTTTGAACTCTGTTGGATTCTTACCAGAGTCACCTAGTGTTTATGAATATCTATCGGCAACTGAATATTTGAGTTTTTTAGGAAGTATTAACAAAGATGCTGGTTCAAAGTCAGTAGATGAACTGCTTGAGCTAACGGGATTATATAGTGTAAAAGATAAGAAAATTGGAGGTTTTTCAAGAGGTATGTCTCAAAGACTAGGCATTGCATCTGCTTTAATAAATGATCCAAGCCTTATATTCTTAGATGAGCCTACTTCTGCTCTTGATCCTGAAGGTAGATATATGATTTTAGAATTACTTCAAGAACTAAAAAATGATGGCAAAACAATATTTTTATCTACCCATTTACTTGACGATGTTGAAAGAGTTTGTGACAAAGTTGGAATTTTAGATAAAGGTAAACTTGTCATTGAAGGAAATATGGATCAATTACTTAATGAGACTGTTGGAATTATCTACGATCTAAAAATAGAGAATCATAACAACCTAGTCAATCTAAAGAATGATTTAGAAAATTATGACTTTATAAGATTAGCCAACAAGAGCAATGATTACCTACAAATACATTTAGATAATGACAACGATAAAAACAAATTATTACAAATATTGATTGATAAAAATGTTAACTTAATAAGCTTTAATTTACATAAGACAAAATTAGAAGATATATTTTTATCATTGTACAAGGAGAATTAGAAACTATGATTTATATAAAAAAAGAAACGCTTTCAGGTATTAGAGAATACAAATTTCTAATAATTTTAGCAGCTTATATAATCTTTGCTTTACTAGATCCGTTAATGCTTAAATTTTTACCAATATTAGTATCAGGACAGCTTGGAGACATTGATATTACGCAAGCAATTACGCTTAATCAGCCAACTGCCATAATGAATTCAATCAGCTCGAACTATCAAATAATATCTCTTGTAATAGCTATTTCTTTAATGGGTCTAGTAGCAAATGAACTCAAAAATAAAAGCGTAGTAATTCCTTCCGTTTTAGGACTTGATCTAAAGAAGTGGATAATTTCAAAATTCGTAGTCTATTCAGCTTATATTATTATCGTTTCTATGATTGCTCAAGTTGTTACTAATATTTATGCTTTGACTCTTTTTGATGGGAGAACTATTGCTTTAATCGCTTCTTTGAAGGTTGGTATGTTAATTGGGTTGTTTCACTCATGTATTCTTGCTATGGTTTTACTGTTTGGAACACTTTCTAAAAGACAAGGCATTGCAGCTTTTGCTTCTTTAGCAATAGCTTTCTTATTGCCGACATTCTCAAAAGTATTAGATATTGTTTGGTATACACCAGCAGGTTTGCTAGCTGAAGCAAACTACTTAGTTAGTTACTTCACAGTTGATGGAATAACAGCTGTTTTGATGAGTATCATTTTTATAATTACTATACTTATCTTAACAGTAAATGTAGTTGAATATAAAGAATTGGTTTAGGTGAATTTTATGAAAAAGCAAATTATTTTAATAACTTTAATTGTCATCTTACTAGCTAGTGTTGGCTTTATAAATATATCAAAGACAAAAGTTTTGAC
>JBKHBO010000051.1:0-13470 GCA_046542315.1 Clostridia bacterium
AATTTGACTTATGTCCCTTTAAGATTTATTAGTGAAGGATTTAATGCGGAAGTAGAATATAATAATAAATTGCGAAGTATATACATAGACATTGAAAAAAAATGGCAAAGTGCAAAATCAATAGTCTTCGATAAAATAAACAAAAAAATATATACATATGCTCAAGGCAATAATTTTGAAACTGAAATAGCAACGACAAGAAATTTAACTGTCTTGGATGAAAGTAGTGGTGAAATTCTTGAAATATATGAAGATTTATTAAGTGAAGAGAATACATTAATTTTATATAATAACAACTTATATCAATATCGCTTCATACCAAAGATCCAAAAATTTGGTATGACTAAGCAAAGCTTAGATAACTTAATGAATATAGAAGTTTTGAATCACTTTATGAGTAGAGAACAAAATGATATAAGGCTCATTGGAACAGTCAATAATACATTATATATTAACGATCAAGGAAATATTAAATCTCTGAATTTAGCTTCAAACCAACAGACATTAATTTATGCTGGGCAAGCAGAAGATGTCCATTTAAGTCAAGAAGAGATCATTTTTTTTGATGAAGATAGAATTATTAGCATGTCTTTAAATGGAACTAAGCAAAAAGAAATTATAAATCAAATAAGCAATAACTACAGCAAGGGTATAGATAACTGGCAAATGAGAGTGGTTGACAATCAAATTTACTATATAAATGATGACAAAATTGAAAAAATAGATCTTAATGGAAATAATCAAACATCTGTAGTTACAAACCTAAGTGATTATATTAACGTAAAAACCATTGAAAGTATGAAAAACCAAAGATTTGCTGAATTGATTACAAACTTTTATCCAATTAATGAGGGTATTTTCATTTGCAGAACTAATGAATCATCCTTTGTATTAGAAGAAGATAAAAAAGAGAGCTTTACGAATGATCAATTAAAAACTTACCGTTTATATACTCAAACTCTTTATAGTAAAGACAATCAAGAAAAAGAAATTTTTTCTCAGAAAGAAAAGGATTACAAGTTTGGTACTAATGGATCAGTGTTTCCACTTATGAAATACTTATTTATTCAAGATGAATATATTTATCTCTTAAATAGGCATCTTGGAGACTCTACGTACTATAGATTTAATGTTAAAACAGAAAGTCTAAAACCTTTTGTATATAATATTAAGAAATTTAAGTATAGTAATTAATTAATCATGGATTTATAGACTGTTTTTGAAGGATTTTGGATGTTTTAGTAGAATAATTCTTTAATAAGAGAAAGAAGGGAAAATGTCATGACAGATAGTATTTATTTACCTTTTGACGATCTGGATAATTTTATGTGCGAAGCATTTAAGAAAATTGGTGTTCCTGAGGAAGAAGCTGCTGTCTGTGCAGATGTATTAATTGAAAGTGATAAAAGAGGGATAGAGAGTCATGGTGTTAACAGATTCAAATCAATTTACATTGATAGAATTCAAGCAGGAATTCAAAAACCAACAACTAAGATAGATATATTGAGAGAAGGTCCAACAACTGCAGTCTTAGATGCTAATCATGGAATGGGCATGGTTGTATCACACTATGCAATGAATATGGCAATTGAAAAGGCAAAACAGTATGGAATGGGCATGGTAGCAGTAAGAAATTCTACACATTATGGAATTGCTGGATATTACGTTACCATGGCAACAAAAGAAAATATGATAGGTATGACTGGAACTAATGCTAGGCCTTCAATTGCACCTACTTTTAGTGTGGAAAACATGTTAGGAACTAATCCTTTAACAATTGGCTTACCCACAGATGAGCCTTTCCCTTTTGTACTAGATTGTGCGACAAGCATAATTCAAAGAGGCAAAGTAGAGAAATGGGCAAGAAATGATGAACCTACACCTAAAGGAACTGTAATTGGAAGTGACGGTAGCGCACTAACTGACAGCAACTATATTTTAGAAGCATTATTAGAAGGAGAAGCTGCTTTTGCTCCTTTAGGTGGAATAGGTGAAGAGTTAGCTGGATATAAGGGGTATGGGTATGCTACTGTGGTTGAAATTTTAAGTGCAGCATTACAGTCAGGAAATTATCTCAAAATGCTAACTGGCATAGCTGAAGACGGAAAAAGAAAACCTTATGGATTGGGCCACTTTTTTATGGCAATAGATACTGAAAGCTTTATGGGAGCAGATGAGTTTAAGAAAACTGCTGGTAATATTTTAAGAGAGTTAAGATCTGCTAAAAGGGCCCCTGGAGAAGAAAAAATTTATACAGCAGGAGAAAAAGAATATCTAGCTAGGAAGAAAAATAAAGATAAGGGTGTTAAATTAGATAGTTCTCTTATTAAGGAGTTGAAAGCAGTAAAAGAAATGTTAAACATTGATTTACTGCCAAGAATTTAGGATTTAAAGAAAGTGAGATCTAATGACTATATTTAACAAAATAAAAATTAAAAAAGTTATAATTTTTGCAATTATTTTGTCTTTAATAATACTTTCAAATATAAACTTCACACATGGAGAAGATTCCTTAGAAGTATATATAGAAGTAGACACTTTGCAAGTAGGTGATGACAATCTTTTATCAGGTAGTGTAATTGGTGAATTGTCATCTAATGCAACAAGTGGGCAAGCTATTTATACTCTTATTGAAGAATATGACTATGAAAAATTTAATATTGATAATAACCAAATAAAGATTGCTGAAAAAATTAATAAAAGTGGAGAATATAAAATAAAAGTAAGTGCTGAGAATGATGGAAGAGTCACTTCAAAGGTGTTTTATATAAAAGTATACTCTAATGCTCAAGCAATTTCTTTTTCTCAGTTTCATTATGAACCAACTACAAAACTGTTTGATATAAAGGGAAAAGCTTTTGTTGAGGATTTTGGGTATTTATATTTACAAAATTGGGGTTACGATGATGGATCTGATTCAGAGTTTGGAGATGTTAATAGTATTGTAACTAAAAATCCTATTAGGTTAGATCAAGATATGTCTTTTAGTACATATTTTGAATACGATGTTAATGCTGATGAATATAATCAAGGATTTGTATATACAATATTTAACGATGGGAATCATTCTTTCTCAAATGGTAATGTAAAAGCTAGGGGCGTAGAAGACTTATTAAATTCTATATCTATAAAGTTTGAAGCAGAGGGTTCAACTACATATGATAACTCAAATGATACATGGAATGACCACATAGCAGTTTTTGTCAATGGAGACTTTAATAATCCAATAGAAATAACAACCTTTCCTGGAAATGCTTATTCAACTTTTTCTGACGAAATTTGGAGCATTTGGATAGAGTATGATGGAATTGAGGATAATCTTGAATTAAGAGCACATGGAAATTTTTATAGAAACGTTGACCCTGATATGAGTGTAAATATTGATTTAGACCAAATTTTTAGTTCAAGGGATATTTATACTGGCTTTGTAACTCAATGTAGTGATGATCGCCAAGAGATAGAGCTTTTAAAATGGCAATTCCAAAATAATTTCATTCCTATTGATTTAGATAAAGATTATATTGACCTTAGTTACTGTCAGTTAGATTTGCATTCAGTAAACTTAGGTCATAGTCAATTTAATATAACCACTTTAGACAGTTTCTTAAATCCTATTGTAAACCAAGAAGCACTAATAACAACTGATTTTGGAGAACCTAGTCTCACTACAGTTTTAACAGGCAATGATGGAACGGCTAATAGTACAATTAATTCAAATTTGTATGGAGTAGCTAGAGTTGAGGCATTACTAGAAAGCGGTATTTATGATACTTTAGAAGTTCCCATTATTGTCACTGATTGCGAAAGAGTTGTAGTCGATGAGGCTAATTTAACAGAAGATAAAATATTAAGAGATAATGATTCTTTAGATAATGTTACTACAGATTTAAACTTAACAAATGAACTAATAGCTGGGAGTCAAGTAACTTGGAGTTCTAGTGATGAAAGTGTTATAAACAATAATGGAGTTGTAACTAGACCAACATTTTCAGAAAATGATCAAGTCGTCTATCTGACAGCAACAATCAGTTATGATAATTGTGATAGTGAAACCAAAGAATTTAGTGTAAAAGTAATTGCTGAAAAACCTACAGATATAGAAGCCGTAAATGCAGATATTAAAGAAGTTACTCCAGAAAAAATTTTAGGAGAGTATAATTCCTTAGACCAAATAATAACTGATTTAAATACTTCGTATTTATATAATCCTAATATAAGCTATGGAAGTGATATTTCTTTTGTTAGTTCTAATAGTTCATATTTAACTAATGAAGGATATGTTACACGCCCTTCATCAAGTAATTCCTTTAAAACAGTTACTTTCAGTGCTATAGCAACTAAAGGGGAAGAAGTTGCTGAGAAAGAATTTATTTTAGATATTATGCCTATCAATAGTGAACATGACAATGTTTTGGATCAAGACATAGAATGGCTACGAATGAGTAAACTATTAGGTAATAATGTAACTCCAGAAGTTACTGTCACTGATCTTAATTTGCCTACAACTGGGCCCAAAGGTTCTACAATAAAATGGGAATCTTCCAATTCTTCATTTATTTCTAATCAAGGAAATCTTACTCGTCCACCATATGACTTTGAAAATAAAGTAAGTCTAACTGCCTATTTTAATTATAAAACAGCAGTTCCTGTTACTAAATATTTTAGTTTTGATGTAGTGAATGAGAAAGAATATGAAGGGAATATAGGGTTAGTCAGCTCTGCTTTAAGTATCTTTGACTTTCAAAATTATAATAATATGTTTAACAATAGTGGTGGAGCTGAGATTACTACCACAGAAACAAATTCTGGCTATAGTATTGATGCGATTAAACTAAGCGATACTGATTGTGACCCATCAAAAGGACCAGGAAGCGTATTTTTAGACAGAGAGATTAGATTAGATGATGATATGAGCTTTTCTACATTTTTTACTGTTGAAAGTGAAAAGAATGAATTTGCTAGAGGTGATGGAGGCTTTGCATATATTATTAAACCAAGTGGTGATTTTAATTTAGGAACGAGTAAAGAAAAATTTGGGACTGAAAGTACAAATCCTAGTTTAGTTTTAGCTTTTAATAAAAACTATTACAGTGTTGAATATAATCAAGGAAGCACCTACTTATCAAAATATAAAGTGAATGTGTATTTAAACAACGAATTATTATATGAAACAGATTATATAGGAGATTTAGATCACGTTTGGATTAGTTATGATGGCATCGATAAAAAACTTAAAATATGGACTAAATATAATAATTCTGATTCGAATAATGGATATTTTATAAACTCATCAACTTTTACAACAACACCAAAACTTGTAATAGATGACTTAGATATAGTTGCTGGATTTACTTCATCGTCAGGAATTGAGTTAGATGAAGCTAGAAGTATTAATACTGGATTTAGTGGTGGATTTAGTGAAGATAATATTCAAGAGTCACTTGAAATTTTTGAATGGGTCTTTAACAATTCAGCAACCCCTATTGAAGTAAATAAGAATAGTTATCAAGACATTTCTAAAGTGGAATTAACTGAAAACACCTTAGAACCAGCTAGAAGGCAATTTGAAATTTTGTTATCTTCTCAAGGTAAATATTTAGCAAATAAAAGCGTAAATATAGAGAGTGATTTCGGAAACTTAAAAGAGACTACTTTAATAACTAATTCAAGTGGCTATGCTAGCACTGTTTTAGAGTCATTTAATCCTGGAGTTGCGAATGTTTATATAACTGCAGAAGGAGGAGCTAGTGATTCATTACAAACAACCTTTACTTTTTCAGATGAAGATAAAGTTGACTATGATTATGATTGGCTTACTATTGACAGATTTATTGGAGAAAATGAAAGTGAAGAATTAGTATTGAGCGATTTAGTCTTACCTCAAGAAGGCCAAAGTGGAAGCAATATTTCTTGGACTTCATCAAATGAGAACTTTTTAACAAACTCAGGTAAAGTTATTAATCCTTTGCCAACTGAAGGTAATCAAGAAATTAAACTTGATGCTAAAATCACAGTTGGTGAAGTTGAAAAAGTTAAATCTTTCAATTTAACTATAAATGTATCAGATTCCGATATTGTTTTAGCAGATAAAGAAGAATTAACTCAAAATGACTTTTTAGCATCCAATGAGGATAGTAACAATATTAAAGATAATTTAGTTTTCCCTAACGAGGGTAAATACGGTTCTAAAATATCTTGGGAGTCATTGAGTACTCAATTTTTGAGTGATTCAGGCCAAGTTACAAGACCATCGTTTTACTCAGGGGATGTTTCAGTTGATTTGGTTGCTACTATTGAAAAAGGAAACAGCTCTTCAACAAAAACATTTGAGTTAAAAATATTGAAAGAAGATCCAACGGATGAACAAGCTGTAACAGCAGATTCTAGAGGTATAACAGAAGAATTTGTATTAGCAGAGAATGCAGATAAATATAATGTAACAAAAGATATAAATATACCCAAAATTGGAGAAAACGGATCAATAATAAGCTGGAAGATAAGTGAGCCTAGTTATGTGCTAAGTGATGGTACTGTCATAAGACCAAGCTATAATACTGGTAATAAGTTAGTCTATTTAGAAGCTACTATTTTTAAAGGAGATGTGAGTGTAGAAAAAGACTTCTTTGTCTGGATTAATTGTCTTGATAAAACTGATTATGAATGGCTTACTCCTGATAAATTCCTTGGTGCCAATTATTCAGTTAATTCAATTAAAGATAATTTGACTATAACTAAAGTAAACAAAGGTGGTGCACAAGGAAAAAAAATTACTTGGACTAGCAGCAATCATAACTATTTAACAGATGATGGGGTTGTAGTGAGACCTGGTGTTAATGAAAGCTATGTAGTAGTTACATTAACTGCTCATATTGGTGAAAGTGAAACAAAGAACTTTAATCTTAAAGTTTTACCTAAAGAAGACACTACGCCACCTAGATTAGTTGAAATAATACCAAGTAATAATAGTAAGAGTGTAGATTGGGATACTCAAGAAGTAATCTTTACTTTTGATGAAGTTATAGAACAAGATCTGCAAGGTAAAAGTAGTTGGAGTAGAACTTTTGGGATAAAGCTTAGTGGTTCAACTAACCCACCAGAATACTATTTACCAAATATATACTCAAAAATTATTGGAAAAGATCTTATTGTTAAGTTCGATAGAAAATTTTTGTCAGATGGATCATATAAAGTCACTGTACCAAGCAGTACAATAAAAGATTTATCTGGAAATGTTTTAGAAGAAGAAATTAGTACTAACTTTAGCATTGAATCAGTAGATTCAAGAAATATAAAAGTAATAGAATCTAATCCGAGTAATTTTCAAAGAGATGTAACATTAGATGGAAATATTGAAGTTATCTTGAATAAAAGTTTCACTAAAGGATCTAACTTCAATGATATTAGTTTCTCAAGTGATCAAGAAGTAATATCAATAAGTAAAACTATTGATGGAAATTCTTTAAGAATTGATCCAACAAATGAATTAAAAAATGGAAAAATTTACACTTTGAATATTCCAGAAGATGCTTTTAGTGATAGATTTGAAAATAGCAGTTTGTCTAAAGTAATAAAATTCAAAACTGTTGGAGATGACCAATTAGTAAAAGTTAATGCCTTAGAAGACAATGAAGAAATAGTAGCAGTTAATCAACCATTAAGAATTGAGTTTGATAAACTAGTTAAGTTCGATAATTATAGAAATATAAATATAGAAAACGCTAGCATAAGCAATTATGGTTTAGATGGCGACTGGAATGGGCTTAACTGCTTATATATATACCTACGAGATGAACTAGAGCCAAATACCGAATATAATATCAAAATTAATCCTGATACATTTACATTAGACGGTAATGATATATTAGGAGGATTAGCTTCAGAATATACATTTAAAACAGGGAGTAACTCATTGCCTTTTGAATTAAATATAAATGAATTAGATGATGGATATGTTAATGAAATTGCTATAAATCAAGAATTCAAAGCAACTTTTGAAAGCAATATAGAAAAAGGGGCTAGTTTTAATAATATTAAATTTATTAGTAAAGATGGTTTGGATATACAAGCTGAGATAAAAATAATTGATAATAAAGCTATAATAAAGCCAGAAAGAGATTTAGAACAAGACAAGATATACTATCTTGATATCCCAGAAAACGCTTTTAATGACTTAGATGGTAACAGTAATGATCGAATGAATTTAAGGTACAAAGTTGCAAAAAAGAAGGATGTAGGTTCTGCAAGTATAAAGGCCGATCCAGGGTTCAGCTGGCTTAGAGGAGAAGAAGTAAGGTTTATTGCTCCAGATAATTATATCAATAGAAAAATTGAAAGTGCCTATTGGAGTTTCGGTGATGGTCAGGTGTCTACTAAGCTTCAACCTATACATATATATAATACTAGTGGTAAATATGAAGTAAATTTAAAATTAGTTGATGATAAGGGTTTTGAATATGAATTTAGTGAAGAAGTGAATATATCGACTATCAATCCTACTAGATGTAGTTTATATGCTAGTTTTCCAACATTCTTTGGACATATAAATACTATTTATAGAACTGATGATGATATTCAATACGAAGCTTTTTATGTAAGTTTAATTTATAAAGGAGCTAAGTTAGAAGGTAAGGAAATAAAGGTAGAGCTTTATCAAGATGCTTTACTAGTTGAAGACTTAGGCTCTGTTATTACAGGAACTGGAGATAAAACTATACAGAGGAATGATTCTTATACCAATGAAAGATATTCTATAAGTGATAGTGGTATAGCAAGATTCAATTTATGGTATGATGCGCTAGACTTGTTCGGTAATTATGAGCTAGTGTTTACTTTTGAAAATGCTAATGGAGTAAATAAGTATAAATCGCCAATTAGAATAGGAAGCCTTAAAGATAAACAAGATTTGAGAATTTTCCTCTATGATAAAGAAAATAGTAGTAAACTCTCTATTGGCAGAAAATATTTATTTTTTGATGTAAATGGAGAAGAAGTATACAGTGAAAGAAATTGGGACAGTGAAAAAGAGCAGTATTATTATACTATAAAAAATTTACCGATATATAAATATTACAATATAGAACTATCAGAAAGAAATAAGTTAACATATTTTAGTGATTTAAAAAATATGTTTCATTCAGGAACTGAGTCTTATGGATATTTAGCTGTAGAAAGAAGGCAACCAGGTGTTTTATATGTAGTTGGCGATACTATTGATTCTAGAAACTATAAACCAGCAAAATTTATGGAAAACTCAACAAAAATAGAAGAAATTAAAATTGTAGGAGATTGGAATAATTTTAGGGAAGGCTATTATGAGATAAAATATGGCGATAGGGTTCTAAAAACTAGAAGATCCACTTACACTGTAATGCCAGGGATATCTCTTTCACCTGAAGATAAGTTGATGGTTAGGATGGTTTCTTCTAGAGGAGAAACATCTGAGTGGCTAGACACTAATGTTGTAGTGATTCCACAACCAAGAATTGGTGACGGGATGAATGTAAGCGAAGAGGATGGGAAAAAAGTTGTAACTACAAATATGACACTTGAGGAGCTAATAGGTGAAAAGGTAGAGATACTAGAAGACATTCCTTTAATGAACACAGCTAAAAGCTTTGGCCTAAATGCTCAAAGTTTGGGAATGTCAGGTGTTATTAATGGAAATTACTTAAGATTAAAATTTGGCCAGAAAATAGGTACAGAAGTAGAAAAGGGAACTGCTAAAGCAGTATCCACAGGTTATGCTGTAGAATCAAGTTATTCAGGAAGTTTGCTTATGAGGTTAAATACCTATAGTAATGATTGGCAACTATTATCCGGATGGATTTCTATGACTGGTGATGGAAATTATTACTGGAAAAAAGGTTATAAAGTGCCAGTTATCAATGTTGGTGCTGATGCAAAACTAACTATGGGATCGTTTATAGGTGGAACAGTCTATATAGATAATGTTGACAATATAAGCGGTGAAATGAGTTACAGTAGTAAACTTGAGTTTTCACCATATGTTATTGTAGGGGTAGAAGCTGGTCTTGACTGGGTATCTGTAGAGGGCTCAGTTGAAGGAAGAATTAATAGTGAATATCATATACCAACTGGATATATGAAAGTTAACCCTAACTTGTCTGGATACATAACAGGACATTTCTTAGGGTATTCACAAAGGCTTTTGGAGATTACACTTGTTGATGAAACATGGGAAAATGACAAAAAAGTAGTTGGATTAAGAATGTTAATGACAGCACCTAAAGAAGATGAGGAGTTTGAATTCAAACAGTCTTTGAGAAATTACTTAAATAAGGAATCGACATGGTTGCCAGAGAATAAAAAATTGACCCTTTTAAGAGCAGCACCGATTTATAATAAAAGAGAAGTTACCTTGCTAAAAGATAATGTATATCCACAATCAAAACCTGTATTGGCAAACTCAGAGGGTCAAAAGCTTTTAGCTTGGAACGAAGATGACCCAAATAGAGAGGATACAAATAGAACAAGATTAATGATTGCCAAAGAAGAAAGTAGTGAGTGGAATCAACCAGAATGGCTAAACAGTTTTGATGATAAAACAGGGGATTACAATCCAAAAATAGCTAGCATAGACAAAAATGCTTTATTAGTCTGGCAAGATACTTATGGTGAAAGAATAGTAGACCAAATAGATAATAGTGAAATCTATGTAACTAATACTATGAATAGTGATAGTAATAAAATAAGATTAACTAATGATAATAAATTTGATCATTCTCCAATTATAGATAGTAAAGGAAATAACGCTTTAATAGTGTGGACTAAATCAGATGGTATACCTTTTGCAATAAATGAAGAGTCAGAGCAAAAAGTTGAAAGTGCTAATAGTAATAGTTTGTATTATGCATATTTTGACGGGACTACTTTCAGTAGTATTGGAGTTATTGAAGAAAATTTACCTACAGTAGTTAGTTCTTCAATTGCAACTAAAAATGACAGTGCATGTTTAGTATATATATTAGATTTAGATAATAATATAAATACAACTGGTGATAGAGAGATTTTTATAAGAAAATTTGACGGATCTTGGGATGAGGCAACTCAAATAACTGATAATGATTATTCAGAAAGTAATGTAAAAATTGAAGTTGTTGATGATAATTATTTCATTACTTGGATAAGCCAAGATGAAGTTAAATATAAAACTAGTATTAGTGGAGAGATACAAACTGATAAAATGCTTGAAAATGTGATGCCAGGATTTGAATTAGTTTCAGATAAAGATGATGACAATATAATAGCCTATGTATATAAGCAAGCAGGGCAAGATGGTATAAATAATTTATACATGACTACATATGATACTTATACAAATGTGTTTTCTGACCAGATTCAAATAACAGATCAAACTAGAAATATAAGTGAGTTTGATGCATATTTTGACAGAGATAAACTAGAGGTAGCTTATACATCAGCAAATATTGAAACAGAAGTACTAGAAGGAAAAGAAATATATGTTTCGGGTAATCAAGTAAACTTATATGATTTAACATATAATCTTGAAAATGATTTAGCAATTGATAATGATTATGGATTAATACTATCTCCAGAAATTCCTAGGAGTGGAATTACTAATATTGCTGAAATCAATGTAGAAAATCTAGGAGATTTTAACAGTAATTTTGAAGTGGAAATATATCAGAAAGATTTAAGTAACAATGAAGAGATATTGGTAGGAGAAAGTGAAAGAATACTTTTAAGTGCTGGTAGTAGTAAAGTTGTTGAAGTAGAATGGATAGAAAAAATGGGTAATGAAAAGTTTAGTTTATTAGCAAAGATTAATAGCATTGATGATAATGAAAGCAATAATATAATTACAAAAGAGGTTATTACTAACGACTTAGTAGTTGCATATGTAAATGCAGTAAATGTAGTAGACGATCAGTATCTTGTTGATGGTATGGTAGCAAATAATGGGAATAAGAATGTAGAAAATGTAAAAGTGGAAGTTTTCTATAATAATAACTTAATAGAAGAATACATTATTGAAAACTTCAATAAAGGTGATAAGTATTCGTTTGAAGAAATGGTTGATCGAAACTCAGTATCAATAAAAACTGTTAGTGATGAAGTTACTGTTAAAGTAAGTTCAGACAATATCTTAGAATATGATATTAATAATAATGAAATGACTGCTAGTTTAGAAAAAGCTAACTTGATCATTGAAAGTATGACTCCTAGCTATAATGCAAAAAACATACCAATCAATCCTGATTTAAAATATTTATTTAATATGAATATAGTTGAAGGTATTGATTTTGAAGACATAAGGATATTCACTGATGATTACAAAGAAATAACTAGTATAGTAGAAATTAATGGAAATGAATTAACAATTGAAGCAAATGATCCTTTAGATTACTCTACTAATTACAATGTTTTAATACCAAAGACTTCACTTTCAACTGAAAATGGTCATGTTATGGACAATGATTTTACTAGTAATTTCCACACAACAAGTATAGAGCCTGAAATTGTTTTTTCAAATGTTTTTGATGGAGAGACAGATATTAGTGTTGATAGTAGTTTTAGTATTAAGTTTAACCAAGATATTGATATTAATGATATGAGTTTACTTGGTTTAAGAAGTAATGATAAAGAGATTAAGACTAAAAAGTTGGCCAATGATGAATGGATTACAATAAGACCAGTAACAGAATTGTCTTCAGAAACAGAATATGAGCTATTTATAAAGCAAAAGGCTGTTAAGAGTTCAAACTTTTCAATGAGAGAGGACTACCTCATAGAGTTCAATACAGAGAGCATAGAACCTCAATTAGAGCAAGATCAAAAGAGTAAGCCACATTATGATGTTATAAGATCTAGTGAAAATAATACTTATATCTCTTCTGTAGAAATGACAAAATCTGAAGTAATGAGGTCAAGAGTGCCTTATGAGGACATTTGCCAAGTAGATTTATCAAATGAAAATGTAGCAGATAAACTAATAACTAAGTTAGATGAAGATGCTATTAATTATTTGATAGATAAAGGTTGGAGTTTTCAAGTAATTAGTCATGATGTGAATTTGCAAATACCAGTTTCTGCTTTGAATGAAATTGAAAATAAGTCATTTGGTAGTGGGATAAGTTTTGTTATCGAGAATCTAGATAATCCAAGTCTTAAAAGAATATTTATTGAGGATGATAATGGAGAAATATTTAATATTTCTGAAGAAGTAGAGGTTGAGCTAAAAGATAAGATAACTAAAGAAACAACCATTTTAACAGGTATAGATGGAACCCTTCAACAGGCTAGTTTAATTAAAACTGATAATGGTAACATTAGGGTTCGAACTAATAAATTAGGATATATCTTAAATGCACTTTCTACTGATAATATTGAAAATATTAATTATCTTGATGATTATTTTTTAGAGAATCAACTAGCTAATGAAAGTAGATTAATTCTAGAAGTTGGTGATGATTTAAAGGTTAATATATC
>JBKHBO010000052.1:0-13301 GCA_046542315.1 Clostridia bacterium
TAACACCAAAATCAATCCCTATACTAACACTTCTAGCATCAGCCATTTACTTTCCACCACCTTTACTTTTAGCCTTTTCTGCAAACATTGAATATGCCTCATATGCCTCTAAAAACTTATCATAAGACATTTTTCTAACACTTTCATAATCTTTCATGTAGAATACTAAGTCCCAAAATTTCATCTTACTTCTTCTTATTCTAGCTCTATATTTAGAATGGTTTATCTTTTCTATGTGGTGAATACCATAATCATCTACCACATATTCTACATTATCAGGTTTATAGAAATGATTCTATTTCATTAACCACATCTCTCATTTCTGAAACTGAGTCAAAGTCATCAAAGGTTAATTTTGATGGTTCAATAACTACCATATCAAAAAGCCCTTGCATATACTTTTTCCTCACTAAATTTCCTTGAGCATTAGTACATTTATCAGTATGGTCAATAACCCATTCTACACCTGGATGCTGTAGGTGATATTCTACACCATTAATAGTTTTCTTAACATTATCATTTTTTGGCATTATTCAATCACACCTTCCATTCCTTTTATAATTTCTTCATAATCAGCAACTATAAGTGTCCATTCTCTTTCATTCAAATCTGAACCCTTTTCATTATCAGGAATATTTCTTACTACACATTCACTACCAAAACTAGAAACATCATCAGTATAATTAAAGTCTTGGGTAGCAAAACTGAATGTTCTATCCTCTTTGTACAATTCCATTAATTTTTCATTGCTTGGTGAATTATCTGCTAAAGTAAATGTAACATCAGCTACATCATTAGCACTTTTAACAAAAGTAGTTTCACCTTGAGTTCCAACATGAACTGTTCTTTTATCTTCTGCTCTAGTAATTGTGACCATTGTGTCTTCTCCCCAGCCTGTAATCACATGGCCATCAACTACTGTTATAACTTTAGTTGGGTCATATTGAGCCATTTTTTATCCTCCTTTATACTTGTAGTACACCTTCTACTTCAACCTTGTGTACAGCACCAGCAACAGTGGCCACAAAATCAATGTCAGGTAAAATTCTATCAGCAATATCATTATCTGATATTTCATCTCTACTTGGAACAGTTACATCCCAAAGTCCATTTCCATCTAAATCCTTAGCAATAATACCCTGTCTAACTGCTCTTTTTAGAACACCTTTTAATTTATCTACTACTAAAGCAATTCCAGGGTCATCATAAGGCACTTTTTCACTTCTATACAGTAATCCAAAAATTGCTTCTTCAATTCTAGCTTTCATCCAGTCTTTAGACCTCTGAATATCAATATATCCACCATCAGTTTCAAGACCTTCAGTTGTCATATCAACACCCATTCTCAATACATAAGTGTTAACATTAGCATCTTCTAAAGTATTTTGGTCTGTATTAGAATAAGTTGCAACTGATACACCATTTAAACCTTGAAATTTCCAAGTAGCTGAACCAGGGTCAGTTGGTGCCATTCTACCTACAATAGCAGCATCTAAATATTGTTCTTCTTCAGAACTACCTCCATCATGAGCATATAAAGCTGCTCTACTGGATGAAATATTATCAGCCATTTCTTCAATAGTAGAAATATCTTCATCAATATCTGCTTGTGCTATAAATAATCTTTGATTAGCACCAGTCCAATCAGCTGTTTCTTCAATGTCATCTTGTGTTCTACTTGCTAATAGCACAAAATAGAAATCTTGGTGTTCAAGTAATAAATCATCAAGTTCATCTGTGATAGTTGTACCTTCAGTATCAACATCAACACCATAAACTGCTACTTCTTCTGGACTAGGCTCTTGTTCAAACATTTTACTAACCATTTCATAACCCATATCACCACTAGAAAGTGTTTCTAAATCATCAGTTCCTTCTACCTCTTTATACTCAATATCTGTATCTGGTATGAATACAAGTGGCAATCCAAAACCCTTTTGGCTTATTGGTGATGTCTGGTCTATAATGGTAACTTCAACATCTTTAGCCATTCTTCTTCCTCCTTTTAAGTTTCAATCTCAAATTCATCTTCATTTAAACTCATTTCAATAGTTTCAATAGTTCTTTCTGTAACCCTAACAATTTCAGAAAAACCTAAAATAACATCAAAACCTAATCTGTCTTCATACTCTGTCTCAATAAAAGTTTTCCTATTAGTTGTATCAGTTATTTCTTTAATTACACAATCATTGTTTTCATACAAATAATCTCTGCCTAATTTATCTATCATAAACCACTGTCTAGCTCTATCTACATATTCACTAACATTCTTACCATAAAAATTTATAGAAAGAGTAGCATCAGGTTGTAAAAGATAACTATATTCAATATCATCCTCAAAATCTTCTTCTTCACTTTCTATAACTTTTCTACTTTGTATAATAGTATGTCTAGGTTGAGGTGAACTTTTGATTATAAAGTTCATTTTGCCTCTAGGATAAACTAAATGTTCTGGTGGTATATCTTCTTCACCCAAAAGTAATTGAGGAATTTCAGTATAATCTTTTATTTCCTGGTATAATGAATCAAGGAAATCATCTAAATCTACCATTTATTATTCCTCCTCAACTACTACTTTTTTAGCTAAAAATGATTTGAAATCAGCATAGTCTGCCCAGTTGACTCTTTCTCTGACTTCATATTTTTTACCTTCACTATCAGTTATTATATCATTTTTTCCTATCTGGTCAGGATTATTATTTCTAATCATAACCTTTTTCCATTGAGTAGTATAACCACCATTTTCACTATCATTTATTTCTTCTTTATTAGCAGGAATTAGAATTAAAGGGGTAGTGAAGTTTTCTTTTGTATCCTGCCATCTACCATCAATTAATTCTCCACTATCCCTTTCAACTTCATAATCCCTTTCATATTTAATGAGAGTGTTTTTAAATTCTAAAATCATTTTACCATCTCACTTCATAGTCTATTGACTGCCATAATCTACCTGTGTCCTGTAATGGAGAAGTTCCTCCTGTAACACTTAAATCTATGGTCATTTGGGTTTTAGGTGGCTTTTCTATTTCATCAATCTTCTTTTGTATCATGCTAACTACTAAATTACCTAATTTGTCCATAGCTCTTTTAGCATCCATTTTCCCTAATGCTACCTTTCTTAATAATCTTTTACCTTGCTTAACTATCTCATCCCTTTTCTCATCAGCAGTAGTCCTTATAAAAGACCTTTCAGGAATTTCAATTTCAGTAGTATCTGCTTTAAGTGGATAACCAACAGCTAAAAACCAATTTCTCATTGCTGGGGTAACTTGTATTTTAACACCATACTCTTGAACAGTAGCTAAATCAACTAAACTAAATCCATCATCTACTTCTTCATCACCTATAACCCCAACTATAAGTCTAGCACCTCTTAATTTTTTAAGCTCACTAGTCAACTTTTCCATTCCACTTTTATCATCTTTTATAGTTATATGCTTCATTATGAAAACAACCTAAATTTAATACCATTTTTGTCTTTAGAAATCCTTAAAAATTCCTGTCCATACCTGGTACTTTTCAAGCCTTCAAATGAACTATCAACTTCTTGATAGTCAACTTTTATTTCACCAGCAATTTCTTCTCTTGTTGTTTTTTCAACAGTGATGCTACCATAATGAGCAGCTAAATATCTTTCTGCTCTTTCATCACCTTCTAAAGCACTACCACTTAATTCACTAGCAGCATCCTCTATATACATTTCAATAGTAGTATCATCTAAAACTTCAAGGTGAGGGGCAATGGCCAATACTTTTTCTGAAGTTGTACTAGCCATTGTTTTCTTCCATTTCTATCATTTCTTGTTCATACAGAGCTTTATCTTTTCCCCTAACTTTTCTTCCATCACTTAACTCATACCATGGAGAATTTACACTACTCTTTTTAGGGTACTCACTTTCACCAATAACTATCTCTGTATTTTCTTCTTCCTCATCCTTTTTTCTTTCAAGCCCCTCTACTTCAATTTTACCACTATCAATCTGTTGCTCAAACCCTTTGTGACCTTCATTAGCCTTAATATATTTATCAGCAATTTCATTTTCCCCAGGCTCAAGTGCTACTCTGGCATATGGTAGATGAATTGTGTTTCTAGTTTTGTTAATAATTTTCATCAATATCTACCTGCCTTTCATTTAGATTAAATCAAATCTACATACAGCCAATGGTCTGCGCAAGATTAATCCACAAGTTCTTTCTTCTGTTCTAACTTGATAAGCACCATTTGGAAGTCTGTATGGTTCTTCTCTTTGGAAATCAATAGCTAAACCAAGCTGCATATTAGATGAACTAGTATCTAATACAAGACCTGAATCATTATCTCCATCTGGGTCTGCATCTTCAAGATAACTAATTTCTAAAATACTATCAAACCATCCTTGCTCCATTAAATAACTCATAATGGTTTGGGAATTATAATCATTATAAGGCTTAGATAGTTCTTGATATTGTTCAGAAGGTAGGACTAAAGTATCAGCATTGTATCCATCATGCTGATTAACTTTTGCTCTTGCTTCTCTAATATCAGAAATAATTTCTTGACCTGTTTTATAAGACCATTCAGTTCCATCACCATCACTATCTTCAGGCACATCAAATTCATTAATACCATCAGCATTAACTAAACCTTCAATACCTAATTCATTATCCCCTAAAAATACAAGGTCATTTTCATTTTCAGCAACAATTCTTCTAGCAGTTTCAGCCTTTTCAGTATCTACATTTCTTCCATTAGCTCTAGCTGCTCTTAATTCTTGCTTTTCAATTTTAAATCCATTTTCAATGGAAATAACCTTTTGTTCTTCTCTAGTTTTATCATTATCTACCAGAGGAACATCATCTGCTCCAGTAGCAGACCTTTTAGCCTTACCCTGTCTATCATATCTGTCATACATATATTTTTCAGCATGCTCTGGAATATCAGAGTAAACATCTAAAAATGTTCTGACAATTAATTCTTCTTCTACTGGTTCATAGAGAACATCATCAATTGCCTCTAAATCCCTTGCTAACAACATTTCATCTTTTCTTTCAACTCTATTTCCAAGAATATCTTTCATTTATTAAACACCCTTTCAATTAATTAATTTGTTTATTCTTGTTCTACAAATTCCATACTCATAGGGAAATCAATTTCAATTTCTACATTATCCCCAGCAGCAGCCCCTTCTACAAATTGAGCATTAGATAATTTAACTGCAAAATCTCCACCTGAACCTGAATCATCATCTGCTTCAGTAGCAGTAAATACAGTTCCATCAGGAGCAATAGCAACTTGGTCACCAGCTTCTGGAGCAGTATCAGCATCAGAATATACAGGAACTACCATAACACCTCTATCAACTACAACCATAGGCTGCTCATCTAAATATTCTTCATTATCAATATCACCAGAAAGACCAAATCCAGCAAAACCAGGAATTTTAGCATCTTCTGTTCCATCATACTCTTCAAATTGCTTTTCTGGGTCAGTACCTCTCATAACTGCTTTACCAAAACCAACAGTTCCTTCAGCAGCTCCAGAAATCCTTTCATAATACTTAGCCTGTACAATTTTACCTAAATCTAATTCAGCCATTTTATTTCCTCCTTAAATTTGTTTAAATTACTTCTTCATATTTAGTCTAGCTTTTTTCTTATCTGAATACTTATCATCTTTTTTATCATTCTTCTTAAACATTAAATTATTTTCACCAAAGCTATCAGACTTAATTTTATTAAGAGCTTTCAGAGCACCATCAAATCTAGCATTAATGTACTCATCAGACTTTTCTTCTGGTTCAAAATCTTCATCCAGCTTTTGAATAAGCTCAGTTTTAATTTCTCTTTCACTCTTACCAGAGCTATCAAACTTAGGCATGTAATCCTTAACAGTTTCAACTAAGTCAAGTCTGTCTTGAACAATCTTATCTACATCTAAACCTTCCAGCTCATCAATTCTGTCTTCTAATGTTTTAATTTTGTCATCTTTGCTATCCATCTTACCCTCCAGTTTATCCTTGACTTTAACCAACTTGTCCTTATCTTCTTTTTTAACTGAAATTGTTTCATCACCAATTTCAACTTCTTCTAATTCAATGCTGTCCTCTTTTTCTACCTCAACTTCTACTTCCTTAACAGGTAATTCAAACTCATCTAACCAAGTGGAAACATCATCTTTATTTTCTTCTGGAGCATAAAAATCAAATTCTGGTGCTGTTTCTACACCTAAACTGTCCCAAAAGTTCTCTACTTTAGCATATTCCATCTTTTCATCTTCCTCCTTCTTTGAATAACCATAAAATTTGTTGTCTTTTGAATCAAGTCTTGCACCAACATCACTACCAGCCCTGCCTTGTTCTACATGAGCTACATGATTAATTCTAATATTCCTTTGAATCCTATCATATTTTTCATCTTCAAATTCACCAGATGTCTCATCTAAATCTGCCCTAAATCCAATACTGACTTGAGCTTTCTTACCAGATTTTACATAAGCTATTAAATTGTCATCAAACAAAGTTTCATTGACTACTAAAAGGTTATCTTCTTGTCTAACATCTAAGTGAGTAGTACCTTTTGTAAAATCTTTCCAATTCAAAGTATCAACCATAACTGGTGGGTGTCTATCTGTAACAGGTACACCTTTTAGACTTTCCATAGTAACATCTGAAAAAATTTCTTCTGGAGGTTTCAATTCCATTACTACTTCCCCAGTATCAAAATCATAATAAGGCATTACACCAGTTCTAGTAGCAGCTATTTCAACAGTTAAAAAACCATCTTCTTCATTTTCTACATAGTCTAAAACTTCTGCCTCTTCATACCTCTGGACTGTTTTCATGCTTTTGGAATCACCTCCTTCATATTCACCTATTGCTATACCTTGTTTTATAGCCTTTTCTTTAGCCTTGTTTCTTTCTTCTTCATTATTAGGGGTATAGGTATAGCACTTACCTTCTTCACCCCATTTATAACCAGGTTTATTATTAAGTTGACATTCTTGTACAGGCATTTAATCACCTTCTTCTATATCTTCATAACTAAACCCACATTTAGGGCACTCAGGTTTAGGTACAGTAGCTAAAAATTCATATCCACATTCTGGACATACATATTCATACCTTACTGCCAATTTGATACCTCCTAATCTGCATAAGCTATATAACCATCAGCATTATAAACTACTTTTAAGTCACCTTCACCTTCATTAGTAAACTTAATAGCTAATGCTGCATCATTTTTCATAACATATTCAGTGTCTATAAATTCTGCCTTACCTTGCCTTCTTTCTGATTTTATTCTACCAGAAAATGGTCTTTTATCTGAAAGTGGTGTAATTTCATTACCTCCGCTATAAACCTTAAAGGGTATATCTGATAAATCTAAATTAAAATTACTATTGATTAAAGAATCATCTGTTATCTCTGTTCCATAAGTGTCAACCTGGACTTCAGGAATTGTTTCTATCAATAAATTAATCAGTTGATTATTGTCATCATCACCAGCAGTAACCCTTCTATTAATAGGGTGTACATCAGCACCATTTTCTACATCATAAACTATATAAATAGTTTCATTTTTATCAATAGTAAATTGATAACTTACATGCCAAGCATAACCTCTATCAACTAAATCTCTGTGATTATTGATTATTACAACATCACCCCACTTATTAAGCAGGTCATGCCTTTCACCAGTTGGCCCATATACATAACCAGACAAATCATTTTCAGGTCTATTACTTTGAGCCATTTGCTCACCTTCTTTCTGCTAAAGGTATTTAGACTTTAGCTTTCCATCTTTCCATACACTATCAAGTGATTCAAGAAATAATACAGCATCTTCTATCCTTCTAAATGGTACCATTCTTTTTTCATTTGGCCAAAAAACAACAGTAGGTACACCAATAGCAGCATCCACAAAACCTTGTTCCCTTGCCCATTTATCATCAATTTTGTAACTACCAGTCCTAATAAAAATAGGCTCTTTTTTATATCTACCTTCCCATCTGCTAACTTGCTCAATAGCTGGTGTATGGTGGTGAGCTATAACACCTACATCAAAAGGACTTACCTTCTCAAACATTCTCTTAACTGTGTGGGTAAGATTAAAACTTGAATTGTACCTATACTTATGCTTAGCATAAATTCTATATTCAATTTCACCATTTACAGTGATATTAATTCCTCCACCTTCTCTTAAATAAGGTGCTTTCTCACTATTCAAAAACATATATCTAGCAGCATCTATACCTGTTTCCAAATAAGTCCAATTATCATGGTTTCCAGAAGTTTTAAAAATTACATTATTGCCTAATTCCTTAAAAATCTCTTTTATCAAATCTTGCTGGTCACCAGGTGGAAATAAGGCACTAAACATACCACCCTTCTTAGAAGTTTGTACAAAATTATCACCTAAATCTCCAAGAGCAGCTACCAGTAAATTAGGAACTTTTGTTATTAGCTCAGTATGCTTTAAAAAGGAAACATAATCAGTTCCACTACTTCCCAAATGCCAATCAGAGCTGAAAGCAATAGCAAAGGGTTTATCTGTTGTTATATTGATATTTGCCTCTTTTTGTGACATAGACTTCTTTTTCTTTTGTTCTTGGAAGTCTATGGCTGTATTGAGAAAATCCTTCCAATCAAAATCCTTTTCTTTTTTATCAAGAAAATCAATATCCATTTCTTGAATGTTTTTAACTGGCTCTTTCTTTTCTTCTTTGTTGAATATTTTATCTCTTTCTGGAAGTAAATCTTTTTCTCTTAAATTAGACATTACATTTCTCATATTGCTAGCAGAAGTACCAAAATAATTACCAATTTCCTTACTTGTTTTACCTAATTCTAAAAGCTCTTTAATTTTGCCTGCTTCCTTTTCCCATTTAGATGCCATTTATTTTTACACCTCATATATATCCAATATTTCTTTTCTATCTGGCTGTGCTATACATCTACAATTAATCTCTTGACCTGGATGAGTTCCATTAGGACTTCCTTCTTTCCAGCTAAACCTTTGTCCATCCCATTCTTCATGATTATCTCTAACCTTCTCATCCCCAACACTGCTCCAGATATAGTGCTCTATGCCTATTTGAGTTTGCCTTTGTCTTGTAACTTCTGCTAAAGCTGAACCAACCTGGTCTCTGGCAATTATTTTAGAATTAGTTATAGTACTATCACTTGCTTTTTTTAAACCTTCTCTTATCTTATTTATACTTCTACCTTCTAAAACACCCTTTTCAATAACTCTTTCTACTTCTCCATAATATTTATCATTTAAGGAAGTAATCAATCTAACATTTTCTTTTATAATAAGGTTTAATCTTTCACTTGCTCTAGGGTGTCTTAAATTAGGACTAACACCAGCTACTGCTCTAATTTGGTCATCTACTTGATGAATTGAGAACTTTCTAACTCTATCTATAATGTCTTCAGCCATTTCTCTGGCTGCTTCAGCACTTATCATGTGTTTAGCTTTTAATCTTTCAATTGTTTCTTCTAAATCTTCATCAGGTGAATCTAGCATCCTGTTATAATACCTTTTCATCTCATTTTCCCAGGCATTATAAGTTTCCTTGTGCATTTCTTCTATTCTACTTTTCATTCTATTGTGATAAGTTGAGGCAATATTCATAGGAAATCTACCTGGCATAGCCATTCCTATTCACCTTCTAACTCTGCTTGTTGCTTCATTTTAAGGTACTCATTTAATTCATCAGTTTTAACACTAAGCTCATCAAAAAAGCCTTCTTCTTCAAATCTTTTCTCCCTAACTTCATCAGGTTCAAGTACCATATTTTTAATATATCTTTCATCTATTTTACTTTGTATTTCTCTTAATTCCATGTCTGTTTCTCTGTCTAATCTCCATAAAGGATTAAATTTTAATTTATATTCAGGCTCATCTATACTACCATTCCCAACACCACTATTTTCAGCTTTATAAAGCAAATCTATTAATCTTTCTATCATAGGTCTGATATAATTTTCTTGAATACCAGCAATCCTCATGTAATAATTTATACTATCATATTGGCCACCAGTTATAGTACCTTGTTGTTGCCCTAACATATGTGACTTAGGCATTCTAGCACTTCCTGCTAAGAAATCCCAAACAAATTCAGTCATAGCACTAATGTTAGGCAAATTATTACCTGGACTTTCATGAGTCAATTCTTCATCCTTACCTATTACAGCCAAACTCATAGAATTAAAGAATTTTTCCATTTCCTCTGTTATACTCTTTACTTGCTCCCTACTATTCATGCTTACATCATCACTTTTAAGCACTTTAAAGGTCATTGCATAGGCTATTTGACCTAATGACCAGGCAATATTATCAAGTATGAGGATAGGCTCATATAATGGTATTCCTAAGCTCATCCCCCACTTCTCACCTTCAAAAACTCTACTTTGAAAGTGTAAAATTCTGCTTGAGTGAACTAATCTTTCCTTTTGAGATAGAGGTGTAAGTTCATACAATATAAACTCACCAAAACCCTTACTGAATGGGTCTTCATCTATCAGGCCATCTTGAACTTTCTTTTTAGAAAAAGCATGTAAATACTCTATATCATCTAAATTATCTTCTCCAAGCTCATCTTCCAAAGTAAAAGCACTATTTTCTTTAGCACCAATAGAAATAAAACCATCACCAGTCAATCTTTCATATTCAATTTGGCTTTCAAATTCACCTTGAGCATTTAATTCATTCAATTTATCTAAAATTTCTTTTCCATTCTCACCTTCAACAGTTATCCATTCTCTTGTACAATCTTCAGCAGGTTTTTCAATAATGTTTTGAAAAATCCTTTTATGCTTGTACATATTATCTATTTCTCTTTGGGTAAGAATGTCATCATGTTGATACTGAGAGTTCAATGGGTCTTTTCCAAATTTACCCTTAGAACTTCCACCCTTTTCAGTTGTCATAAAATCTTTTCTAACTACTGAATCAGGCACATACAAATTCTTTTTCTTAGTATAAGACAATTATCTCACCCCTTAGTCCAAGCATTATAAAAACCATTACCACTTTTGTGTCTTTCTTTCCTTCTCTTATAAAAAGCCATACAAATACTATCAGCAGTGTCAGGACTTTCTCCAATCCTTTTCTTAATCTTCTTTTTACTTTCTACCTTTAATAAACCATTAGAACTAAACTCATACTTAATAGCAGTCATTTGATTTTCTATCTCTTCATCATGTACACCAATCTCAAAAGTTCCATCTTTTAAGCCCTGTCTGAATTGCCAGTACATCTCTGCTCTTTTGTTTAAATACTTATCATAATTAACAGCCTTTTCACTAACTTTAAAACCATAAGCATTCTCATAACCATAGTTATTTTTAAGTTGGTCAGCAACCCCAGCACCTACACCAATAGCATCTATATTTATGTGAACTTGTTTCCATCTTTTAAATCTGTTGAATCTCTTTCTAATTATTCTATCAGCCCATTTACTAACTTCAGTTGTGTCCATATCCTGTATAGTTTCTACTGAAACAAGTCTATCCTTAATAGTTATACTTAGGGAAGTTTGGTCACTACCAAATCTAGCAACATCAATGCCTATTCTAACATCTTCAATATCATCTATACCAATAACAGCATCCTCTGGAACTTGAGCTTGTTTCCAGATATAAACAGGGACAATTGTGTATTCCTCATCTTGAGGGAATTTGCCCATAACTTTGGCTTGCCATAAGGCACTATCTACACCCCAAGTTTCATATCTATCAGCAACCCATTGAGGTGTTACTAATTGAGGATAAGGTAAATCATTTTGGTTATCTGGCACTTTATCTACCCATTTTCCAGTAGCTATATCCTCCAAAGTAATATTAAAATCAGTAAAGTTAGGTGTATCAAAAGCTGAAATATTGAACTTTTTAAACTGGTCACTGCTAGAGTGTGATTGGTAAAACCTTCCTGCTCTGCTAGTTGGGTTTCCTATATACAAAATTCTACTATTAGCACCAGAAGTAATACCATCTATACCATTAAAAATTGTCTCATCTACACCAGCTGCCTCATCTGCTACTACTAATACCCTTTTACCATGAAAACCTTGAAAAGAATCAGTGTCACTAGTAGCAAACCCTAAAGCAAACCAATCATCATCTATTTGCCATTCTTGAGTTAACATTTTTCCACCTAATGGAAAGTTAGACCTTTTGTATCCAGTTCTAATTTCTTTCCATAGGACTTTTTTAACCTGTCTATTTGTGGGAGCAGTAGTAATTATTTGAGTACCAGGCATAACTGACATAGCATGTATTACTACTCTGCTAGCAGTGAAACTTTTACCAGCACCATGGCAACTAGCTACTGAAACATTGTGATTTTGAACTGTATTCAGTATTTGCTTTTGCTTTTTCCACAGCTTATCACCCAAAACATTCTCTACAAAAAATACAGGGTGTTTTTTGCTGGTTTTTACAATTTTTAAGAAATCCTGTTTGTTCATTTAATCACCTATCCACTAATGTGCCCAATAACTTACCTTTATAATAGAGGTGGTAAAACCTACCATCTGAATCACATTGTCTGATAATAATTTCACCTTTATCATAACCCTTTTCATAATACTTAAAATACTCAGGCTTAAATCTTAATAACCATCTTTCAAATTTATCCAATTCTCTTTTATTAATAATCAATATAATCACTCATGTTAAGTTTATTTTCAATTTCTTTCATTATCTTTTTAGTTAATGTTTTAACATCATCAGTTTCATTTATTTCCACTCTTATTTCATTTAAATTCTTTTCTTTTCTAAGTCTTTTTACTGTATTTTCAGTAGCTTGCATAGTTCCACAATTCAAACAAACTTCCAATTCATCTCTAGGAGCAGAACCATAAGCAACAAAAGCATTATCTAAATTATTGCCACAAACTGGGCATTTATCCATTAATCATTCACCTCTGATATAGTAAAATGTTTGATTTGGACCATTTCTTCTTTTGGAATTTCTTCAATACAGCTATCCCTTAAATTAAATGCCAATACAGAATTTTTAAATCCTTCTTCAACTAACCAATTTGCTTCAGTATAAACATACTGCCTACCTTGCCAGACAAAAGTTTCACCATATTCTAAATATTGAGCTAATTTGGTTTCTTCCTTAATCTTGTTTATTAGCATTTTGCCTCCTTTTTCAACTTTGTTAGAGTTTAAAATGACTTTCCCTCTTAGTTTCAGAAAAACTTGACAAGGTCATGTTTGGTTCTGTCCTGTGATATTCCATGATACAATTTATACAAAGATTGTATTCTTCCATAGTTTCTGTTTGGCCATTGGTAACATACTCAACAT
>JBKHBO010000053.1:0-13253 GCA_046542315.1 Clostridia bacterium
ATTAGGATACCACTTTTTACACTTAAGAATGTTGTACAAATACTATTATACGAGGATGTATCTTAATGAATATAATAAAAATGAATGAAGTAAAAGGCAAAGTTAATAAAAGAGGTGTTGTTACTAAAGAGCTAATTGATATTGAACCAGTGAGAGTAATTACTATCACATTAAAACCTGGAGAAAGTGTTCCTAACCACAAAGTACCTGTTGAAGTTTTCTTCTATATTTTAGAAGGAAAAGGAACATTAAGAATTGGTGATGAAGAAGCAGTAGTAGAATCTAATGACATAATAACTTGTCCTAAAGAAACTGTAATGTCGCTAGAAGCTGACCAAGGTCAAACTTTTAGCTTCTTAAATGTGAAGACACCAAGTTGGAAATTAGAGTAATGCAAGTAAAAATAGATTGGATGGGTAAACAAAGTTTTATAGGATATGATCAAAAGGCCTTAAGTTTAGGCATTAGCCCTAACATTGAAGATAAGGATAAGTTTAGCCCTCCAGCACTTCTACTAATGAGCTTAGGTAGTTGCACTGGCCTATTCATCATACCTTCAGCCAAATCTTTAGGTATTAAACTAGAAGATTTTGATATTCAATTAAAAGGAGTTAAATCCAATAAACCTCCAAAGCTTTTTGATAAAATCATTGAAGAAATTAATCTTGTTGGAGATTTTGAAGGAGGCTTAGCTCATAAAATAGTAAATGAAGCTCACAAAAGATGTTTTATTCTTAAGTCAATTAACCCCAATATTACTATAGAGAACATTATTAGAGTAAATGGCCAACTAATATAAACCAAGTAAGCGCTATTACCACTATATATAAAGCTTATGTGTTATACACATAGGCTTTTTTTCATTGTGTGTAAGTAAATAGAGCAAATTTAATTCAACTTATTATAATACAATTATCGAATATTTTTGTACTAGAAATATTATTGTGCTATCATATTTTATGAGTTAGGGTGTTTTTTATGGAAAATGAAAATAATCATGATATTGAATACTTAGAACTTCTAAAATTTTATATTCCTTTAGTTATAATGAGTATGTTAACAATGACTTCACATAACGCTATTAACATTGCTCTAGCAAAAACAGCTATGCCAGCACTTGCTTTAGCAGCATATTCTGTCGGCAGATCTCTATCAAAAATGATAGAGTCTCCAATGTATGCATTAACACGATTAACTCCTCCAATATCAAATAATACATTATCTATTAATAGTTTAGCTAAAGTAGTTAAGCAAATTACTATTGGAGTTTTACTTATTATGGCAATATTGGCTTTTACACCTCTAGGTGAATATATATTTACTAAAATTATGGGAGTAGAACAAAACTTATTCAATGATACAATTTTAGTTTTTAGATTCTTAATGTTAATGCCAATTATTACTGCCATTAGAATTACTCACCAAGGTTTTATTGTTTTAAAGAAAAAGACCGTTTTTTTAACATTAGGAACTATTTTCAGAGTTATTGGAATGATCATTTCAGCTTGGATACTAACTAACATAGTTAATCTTGATAGTGGCGTAATTGGAGCTATGATACTAGTATTTGGGATGGGAATAGAAGCTGTTATTGCTTTCATTAATGGAAGAGACTGGAAAGAAGTTGTGCCTAATAAACATGAACATGAAGAATTAAACTATAGTGTTAAAGATATATGGAAATTTTTCATACCTTTAGTCGCAGCTAGGATAGTATTCTCTTTTGTAAAGCCAAGCATAAATGCCACACTAGCAAGAGCTGTTCAACCTGAAATCGCTATTTCCGGTTATTTTGTAGCTAGATCATTGGCTTGGATTTTAATTGCAGTTGGTTTTAGGATACATCAAATGGTAGTCGTGTATGCAAAAAATAAAAAAAGCTTCAACAAGATACGTAAGCTTGTATTAGCTTTTGCATTGTTAATGTCTTTAATTATAGCTATTTTAGCACTCACACCTGCTGGTTTATGGGTTTTAAATAATATAATTGGAGTTGAAAATGACATCGCTTATCCAGCGATTAACGCTCTAATTTTCTTCATAGCTGTACCACCCTTGTATTTTACATCTGAATTATATCAGGGAACATTTCTTAGATTAAAAAGGTCAAAATCAGTTACGATTTGCAGATCTATTAATGTAGGCTCTATGTTTATTTCCCTACTGATACTGACAGCTTTATTCCCTGAAATGGGTAGTGCTATTGGTTCTGCTAGTGTTGCAGTCGGTTATGGTGTAGAGGCGATAGCAGCATTTATCCAATATAGATTGCTTGCAAAAAAGGAATTATCTTGGGATTTAAAATAATTAATCAAGGATTAACCTATGGAATCTAGGATTGAATTAACATTAGAGAATTATCTGAATTTTTTATACCAATCGCTATAATGACTATGATAATGATGTCATCGCATAATGTGATTAGTTCTGCTCTTGCTCGAACAGCTTCCCCTGCAATAGCTTTGTCAGCATATTCCGTTGGACGAAGTATTTCTGCAACCTTGCAAGCGCCTGTTTGAGCAATAGTTAAACTGACTACTTCAGTAGCTCAAGATAAAGAGTCAACTAAAAACTTAATGAAAGTAACATTTGTTACAGGTCTTGTTGTGTTTGCTGCTCTCTTTTTAGTAGCATTTACTCCATTAAGCACTTTAGTCTTTAAGAAAATCATGGGAGTAAGTTATGAGCTCTTTAAGGATACTTTAGCTGCATTTAGAATACTAGTAATTATGCCACTATTTGGGATTATCAGGACAACCCATCAAAGATTTGTTGCATTAAGACGTAAAACTTACTGGATGAAGATTGGAACTATTGTAAAAATAAGTAGTATGTTTATAGCTGCAATTATTTTGACTAGAACAAATTTTATCACTGGTGGTGCAGTTTGAGCAATGATTTTATTAACAGGCTTTTCTTTTGAAAGCATTATCGCCTTCTTTACTAGCAAAAATGGTTTCATGAAGCTCCAGGTCAAGCTGAGCATCATAGAGAGCCTTTTACTGTAAAGAAAACCTAGCTTTTCTTTTTACCATTAGTTATAGCCCAAGTGAGTACTTCTTTTGTTAATCCAGGTATAAGTGCTACCTTAGCAAGAATGTTAGAACCCGAAGAAGCTATATCTTATTATTATATAGCTCGCTCATTAGCTTGGGTTTTTCTTGGAATGGGTTTTAGAGTCCATCAATTAGTTCTAGTTTTTGTTAAAGACAAGTATAGTTGGATTAAAGTTAAAAAATTCGTTTATATTCTGGTATTAATAATGACAGCTTGTTTATCAACTTTGGCTTTTACTCCTGTTGGACCCTGGGTTTATTCTAATATACTTAACGTAGAATATGATTTAGCTAGCAGAGCTGTAAAAGCTTTAGCTTTTTTTTATTTGTACCACCAGCAATGTTTATTTCAGAACTACATCAAAGATTAATGTTACAGAGGCAAAAATCTAATGGACTTTCAATTTGTAAGGCATTCAATATTGTTACTCTTTTAGGTGTTATGATAATTTTAGTGAATTTAGTACCTCAGTTAGGCAGCACTATAGGTGCTATTAGTCTAGCAATCAGCTACATAGTAGAGTGTTTAGTTAGCTTTCTGGCTGGCTAAAGACATGGTGTTTAAAGAATAAGTATTAGCTAGCTATATGAAATAATTAATAAAGACAGCTTGTTTCACATTCGAATATTTTACATGCTTTCGCTAACTAATAAAACTACAAAAAACAGAGTATTGTATAAATACCCTGTTAGACAATGAATACTATAAATTATTATAGTGTTTATAAAGCCTTAATATTACTTAGTTTTTTTACATGGTCAAATCTTTAACTACTTCATTTATTTTTTCTACACTTAAATTATCTAACTCACTATTTATATAATTTTTTAATGCATTTGCTCTTATAGTTAAAGACTCAGAAAATAAATCATTGAGATCAGCCTTTTTATGAAACACTACTATTGAACTAATAGGTATACTTCCCTCAGAATCTCCTAATTTCTCTCTTATTAAATGCATCTTTTTTATATTTGAGAAAGTTGGATTATCAAACTCTTCAATCTTATCACCTATAGTCTCTTTCCACTTAGGTTGAGACTCATCTCCTGTAATAATACCTTTCCTGTCAATTATATTTATTAAATATATTCCTGGTTTACCTACCACAATATGGTCAATGTGCAGCGTGTTTTCATCATCAATATCAAGCTCGAGATCATCGATTACTTTGTAAGGTTCTGGTAACGTATTAAGCTCCTTCTCAGTAACTCGGTATGTACTTTGATTAACTATAAAGTACATTGCAATTAAAATTACAACTGCAAGCGCAATAAAAAAATATCCCACTATCATCACACCTTTCTATATATATTCTATCATATATTAACGGACTAATATATACTTTTGAATATACGTATCAATTTTTAGTCAATAACAAAGTAGTAATTTTATTATAATAAATTATCAAATTATTATATAATGATTTATTTTAAATAAGATTGAATAGCCCATGCATGATGTGGCAATAATAAAAAGTCCCCTAAATTATCTTCATCAATAAAAACACTTTGTATGTTTTGATCAGCATTTCTACAATTATTTTTAAGACTAACGATGTAGAAATATCCTATCATCTCAAAATATTTATCTAAATTCTTAATGTAATCATAAAGCTTTGCACTTGTAAAATAACCATCAATTTTAATATCATACCCTGTTTCTTCTAAAAATTCTCTCTTTAGACAATCAAGCTGTGATTCACCGCATTCAATCCCTCCGCCAGGCAAATATAATCTTTTATTGCTATATATAGTCAGAAATTTCTTGTCAACTCTAACTAAACCATAAACTGCTTCTCTTTTAATGTATATATAATCTTTTTCTTTTTCTCCGAAAGTCTTCATATTTAGTTCACCCCTGAAGTTCAGTGCTTATTTTTTATCTTAGTAATATCGATTTAACCCAATTATCTAAATAAACTGATCAATTGTTTACCCTTTAGTAATGTGATATGATAAATTATAAGGAAGTTTATAAATCACGATATTAGGAGGGCTTTTAATGTTTTCTAAAAGAATGAAGATTAGTCTTATTATGGGTGCTATTTTGGGAATTGTCTGTATTATTGGTGCTTTTATTCGTTCTGAAGCTTATTTAAGTGCTACTTATTTGTTTTCTTTTTGGTATAATCGTTTATTAATAGGGATGGTCATAGGTCTAACTGTTGAAACAGCTAAGATTCCTAAAGCATTAGTTAGAGGTGCGCTTATAGGGTTGTTAGTTTCATTTGCTTTTTATAGTGCAACTAGTTTTTTAGATCCAATAGGATTCATAGCAGGTATAGTTTATGGTGTGATAATCGAGTTTGTTGCAAAAAAATATGTATCCTGACAATTCAATTCATTAGATTTTTTTGTACAAATTAATAGCAGTTTTCTAATAAGCTGTTATATCTTAATAAAGACTTAATAGGGAACCGAAACTGATTTCTAACTTCATCCTTTGCATAGTTTGCTAAGGAAAATGCACCTACAACTTCAATATTTGCTTCAAAATCTAAAAAACCCTTCCAGACTAAACTGATTACATTATCTAGTTCAACGTCTGAAACCTCTCTAATAACCAACGTATTCCTTCTCCTTTCATTTTCAACGAATTCAATAACATATTCTCTGCTATCTTTATAAAACCATAATTTAATAATTAGCTATTTTTAATAACATAGCTTCATTAATTATCATTATTTTATCAAAATATTTATAATGTTTCTTCTAAACTTAACTTTATTTTTTTAAACCAAAATAAAAAAACAGCTCTATACTAGAGCTGCTAAGTATAATCTGCAATATATCTTTTATCCAAATCTTCCTGTCACATAATCTTCTGTTCTCTGATCTGTTGGGTTGGTAAAAATTTTTTCGGTATCATCATACTCAATGAGCTCTCCCATTAATAGAAATACTGTTTTATTCGATATTCTAGCAGCTTGTTGCATTGAGTGGGTTACAATGACAATTGTATAATCTTTTTTTAGCTCATCAATCAACTCTTCTATCCTATAAGTTGCAATTGGATCAAGTGCAGAGGTAGGTTCATCCATTAAAAGTGTTTCTGGTTGTACTGCTAAAGCCCTGGCTATACAAAGCCTCTGTTGCTGCCCACCTGATAGACCATATGCATTATCATTTAATCTATCTTTCACTTCATCCCAAAGCGCAGCTCTTTTCAAGCTATTTTCAGCCATTTCCATTAATAAATCCTTATTTCTAATACCATGAATTTTTAATCCATAAACTACATTTTCATAGATAGATTTTGGAAAAGGGTTTGGCTTTTGGAAAACCATACCTACTTTTGTTCTTAATTCCTCTACCCTAACTGAACTATCAAAAATATCTTCATTATTATATAATATTTCTCCCTTTATTTTAACAATAGGAATATTCTCTGTGAGCCTATTTAATGTTTTTATAAATGTCGATTTGCCACATCCAGAAGGGCCAATGACTGCAGTAACTTTGTTTTTCTCTATTTTTAAGCTTATATCTTTTAAAGCTTGATCCTTTCCATACCAAAGATTTAAATTTTTCACATCATAAGCTATATTATTATTTTTACTTGTTTTATTATTCGTAATACTCATATTCATTATCCTTTATATAATTTCTTCTGGAATCTATTTCTAATAATTATTGCAGCTGAATTCATCACCAATAAAACTACTAATAGAACTACAATAGTAGCAGCTGCTAAATTTGCATACTCAGGAGTTAAAACCGTATCTAATGTCCAATAGTAAATTTGTATAGGCAAAGCCGTGAAATCATCAAAAATACTTGTCGGTGTTCTAAGAATTAATGTGGGTATTCCTAAAACTACTAATGGAGCAGTTTCACCAATTGCTCGTGAAATTGAAAGTATAGATCCTGTTAAAATCCCTGGCATAGCTACTGGGAGGACCACTCTCCTAACAGTTGTCCATTTTGTAGCTCCCATAGCAAGTGAAGCCTCCTTCAATTCTTTTGGAACAGCCCTTATAGCTTCTTGGCTTGAAACTACAATAATAGGTAGTACTAATAATGATAGTGTTAATCCACCTGCTAAAATACTAGACCCGAGATTTAATATTCTTGAGAATAATGTCAGTCCTAGCAACCCGAATATTACAGATGGTACACTTGCTAAATTTGATATATTAGTATTAATAAATTTTCTTACTTTGCCTTTAGAAGAATATTCTTCAAGGTAAATAGAAGTGGATACGCCCAAGATTAAAGTAACTGGTATAACTATTAGAGTTAAATAAACTGATCCCATTATAACACTATAGATACCTGCTTTTTCTGGTGAAATAGAAAGTCTTTTAGTTAAAAACTCAATATTTAGCCATCCTATACTATCAACAACTACTCTATAAAGTAAAATTGATAATACAAGCATGGCAAAAGCTAAAGATAGTGAGAATAAATAGCGAGAGAACTGACTTAACTTTACCCTTCTAGCAATCCTTCTTTTGTCTACTTTTATCTTATGATCATCTTTAATTTTATATGACTTTAGCTTTTCTTGATTTTTTATAATCTTAAATTTATTATCCATTTTAATACTCTTCTCTGTATTTATTAGAAATATATTGCGCTAACATATTCATTCCTAATGTAAAAACAAATAATATTAGACCAACAGCATATAAGCTGTAATAACCTGTAGTGCCACTTGCAGCATCTCCACTTGTAAATTCCACTATATAACCTGTCATTGTTTGCATAGATTTTGTGATATCAAAGGTGAAATTTTTTGAACTGCCACTTGCTATTGTTACGATCATTGTTTCTCCAATAGCCCTTGAAATACCTAAAACAATCGAAGCCATTATTCCTGATATTGCTCCTGGAATTACTACTTTTAAAGCTACTTCTAGCTTTGTAGAACCTAGCCCAAAAGCACCTTCTTTCATTATTTCTGGCACTGCATTCATAGCATCTTCAGAGACAGATGTTATTAAAGGAATTATCATAATCCCCATTACTATTCCAGGGCTTAAAACATTTTTTGCATCCAAACTTGGAATAATTTTCATTAATAAAGGGGTGACAAAAGAGTATGCAAAAAATCCATAAACTATGGTAGGAATTCCTGCTAGTACTTCTATGATTGGCTTTAATAATCTTCTTGTTCTATCTGACGCAAACTGACTCAAATATATTGCTGCTGCCAAGCCAATTGGAGCAGCTACCAAAATTGCTATTATAGTCGTAAATATAGTACCATTAATCAATGGGAGTATCCCAAAAGAAGGATCTGCATTTAGAGGTGCTAAATCAGTACTAAATATTTCTTTTATTGGAACTGCAGCAAAAAATTTTGATGCATCAACTAACAAAGTTAAGAGTATCCCTATAGTGGTAATAACTGAAATAGAGGCCATTACGAAGAAAAACACTGGCATTATTCTTTCTATTATGTTTTTTTTGTTGCTAATATTTTTATGTATAGTCTCTCGTACTTTCATATGTTCATTCATTAAAATCGCCCCTAAACTTTATGAGATAAAAACTTCAAGATAAGAGTATTAACCCTTATCTTGAAGATTAAAATATATATTACTCAAGTTACTATTCTATAGAATCTAAAAAGCTTTGATACTCTTCATAAACAGAATCTGGCATCGGAGCAAATCCATTTTCGCCAGCCAATCTCTTAGCACCGTCTTCAGATACAACATATTTTGCAAAGTCTAAAACTTGTGGCTTTTCTCTAGCATACTCTAAGTTTACATACGTAAATACTGGTCTTGTAAAGCCTGCATAATCAAGATCTTCACCTATTGTATCAAGTGAAGGAGAAACTGGTCCGTCTCCAAAATCTACAGCTACTGCAGTTAATTTATCTTGGTTAGAAACATAATATCCAAAACCAAAGAATGCTATTGCATTTTTATCTCTTGATACAAGGTCTACTAAAGTAGAATACTCTTGTTGTAAATTTACAGTAGATACTAAATCTTTCTCGTCTAGAATTACTTCATAAAAGAACTCATATGTGCCATGATTCTCATTTGGACCAAAAAATTTAATTTCTTCTGAAGGCCAATCTGATCTTATATCAGACCATAATACCTTATCGTCATCTTTATAATGCCCAGAAATATACATGTTAACGATTTCTTCTTCTGTCATTTCAGTTGCCCAGTCATTGTCTTTATTAATAACCATTGTTAATCCATCATAAGCAAGCTTAACTTCTAAAATATCCTCTCCCATTTCGAGACCATTCTCTTTAAGCTGCTCTATTTCTGTGTCTTTAATTGCCCTTGAAGCATCCGACAAATCTGTTTCACCTGGGATAAATTTTTTAAATCCTGCACTTGAACCAGCTCTACCTACCTGAACACTTACATCAGGCTCTTCATTTACCATATATTCTTCTGCAATATTTGACATCAATGGATACACAGTTCCAGATCCATCAATAACTACCTTTCCTGAAAGTGTTGTGACTTCTTCTACAGGTTCTTCCTCGCCATTTTCAGGACCTTCAGTCTCTGGAGTACACCCTGCTACAGCTGTTAAAAGCAACACCAGAACTAGTACAAATGGTATAAATTTCTTCTTAAACATTTAAATCCTCCTAAGATATATTTCAATTTTTTTGGTGTGCATAATCAACTAATACATCATAAGCACCTTTACAATTAAAAGTATAGCAGAGGAGATGTAGGCATGTGTTTACTCAAAGTTAATAGATTGTTAAGATAGTGTTAACTTCAAAAATCTTCTTATTTGTCTTTGAATTTTGTATTGTTTTAGTAATTAAAGGGTTAAAACAAAAGCTGAGTTGATGTAGAGATTTTATCTATATCGATTCAGCTTTATTAATTTAGTCAATTCTTAAAGTATGCTTGCATAAAGAGTTCGTTTTTTTTATAATAGTTACTTAGAAAGATTGTTAATAGATTCGTAAACAAACTCTGGGATGATTCCCAGCCTCCATAGAGCAACCCCTTTTAAGTTAAACTCCTTGACTAATTCTAATTTTCTAAAAAACCCTTCTTTACTTTCCAGAAATATGATATTTTCAGTGTCATCCTCGTTAAAGTATATATAGGATGAGGCATACTCTGGATGCCACTTCTTCGTCAAACTTTTCTCATCAATTAGATTGTATACTGACTGTAAATATGGACTAGATAATTTCCATCCTTCTTGGTTGTCCTCTAATAATGAATGTAAATCATTTTTCTCATCCGCTATGCCACTTTTTTGGTATCTTAAAGCTGAAAGAGTTATTCCTAATAATACTTTCTCACTTTTTACCTCTTCTAGGATTTCTTCTAATCCTTCTCGCACCTTTTCTACAGGAGCAGTCGCATTCGGTGTATCTCTATCATGATAATCATAAGACATTATTATGACCTTGTCTGCCAAAGCTCCTAAACTCTTATAGTCATATCCTTGGTAAACACTATTTGATGGTGGTAAAGTTAAAACTAATTCATATCTGCTTCCTATTTGATCTTTTAAGTCTGAAACAAATGAGGTATATACTTTTTTCACTTTTTCAATTTCATCACTCTTTTTTAAAGAACCTAAACCTTCTATATCAAGATTAACTCCCTTATAATCATTTGTTCTTAGTTCATATAGGATGTCATCTATTATATTATTTTTATTGTATTCACTTTCTAATGATTTAATTAAATTGCCATCTTCTTGGGCAAAAACCATCATATATGCACTTTTATTAAATTGATTTATTCCCTCTATAACATTTTCATAGCCGTTTGGCCTATTAAACTTATGGCTAGTGTTTGAGCTTGTCAACTTACCTTCATATATTTCATACCAACCTAGATAAATACTATCATAAAGTTTTAAGTGAGCATCAGTAGATATCTCAGGATAATTTTCTCCAAACAACTCATTCCAACTTGAGCTTTGCTGGTCCCCTAATGCGTAAAAACTCTCTATTTTCATGTCAATATTCATCTGATAGTCTTTAGTAATATTAATTACTCCATTATTAAAATCAACTCCAAGTTCAAATGCTTCACTAAAATCCCTTAAAGGGATAACTGTTCTCCCATTAATAATTTTAGGTGCTACCAACATAACAAATTCTTTATCATTAATATAATATTTTCTGTCTGAAATTTTCATCTTAATTTCAAACGAATCTTTTGAACCAATTATTTCTTCTTTATTGCTTATATATTCTACTTCTACACCCAATGCCTGCGCTAAAGTTCTGAAAGGAACTAAAGTCCTACCTGATTCTACAGTAGGAGATACATCTGGAAACTCCACTTCCATATAGTTGTAAAATATTTGGTACTCATTTTGACACTCTGTTGATTTTATATTAACTAGAAACATTGTGATTAGAATAAAAATTATTATTAGTTTTTTCATGACTTTCCTCCTAAAGTAGTTCACTTTCTATTATACATGATAATTTGAATCATTATTTTGAAATACATAAATAATCACCTAGTAAAAATGCTTTTATTGAGCGAGTATTTTATTTTGACTAAAAAATTTTATAAAACCAAAAAAATTACTTTACATGTCGTAGTAATTATTATATATTATTACTACGACAGACAAAGTACACCAGACGTAGTAATTGAAAAGTGAAAAATGGAGTGATCACATGATTAGCAGTGACGTTATTAGAGGGTATAACGATACAATTATTCTCTACTTGCTATGGGACAAACCTTCTTATGGATATGAAATATCTAGAAAAATAAGCGAAATCTCAGATGAGAAATATGTTATTAAAGAGACAACTCTTTACTCAGCTTTTAATCGTCTCAAAAAAAATGGTTACGTTGAATCCTTTTCTGGAAGTGAAACACAAGGAAGGCAAAGAACGTATTATCGGATTACTGACTTAGGAAGAGACTATTATAAAGAAAAGTGCAGAGAGTGGGCAGTAACAAAAATAGTTATAGACAAGTTTATAAAGGAGTTTTAATTATGGATACAATTAAAAATTATTTGGACAATGTTTTTTCTGGATTACCAGAAACTGAAGAAATTTTATCTATAAAGCAAGATGTTTTTCTAAATATGGAAGAGAAATTTTATGATTTATTAGAAAATGGTTATTCTAGAAATGAAGCCATAGGAAAAGTAATTGCTGAATTTGGTGATATTGATGAACTTATTGAAGAATTGGGGATTGACAGTAATTCTTCAAAAGCTACAGGACGAAAAGTTACAAAGAATGAAGCTCTAAATTATTTAGAAGCTAAACGTCTGAGTGGATTAAAAATAGCAATTGGAGTTTTTTTAATTATAATGTCAGTTAATTTTGTTATTCTTTTTAGCCAATTAGCAGATTCTAATTTTCTTGGCTTTAATTCTGACAGTTTTGGAGTTATACCAATGTTTTTTATGATTGCCATAGCTGTTGGCTTATTTATTTACTCAGGACAGGATGTTAAAAACTTTGAATATCTTAAACAAGGATTTATTCTAGATTCTTCTTTAAGGTCTTCTTTAAAAATTCAAGAGGAAGAATTTACAAAAACTCATACATTAATGATTACGATTGGTGTTATTCTTTGCATATTAGCTCCTATTCCAATAATTTTCTTTGATATGTTAGAAGGTTCATTCTTTTTTAGTATTTTCAGAGGGATACCTTTGCTTAGCTTAGAATCAGGAAGTTCAGGTATTGTTATGATGTTTACTCTAATCAGTGTAGCAACATTCATGTTTATCTACTTTGGATCAATAAAAGAAGGCTATAACCTACTGCTAAAAAAAGAAGAATACTCATATATTGATGAGAGTGGAAATGTCCATAAAGCGGTTAAAATATTTGAAGCTTTTATTTGGCCATTAGCTACTATAGCTTTCTTTATTGCAGGATTTTTATTTCATTTATGGCATATAGCTTGGATAGTTTTTCCTATAGCAGCTTTGCTTCAAGCAATGTTTAATGGTGTACATGCTGCACTAAATGACAAGTAATTATAAGAACATTTTTTTTATAACACTTAATTGAAAAGCAATTATAAATAGCCCCAAATTAGTTAGATTTTGCAATTTACTCTTTATACATTGATCTATCTAATAGGGGGTATAAATTTATCTAAAAATGAGCAATTTTATACTAAACTAATCATCGATTTCCATTTTAATAATTTCACCTGAGTATGCATCTATCTCAAATTCATATTCTGTTTCTCCATTTAAAACTTCAACTTCATAAATATATCTATCATCATCTTCTTCTAACTCAAT
>JBKHBO010000054.1:0-12221 GCA_046542315.1 Clostridia bacterium
GTAGCAAGTAAATATACATTTCGCAGGGTTAATTACCCTGACTACAATATACTAGGAGGAATTTATTATGCCAGCAGTAGTTGTACTTGGTACGCAATGGGGAGATGAAGGAAAGGGTAAAATTACAGATTATCTTGCAAGCAAAGCTAACATTGTTGCAAGATATCAGGGAGGAAATAATGCAGGTCATACGATTGTTATTGATAACAAAAAATATGCACTACATTTAATACCTTCAGGAATTTTCTATGATAACAAAGACTGTGTAATGGCTAATGGTATGGTCATTGATCCAAGAGTTTTAGTGGATGAGATAGAATATTTAAAGAATGCTGGGTTTAGTGTAGAAAATCTGAAAATAAGTAATAGGGCACATGTTATATTACCTTATCATAATCTTTTGGATAAATTACAAGAGGAAGCACGTGGTGAAAATGCAATAGGTACGACTATTAAAGGAATAGGGCCAGCGTATACTGACAAAGCTGTTAGATCTGGTATAAGAATATGTGACTTAATAGAGCCAGATACCTTTGCTAAAAAATTAAAGATTGAAATTAAGAATAAAAATGAAATTATAACAAAAATATATAATAGTCAACCAGTCTCTTTTGAAGACATTTATAATGAATATATTGAGCTAGCTAAAAGAATACAGAAACATGTAGTTGATACATCTAAATTCCTTAATGAAAATTTAGAGGATGGTAAAAATGTTTTATTCGAAGGTGCTCAAGGAACTATGTTAGACTATGACCATGGGACTTATCCTTATGTTACTTCTTCAAATCCAATAGGGTATTGCACTGGTTCAGGAGTAGGCCCAAAATATATACAAGAAGTAATTGGAGTAGCAAAAGCTTATACTTCTAGAGTAGGTAGTGGAGTATTTCCTACTGAATTATTCAATAAAATAGGGGAGCAAATTAGAGAAATTGGGAACGAATATGGGACTACTACAGGTCGTCCTAGGCGAGTAGGATGGTTTGACGCTGTGGTTGTTAAGCATGCAACAAGAGTTGCGGGTGTAACTGGGCTTGTGGTTAATAGCCTAGATGTTTTATCTGGTTTAGAGTTTGTCAAAATATGCATAGGATATGAGTATGAAGGCAAATTGTTAACAGAATACCCAGCTAGTGAAAAAATCTTAAATAAGTGTAAACCTATATACAAACAATTGCCAGGTTGGAGTGAGGATATTACTGGAATAAAATCTTACTCTGAACTTCCTGATAATACTAAAGATTATCTAAAAGAAATTGAAGAATTAGTAGGAATCCCAGTAAAAATGTTTTCTTTTGGACCTAATAGATCTCAAACAATTAACTTAAAAGAAATATGGTAATATCAGAAACACAGAAAGCATATCAAATTGATATGCTTTCTTTTAATATGATATTAATCTCTTTTAGAATTTTCCCCTCCCAATCTTCTGTCAAACCATCAACAGTTCTGACTGGCTTCTTTCTTATGCCATCTACAGCGCCATTCTTAACAGCTTCATCTAAAATACAATGCAAAATACTTTCATCATAGAAGGTTTTACTTCCAAATTCGTATTTTAATAAGCTAGCTATAGCATAGCCAGCCCAATTACTAACCCCTGCTAAAACTGAAAACTGTGCTGAAATAATTGTACAAGTTTTTTCTCCATTAACCACTTTTTTTTTGAAAAAGTGGTAATCAGATCCTAAACCAAGTTCGTTTCCACCATCTCCAATACCTATGGTAGTAATGCCTTGTTCTCTTGCTTTTAAGAAATGCTCATCTAACTCATTATGATATTTGTTTATGGTATTTCCTTTATGATTGTAGTAATTCCCGTCAGAAGCCATTCCAGGTCTTTCTAATGCTATAAAATGGGTGACATCGTCTTCAATTAGCTCAGAAAAACTATATTTCTTATCTTTATTAATAAATTTATAGTTAATAGAATTTTCTAAGCAATTATTTGCAAATAAGAATATACTTTTTGCATAATTCTCAATTAAGATAGTAGTCTTAATTTCAAGTTGTGAAAGTGTATCTGCAAGTAGCAATGCTCCAACAGGTCCATCCGTCTCTATTGAGTTTGCTTCAGGAATAAAAAAGCCAGTTGTTATAACAACATGAGAGGCACCTAGCAAGCTTTTAACTATCATTTCCAAAGGATTTTTAGTGTTGTCATCAATAAGATTTCTTTTTCCTGGATCTTGTTTGATAATCTCATCGATTTTTAAATAAATATTTTCCATTATTACTCCCTATAGCTTTAAAGCAGAATTTTTAATATCACTTACGAACATGTATCCAGGTGAATGTGTAATCATTATAGATGGTTTGCTAACTAATGCTGCTTTTTGAGGGGTAACCCCACAGGCCCAAAAAACAGGAATTTCACCATCTCTAATGGTAACTTTATCTCCATAGTCAGGTGCATCAATATTATCTATCCCGATTAATTTAGGATCTCCTAAATGCACAGGACTACCATGCACATCAGGAAAGTCTCTAGTTATCTCCACCGCTTTTATTGCATCTTTATTGCTAAATGGTCTCATACTAACAACTAAAGGACTAGCATTAAATTTACCTGCACTATCACACATAATATTTGTTACATACATAGGTACATTAACATTTTCACTTTGATGTCTTAATTCAAGCCCAGCATTTACAAGAGCTTGCTCAAAAGAAAAACTACATCCAATCAAAAAAAAGACAAAATCATCTCTCCAGATATTAACTATATCATTAGGTTCACTCAACAGTTCTCCATTTTTATATACTCTATACTTTGATAAATTTGTCCTTATATCTGCATTTTTTGCTATAAATCTAGTATAATAATCTCCTACCTCTCCTACTTCTAAAATAGGACATGGTTTCTTATTTCTTTGGGCAAACAAAAGGAAATCCCAAGCCCAGTCTTTAGGTAGTATAACTAGATTCGCTTGAACATATTCACTAGCTTGGCCAGATGTCGGTTTGTTAAATTCTTTATTCCTTATAGCTTGTCTAAGTTCTTTACCAGTTTTGTAAATCATGAAACTATCTCCTTCTTAATACTTTGCCGGGATATTTTTCATTTTGGGTGCCATTTTCAATTACAATTTCACCGTTAACAATTACATAATCAATACCTTTTGCAAAGTTATGTGGATTTTTGAAAGTAGCACTATCTATTATTTCATTTTCATCAAATATAGTGATATCAGCGTACATGTTTTCCTTAATTAATCCTCTATCTTGTAACATAAATCTTGTAGCAGGCATACCAGTCATTTTGAAAATAGCTTTTTCTAAAGGCATTAATTTTTCTTTAATAGCATATTTTCCAATTACTCTAGCAAATGTTCCATAAGCTCTTGGATGGGGTTTTCCTTTTGATAAAGCTCCTTCACTTGCCATACAAGAAGCATCTGACCCAATCATAACTAAATGATGATTCATAACTGTTTTCACATCTTCTTCACTCATTGAAAATCTAACCATTCCAGGAGAGAAGTTTTCATCTAAAAGAAGGTCCAAACAAGCATCGACAGGATCTTTATCTACTATATTTGATATCTCAATTAAATTTAGTCCTTCAAACTTTTTGTTTTTTTCTTTTTGGCAACTTGAAACCATAACGCAGGATAACTTATCTTGAGTGCCGTAATGGGCTATAATTTCTTCCCTAATCCTTAATCTAGTATTTTTATCTAATACTCTTTTTCTCAATTTTGAAACACCGCCATCATGAGCCCACTGTGGTATCAGTGTTTTTAAGCTTGTACTAGATGCAATATATGGGTATTGATCTGCTGTAACATCTATATTATCCTCTCTAGCTTCTTCTAAAAGTCTAAGACCATCATTTACTAAACCCCAATTTTCTTCATTACATGATTTGAAATGAGAAATGTGAACAGCTATATCTGCTTTTTTTGCTATTTCTAAAACCTCTTTGATAGATTGTAATAATTTACTTTCTTCATTTCTCATATGTGTCACATAAAATGCATTATATTTGTGTAATACATGACTTAACTCAATTAGTTCATTAATTTCTGAATAACACCCTGGTGGATAAATCAAACCAGTAGACATTCCATATGCACCTGCTTGTAAAGACTCATCTAGCAACTTTTTCATCTTTTCCATTTCACTATCAGTTGGTTTTCGGTCACTTTCACCCATAACAATTGTTCTAATATTACCATGCCCAACCAGAGGAATTACATTGACTGCTACTTCTTTAGTCTCTAATAGTTGTAAGTATTGTTCCATTGAGTCATATGTTACTCCAATTTCATCTAAGTCATAACCAAAAAAATCTTTTTTATTTGGTGTTCTTGGCGCAGCAGAATTACCACATTGTCCTATAACTTCTGATGTAACTCCCATTCTAATTTTACTTTCTGCTTTTCTGTTAATCAATAAAGGGAAATCTGAGTGAGAATGAGCATCAATAAATCCAGGTGCAATAACTTTTCCTTTTGCATTGATTACTTTTTTAGCTGCATCATCTATGCTGTAGCCTACTTTCACAATTTTGTCATTCTTTAAACCAACTTCGCCAAAATAAAATGGAGATCCAGTGCCATCAATAATTTTTCCGTTTATTATTTTAATATCTAACATGTTATCATTCCTTTTATATGTGATGTATAGTATTTCGTGATAAATAATAAATATCCTCTTATAAAAACAAATTCTTTAATTAACTATAATCAGTTTTGCTTATATGGTAAAATTCTAGTAGAATTTCTTGACAATAGGGGAGAGGATTAGATGAGTGAACACTATTTTTCAAAAAAACCTACCAGCGAACATGATTTTAATTTTATTAAATATAAAGTGCCTGATACTGATCAGTTTTTAAACTTTAAAACTGATGCTGGCGTTTTTTCGAAAAAAGGCATTGATAAAGGAAGCGATTTGCTGATTAAAACAATAAAGCCTACTATAAACTCAAAGGTGTTAGATATAGGATGCGGATATGGTGTTATTGGATTGAGTTTGTCGATAAAAGAGCCAACTATTAATTTAACCTTAGCTGATATTAATTCCAGAGCTATTAAGTTAGCAGATTTTAATGCAGAAAATAATGATATAAAAGCAAAAGTTTTGCAAAGTGATGGATTTGAAAATATTAATGAGTTATTTGATTTAATTGTTTTTAATCCGCCAATTAGAGCAGGTAAGGATGTATATTATAAAATAATTAAAGACTCATATGATGCTCTTAAAAAAGAAGGATCACTTGTAGTTGTTGTGAGGAAAAAGCAGGGAGGACCAAGCCTTTTTAATTATTTAAAAGAACTGTTTAATAATAGTGAAAAGATAAATAGAAGTGGCGGTTATTGGATATTAAAATCAATGAAAAAATAAAATGACCTTCGAAATGGTATTTTCGAAGGTCATACTTATTAAAAAATGTTTAATCCTACTGTGTTTTGATATCTAGTGAGCGTTTCTTTTGCTCTTTTTTGAGCTTTTGCTGCAGCCTTCTTTAGATTATGTTTTATTTGATCGCTATTTCTTATTTCATGATATCTTTTTTGAATGGGTTCTAATACTTCAACAACAGCTTCTGCAACTTCACTTTTTAGAAATCCATAGCCTTCATTGTCATACTTTTCTTCAAGTTTTTCAATAGATATATTCCTACAAAGTGATTCTATGGTCAATAAATTACTTACTCCAGCTTTATTAACTGGATCATACTTAATAAACCTATCTGAGTCAGTAACAGCTCTTTTAACTTTTTTTCTAATTACATCAGGCTTATCTAGCATATTTATTTTAGCAGCTTCGATTGGGTCACTTTTACTCATTTTGCTCTCAGGATTTCTTAGCGACATTATTTTGCCACCAATTTTTGGTATAACAGGTTTGGGAACTTTAAAAACATCATCAAATAATTGATTTGCTCTTTGAGCAATATCCCTTGTTAATTCTACATGTTGTTTTTGGTCTTCTCCAACAGGAACAATATCAGTGTCATAAAGTAAAATATCAGCTGCCATTAAAGTCGGATATGTAAACAAACCAGTTGTAACTGATTTGTCTGAATTTGTTCTTTCAATTAGTTGAGATTTATCTTTAAATTGAGTCATTCGACTCATTTCTCCAAAATAGCTCATACATTGCAAAAGCCAAGCCAATTCACTGTGTTCAGAGACATGTGATTGGATGAATAAAGTAGATTTGCTAGGGTCGATGCCACTTGCATAAAAGATCGCTGCAGCATCTAAAGTGCCTTCATAAAGTTCTTGTGGATTGGGCATAACAGTCAAAGCATGTAAATCTACAATACAATAATAGCAATTGTAATTTTCTTGCATTTCTACAAACCTCTTTAATGCTCCTAAGTAATTGCCTAAAGTTAGCCCACCAGTCGGTTGAATACCTGAAAATATAGTTTGCAATGTAAGCCCTCCTAAAAATATTGGTTATCAATAAGTACCTTTTGGTTATTTTGCCACAAAAAATAGTTCTAATCAAGAGAAGGATATTAATACTCTATCTTGAATAAATACTATTAGGAGCAAAAACATATATATCTAATATTCATCTTTAAATTAGATTGTATCTTATTGATATATTATAAAGGAATTTTACAATGAAAGAAATTATATTCAATACAAACGCAGGGAGAGGTTATAGTAAGAAAATCCATTCTAGATTATTAGATTATTTTAGTAAAAATTTTAATAATTATAATATTTCATACACCAAAGGACCTCATCATGCAACTGATCTAGCAATTTCAGCCATAAAACATGGTGCAAGAGAAATAATTTCAATAGGAGGAGACGGAACTGCTTTGGAAGTATTAGCAGGAACTCATAAACAGGAGGTAGTTTTTAGTGTTTTTCCTGCTGGAACTGGTAATGATTTAGTTAAGTCACTTGGATTTTCTACTCAACTTGATGAGTTTCTTAAGCAATACAACTCCAAAAGAGTTGATGTTGTTGATGTAGCTGTTTCAAATTATAGCCCTTTTTTTTCAATATGTGGGCTAGGCTTTGTAACTGATGTTTTAGAGCGTGTTAATAAAGATCAAAACTCTCTTATTAAAGGCCCGTTAGCATTTCCTAACGCAATTTTTCAAAGCTTAAAAGCGGTTTCTTCATCTAAGTTATTCTTTGAAATTGATGGATTAAATATTGAAAGAGATGTCATGTTAGCTGCTGTAATTAATAGTCCATATTCAGGTGGTGGGATGAAATTTGTGCCATATGCTAAACCATTTGATTCTAAGTTGCATCTTTTTTTAGTAAAACAAATAAGCAAATTAGAACTCCTTAAAGTTTTTCCAAAGGTATATAGCGGAAAACACTTAAATCATAAAGCAGTAGAAATAATTTCAGGAAAAATGATAAAAATAAATAGTAATGAGAGGATGATGACAAACTTTGACGGCAATGTTTTTGGGCATACACCTTTAGAAATAGAACTTAGCGATATAAAACAGAAAGTAGTTGTAGGACCACATTATAGAGAGGAAAATTTTTGATGTTCAAACCTAATAATTATTATAAATATGATGAGATCATAAACTTGCTAAAATATTGGGAAAGCAATTTCTCAAATAATTTTTCTTATGAAAAAATAGGAGAGAGTTACGAAAATAGAGATATTTTTGTAACTATTATTACTAAAGACATAAATGATTATATGGAAAAACCTGCATATTACATTGATGCTAATCATCACGCAGGAGAAGTAACTGGAAGTGCAACAGCACTTTATACTATTAACTATCTGCTAAATAATCAAGACGATGAAAAAGTTGAATATCTACTAAATAATTACACATTTTATATAGTTCCAAGAATAGCTGTTGATGGATCAGAGTTTTATTTAACAACTCCTCATTCACTTAGAAGTAGTCCACGAGAGTATTCACCTGCTTTAGAAAAAGGACTTATGCAACAAGATGTTGATGACAATGGTCAAATACTTCAGATGAGATTTAAGAGTAAAACAGGAAGTTATAAAATAAGTGATAAAGATCCTCGTGTAATGGTTAAAAGACAGCCAGATGATATTGAGGGTGATTTTTATGAGGTTGTTACCGAAGGATTAATTGAAAATTTTGATGGAGTTGAGATTAAAAAAGAAAGAACAAAATGGGGACTTGATTATAATAGAAATTATCCTCATGGTTGGAATCCAGAGCATATTCAAAAAGGTGCGGGACCGTATCCATTGAGTGAAAAAGAAACAAGAAGCATCGCTAACTTCATTCTAAATCACCAGAATATAGCTGGAGCAATGAGCTATCATACATATGGCGGAGTTATTCTTAGACCTTATTGTACAAAAGATGACAAAGAAATGAATAAAGATGATCTTAAGTTTTTTAAAGAACTGGGCGAAATAGGAGAAAATTTAACGAACTATCCTTGCTGGTCAATTTTTGAAAAATTCACTCTTGATAAATCTAATCCCTCTGCAGGGAGTTTCATAGATTTTACTTATGATTATTTGGGAATTACATGCTTTGCTACTGAACTTTGGGATATTAGAGCAAGAGCAGGATTGAAAAAAATAACTTTCCAAGAAAGATTAGAACAAACGATTAAAGAGAAGGAAAAAGATGAACTAGAACTACTAAAATACAATGATGAAAACTTTAATGGCAAACTGTTTATTGATTGGTATGAGTTTGATCATCCACAACTTGGTAAAGTTGAATTAGGGGGATGGAACAGAAAGTTTAGTTTTCAAAATCCACCAGTAAACTTATTAGAGGAAGTTTGTCATAAAAATATGATGTTTACTTTTTCTCATGCTTTATCAATGCCTAAATTAGATATAGAAGTAGTTAAAGTAGAAAAAATTAACTCTAATATTTACAAAGTTGATTGTGCAATTATAAATAGAGGTTCGTTAAACACTTCTGGTAGTCAATTAGCTAAAAATTTAGATAAATATAAAAAAATAGAAATTAAGTTGGAAGGTGATATTGAAAATATTAATGATAAAAAAGTTGAATTTGATAGTCTTGATGGCTATGAAAAAAAGAAGTTTAGTTTTGTAGCTAAAGTAAATAGTGAAAAAGTAGAAATTGTAGCAAGCAGTAAAAGGGCCGGTACAATAGTAAAAGAAGTTAAATTATTAAACAAATAGGAAGGAAATGATAATGAATTTTAATCCCTCAAAATATTATAAATATGATGAATTAGTAGAACAAATGAATCAGTGGCATAAAGATTATCCAGAATTAACTAAGCTATATTCAATAGGTCAAAGTTATGAAGGACGAGATATGTGGCTGATAGAACTGACAAACAAAGAAACAGGAAAAAGTGAGGACAAGCCTGGATATTACATAGACGGCAATTTTCATGCAGGAGAAGTCACAGGATGTGCAACAGCTATGTACACTGTTAATCATTTACTAGAGAATTATGGTAAAGATGAAGAAGTAACTTTTATTTTAGACAAGTTTGTTGTTTATGTAGTACCAAGAGTAAGTGTTGATGGTGCTGAAATGTATTTAACAACAGCTATGACACTAAGAAGTAGTACAAGACCTTACCCTTTTACTGAAAAGCAACCAGGATTACATATTAAAGATATGAATGATGATGGTTATATAACTCAAATGAGAGTTAAAGATCCTAATGGAAAATGGAAGGTATCTGATAAAGATGAAAGATTAATGGTTTCAAGGCAACCTGATGATTTTATTGGAGAGTTTTATAATCTTTACGATGAAGGAGAAATCATTGACTTTGATGGTGTAGAGGTAAAAATAGCACCTAGACTATATGGACTAGATGTAAACCGAAACTCACCAGTCAATTGGAAGCCTGAGCATGAACAAAAAGGTGCAGGACCATATCCTTTTAGTGAGCCAGAGCCAAGAAATGTTGCAGATTTTATTCTTTCACATAAAAACATAGCTGGTTTAATGTCTTACCATACTACTTCTGGAGTACATTTGCGCCCATCTGCACAAAAACCAGATAGTGAAATGAACAAAACTGATGTTAAAATGTTCAAAGAAATTGGTGAAAGAGGTAAAGAATATACAAAATACCCACATGTCAATACATTCGAAGGCTTTGTTTCATCTCCTCAAACAGGAATATTTATGGACTGGGCTTATGAAAATGAAGGTATTTTGTCTTGGTCTACTGAACTTTGGGATTTATTACAAAGAGCTGGCATTGAAATAGAAAACTTCAAAGATAGATATAAAAAGAAAACTTTTAAAACAGAAGAAGAAGACGGCTTAAAGGTTTTAAAGTGGAATGACGAAGAACTTGATGGTAATGCATTTATACCATGGACAAAATTTGACCATCCACAATTAGGAGAAGTAGAAATCGGTGGATATAAAATGAAATTCTTCAGGCAAAATCCACCAGAAAAATTGCTTGAGCAAGAATGTAAAAAGAATATGCAGTTTACATTAGTACATATGAAAGCTCTTCCAAAACTAGATATCTCTGAAATAGAAGTGGAAGATGTATCTGAAAATGTGAAAAAGATCACTGGTGTAGTTAGTAACATTGGATATCAGCCAACTTCAGGAACAGAAGTAGCACAAAAACTAAAAAAATATTCTACAGTAAAAGTAGAAATGAAAGTTAAAAATGGGGAAGTAATTTCTCAAGAAAAAGAAATTGACTTAGGTCACTTAGAAGGGTGGAGCAAGAAAAAAGTTCAGTGGGTTGTAAAAATTGGTAAAGACTCAGAACTTGAAATAAATGCAACATCTGATAGGGCAGGGAAGTGTATAAAAAAAGTTGAGATTTAAAAGAAGGAGTTTACTCCTTCTTTTTCCCTTATTAACTAACATATGTTTCATTAATTAATTAAAATTTGTTATAATTAATGATAATAATTAAAAGGGAATTATAAAATGAAGGTTTTAAATTCAAAAGGATATACTTTTATAGAATTGTTGGGTGTAATTATAATAATAATTATTGTGATAACACCTATATTAGGTTTTTTAAATAATCTTTTAGATCGCTCTATGGAAGGGCACACTTTATCACAAATGACTGTCATCGGCTCATCAATTATAGATCGTGCAAAATGCGATGTGAAACAAGATTATATAGATGATATTGATATCTTTTTAAGAGATACTGAAGGTGGCTATATCAGTACTACAGACTATGGAAGGTATAATATTCCCAGTGAGTTTTATGCTTCTTTATCTATAAATCAAGTTGCTGGTTTAAATTTAGTAGAGATTGAGGTTATAGTTTTTTCTAACAATTTGCCTCAAGAAAAATCTGTGAAGTTGAAGACGATGGTGAACTATGATGAATAAAGATAATGGTTTTTCTTTAGTTGAACTTCTTGTAGTTTTAGCTGTCATTATTATTATTATCTCTTTGATTAATGATGATTTTTTTCAAACAATGAGATATTGGGTAAATGTAAATACTATAGCAGATGTTGAACAGCATTTAAGGTATAGCATGGAAACATTAACAAGAGACTTAAGAAATGCTGATGTGATTGAGTATAATAATAGCGGAACTAGAGAGGATATAGTAAGAAGAGTCGATTTAGATCTAAGTGAAGTTTATTTTGTTGATGATTCAACTGAGACTGAATTTTCTTTAGAGAACAATGAATTATTTAGAAATGGTAATTCTTTAGGTAATTCTTTTAAAGAAGTTAGTATAAGAAGAGTAAATTTATATACATTTGGGTCTTTATATGAAATATACCTTGAAACTATAAAATTGGACTTTGAAAGAGTTCCAAATCTAACAATGAGAAAATACATCTTTGTGCCTAATGCAAAGCCTTAGGAGTGAAACTATGAATAAGAAAGGTTATATATTGCTTTGGTCAGTTGTCATTTTAATGGTAGTTTCAATGGTAGTATTTAGTTATGCAAATACAGTAAGCACAAACTATAATATTGTGCAAAGTATTTATAGGAGTGAATATGCAACACAAGCAGCTTTTGGAGGATTAGAGTTAGCTATAGAACATTATGAAAATAATCCTAATGAAATCTACGAATTTTCTAATAACGCTACAATTGGAGCTTCAATAGAATTGTACCCGGATATTAATGGAGATTTAACTGATTATTTAATTTTAGAAAACTATCACATAGAGAATATCATTGCAGAAAAAATTGATGACGGTATTGTTAGAATTGTATCAAAATCAATATACGAAAAAGCTGCACGAGAAATTAGTGCAGTAATAACAACTAGTGAAACTAATATTACAGTTAATGAGATTATAATAAATTAGGATAG
>JBKHBO010000001.1:0-102314 GCA_046542315.1 Clostridia bacterium
TATCCTCTATATTCTAAAGTTCTTAGACCATCTATTAGTAACTGGTCTACTTGATTTTTTCCAGTGTATCCTATGATACCACACATATATAGTATCCTCCTGATTTGAATTCTTTCAATTTACCAGCTTTGTTCCAAGATCACTCTTAAAATTTGTCTGGGATTTAACGAGCTTGAAAACCCGAGAAGTATCCGCCGAAAGATCGATAAACTTCTACCTCGTCTACTCTGTATAGAGTTCAGGCGCTTTTTATTTTTTTGCAATGCTTTTAACTTTTTCAGCAACTTTCCTAACATATTGATCTGTTAACTCCATAGTTTCTGCTTCTACCATGACTCTTATAATAGATTGAGTTCCAGAAGGTCTCAATACTAACCTCCCTTTATCTACAAGATCTTTATTAACATCTTCTACTAAACTCCTTAGCTCAGAATCTTCCATAACTTTGTATTTATCACTTACCTCAACATTAATCAGTTTTTGTGGAAACTTTTTAAATTCTTCTAAAGATTTTGATAATGACTTTTTAGTTGTTTTCAAAATTGATGCTAGCATCAATCCATTAAGAAGTCCGTCTCCTGTTTTTTGCCAATCACTGTTTATTATATGCCCTGACTGTTCACCTCCTAGATTGATACTTTGTTTTTGCATTTCTTCCCAAACATATCTATCTCCAACTTGAGTCCTAATTAAAGAAATGCCTTTATTAAATAGGGCCTTTTCCAAACCCATATTACTCATTACTGTTCCCACTATAGCTTTTTGAGATAATAAACCATGCTTATGCAAATAAGTTGCAAAAACATATTTTATTCCATCTCCATCAACTTCCTGTCCATTTTCATCAATTGCAATTAATCTATCAGCGTCTCCGTCAAAAGCTAATCCTAAGTCTGCGTTGCTTTCTATTACAAACTTTGATAATTGGTTAGTATTTGTAGACCCACAGTCCACATTAATATACTTTCCATTTGGTTTGCCATTTATAACAACTATATCAGCTCCAACAGAGGTGAATAGCTGTAAAACCCAAGGCGCTGCAGCACCCCAAGCTGCATCACATATAATTTTCATCCCAGATAAATCTGCATTTGATTTCTCTAACAAATACTCTAAATAGTAATCCACTAGATTAGGGTTATATCGAACACTCTCTATATTACTTATTGTTTTATAAGAATTATTTTCAATTGCCTTCTCAATTTCTAATTCTGCTGAATCATCAAGTTTTAGTCCTGAATTATTAAAAAACTTAACCCCATTATCTTCAACAGGATTATGAGAGGCAGAAATCATTACTCCAAAATCAAATCCCAATTTTGCTGTTAAGTAAGAAATTGCAGGGGTTGGGACAACCCCTAGCAAAGTAATTTCTCGACCTTCAGAAAGAAATCCCGATATTAAAGCGTTTTCTAACATCGGACCACTGATTCTACTATCTCTTCCAATTAGAATTGTATTATTTTTTTTTGGTAATACGTTTGATGCACTTCTAGCCAATTTAATCATGAATTCAGGGGTTAATGGATGTTTATTTGCAACGCCTCTAATGCCATCTGTTCCAAAATACTTTCTCATACAATAAGCCCCCTACTCAATAATAATTTCGATATTCTCATGTTGTTCATTAAAAGGTTTAACATCTTCTGGGAATATCACATCTATTTCAAATCTATCTTCTTGAATATCTTCAATATCAAAATATTCTGTTTCAATATATTCCAGTTCATCTATCAATTCTCTAGGACCTACGGCAATCACACTATTTGGTTGAAATCTAGTTGTTGTATTTTCAGGCAATACAACTTCACTATTTAATCTTACTGGTAGTGTTTTTGAATACTCTAAAGTTACAGTCAAGTCCACAAAATCATCAATATTTACATTAGACAACGTAACTCCAGAACTATTCTTAGCCTTAAGCTCTAAATTAGATTCTTGTTCATCCATTGTTGTATAATCATATTCAACAACAACCCTCTCTACATCATCTATTAAATCTTCAGCTCCACTTATTACTACTTCAGTTGGTTCAATTAATTCTTCTACTATAACAGCATTTTCTGGCAAATCATTAATATAGTCAATTTCAACTTCCATTGTCTTTTCTGTCCAATTATCTAAAACCACGTCTACTTGTGAAGGATTTATGTTAAACACTCTAATTCCAGCTGGGATTTGTGGATTAACGGGTACTGAGTGTCTACCTTTATCGTATCCTGTTAAGTCTAAATCTATTAATATATCATCATCACTCAATAAATTTATCGTATCAATAGACCCTGCGATGGTAACATCCGCAGTTCTTGATGTGATAGCTGTCACAATATATCCACTATCAGTGGTCCATCCGATCTCAACGTCTTTAAAAGTTTGAATCCCTTCATGTATGGATTGCGGCTGTTGCCCTTGAACATACATCCACAAAGTAATAGCTAACGCTATAGATAGCAGTTTTATCATAAAATCTCCTGAGAGCTTATTTTTCTTCATGATTAGACCCCTTCCACAACTTATCAAAGACGCGTTCTTGATGGTCTTCTATTAAATATTGATATAATTTCTCTTTTAAAGTGCTAGTGTCTAAATACCTCTGAATTTTTCCATCTACTGCCAGTGATATAGTGCCTGTTTCTTCAGACACTACTATAGCTACAGCGTCCGAATACTCACTTATTCCTATCGCTGCTCTATGTCTAGTTCCTAATTCTTTACTTAGATCTGTATTGGATGTAAGGGGTAAATAACAAGCAGCTGCAACCACTCTACCTTTTCTAATCATAACTGCTCCATCATGGAGAGGTGTTTTTGGTATAAAAATATTTATTAATAAAGAGCTACTTACTAAGCTATCAATTGGAATTCCTGTTTCCATATAATCTCTTATTCCTGTCTCTCTTTCCCATACGATAAGAGCTCCTATTTTATTCTTTGATAATACTGAAATAGCTTTAATGACTTCTTCTATAGCATCATTAACCTCTGTCTCAGGGCGTTGTTTGAAAGATGGAGTTATCATTATACCTGTCCTACCAAATTGTTCCAATGCTTTTCTTATCTCAGGCTGGAAAAGTATTACTATTGCAATAATTCCGATTGTCCATAGAGAGTTTAAAAGCCAACTTAAAGTTGTAGTATTCAGCAAGTCTGCAATAACAGTTACTACTAATAAAACTAATATACCTTTAACTAGAGCCATCGCTCTTGTTTGTTTAAACATAAGAATAGCCCTATATATTATGTATGAAACTATTACCATATCCAAAACATCAACGAAAGTTATGTTGCTGAATAATCCTAAAAAGTACTCTAAAGCCATAATAAACTCCCCAATAAAAATTTACTTAAGTATATTTTTTAAAAACTTATTTACCCTCTTGCCTTCTTTGTTGTTACTAGCTAAATCGCCTTTAATCTTTTCATAATTATCTATTGCTTCACTAAATTTGTTAGAGACCTCTTGTGATTCAACATTCTCTATCAATTTATCTAATTTATTTTTAGAGATAACTTTTGTAACTAAACTGGCAGTTAGGTCAAATATTTGATCGTTAATTTCATAAGATTGTTCCAAAGCTAATGCAGCTTGCTCATAATTGTCCATTTGGGCGTATGCGCAAGCAGATAAAAGATATCCTAAAGGACTTTTTTCATTTTTCATAGCTGCATGTTGTGCCTCTTCCAAAGCTTTTTCTGGCATATCTCTATACAATAAGATCTCTGACAGATTTATCCTAATTATATCATTATCTGGGTCTATTTGTTTAGCCTTTGTTATAGATTTATATGCTTTATCATATTTTTCTAAATTTAAGTAAGCAGATGCCTTAGTTACTAACGCTGGTAAATAGTCAGGATTTATCTTCAGAGTTCTTTCCCACTCTTCTATTGCCCTTTCATATAGCTTATTATCAAAATATACTATACCAATGTTAAAACTAGCATGGTAATTCTTTTCATCTTGTTCTAAAGCTTGTTTCCACATTTTTAAAGCTTCATCAGGCTGATCATTCCTTGCATACGCTTCCCCTAGATTTGTTTTTAAGCTTGTATCATCAAGCCCTTTTCTCATTGCCTTTTGGAAATATGTAATTGCTTCTTCTGCTTGATTTAATCCTAAAGAAGCTAATCCAGCATTATAAAAAACTGAAGCATCACTACTACCCAAAGAGATTTCTTTTTTACAGTATTCTAAAGCTTCATCCATATTATTAATATGCAAGTTAAGCATAGCAAGCTGATGATAAGCATCAACATCTTCTTTATCTATCTCTACAACCATATTCCATCTTTCCATAGCTTCTTCGTACTCTCCTTTAAGCATAAGTACTCGTGCCATAGTTTGATGTATCAACTTTATAGATCTATTAGTGTTATACCTGTCTGCTTTTCTAAGGTGCATTAAGGAAGCATCTAAAAGATCCTTCTGAGCATAAACCTTAGCTATTGAGTAATGAGCAAAAACATTTCTTTCATCAATCTCTAAGACTTTTTTCCATTCATTAATTGCTTTATCAAACTTACCTTTTTCCGCATAGATTGTTCCCAAATGATAATGAGCAGTTAAAGCATCTTTTCCTTTTAGTAAAGTCAATGCATGCTCGAGATTTTCTTTGGCTTTATCCCATTTTTCAAGATGCATATATGCCACACCTCTATCATGCCAAAAAACTGCATTCTCAGGTTCCTCTTTTAATTTATTATCAAGTTCCTCAATTATTTGTTTTACTTCCTCTTTTGTTGGAATTTCCATGATATCTACCTCACTTTTCTACTTTATTTGATATTAGCTAAAAAGATGTTAATTCCTGCTAATTTATATAAAAAAATATGTGCCTTGGCTTTTTATTATATCATACTTCTATATATTTTTTAGAACATAAAAAAAGAGAGCAGATCTTTTAAAGAAAGATCTACTCTTGTATGGCGAAAGTAAGTTGTACAGTAGCAACAACTTCTCCGTTAACTTTTGCTACACCTTCTCCTATACCGACTGTATTATGCATTTTGGTTAAAGTAGTTTCCAAGGTTAAAATATCGCCTGGCAAAACTTGTTTTTTAAATCTGGCTTTTTTAATACCCCCAAAAAAAGCTATCTTGCCTTTAAATTCATCTAAACTTAAAAGTGCTACAGCTCCAGCTTGGGCTAATGCTTCTACTATTAATACTCCTGGCATTACTGGATAGTCTGGAAAGTGTCCTTTAAAAAAGTACTCATCTTTTTTTACATACTTTTTTGCAATGCATTTTTCTCCTGGCTCTAGATACTCTATCTCATCTAGAAATAGGAATGGTTCTCTATGTGGTAATATTTTTTTTATATCTTCTCTATTCATCTACTAATTTACCCTTTTGAACAATAACGTTACATTATGTCCACCAAACCCAAAAGAATTAGATAAAGCATATTTTACATTAGCTTCTCTTGCTTCATTAGGAATATAATCTAAGTCACATTCTGGATCTGGTTTCAGATAGTTTATAGTAGGTGGTAATATCCCCTCTTTTAAAGCATATAAACATATAGCTGCTTCTAATGAACCAGCAGCTCCTAATAAATGTCCTGTCATAGACTTAGTAGAGCTAATAGGGATTTCTTTGCTAATTTTTCCAAAAGCATTCTTAATAGCTAATGTTTCTATCTTATCATTTAGTGGAGTACTAGTACCATGAGCATTAATGTATCCCACATCCTCTGGCTTAATATTAGCATCCTCTAGAGCTTTTGAAATTGCTTTAGCAGCATATGTACCATTGGGCTCAGGAGCTGTGATATGATGGGCATCTGACGTTGAACCATATCCTACAACCTCACCGTATATTTTTGCTCCTCTTCCTTTAGCAGAGCTATAACTTTCAAGTATTAAAGTTGCTGACCCTTCCCCAATAACAAAGCCACTTCTCTCTAAATCAAAAGGTATTGAGGCTCTATTTTTATCTTCACTTTCGCTTAGTGCTTTCATCGAAGAAAATCCTGCTACAGCTAATGGTGTAATTGCAGCTTCTACTCCACCAGCAACAACTAAGTCGCTTTCTTTATTCTTAATCAGTTTATATGCCTCTCCTATTGCTGAACTACCTGAAGCACATGCTGTTTGCAATGAAATACTATGGCCAGTTAACCCAAGTTCTATAGCTACATATCCAGAAGCCATATTGCTAATACTCATAGGGATGAAAAAAGGTGATACTCGTGCTGGCCCTTTTTCATGAAGTCTTTTAGCTTGCTCTTCAATAGTTGATAAGCCACCTATTCCACTTCCTATTATTACACTCGGATTATTGTGGCTGACTTGTTCATCTAATCCAGCATCTTTCCAAGCATCAATCGAGCTTGCAATGGCATATTGACAAAAGAGATCCATCCTTCTAGCTTTTTTTCTATCTAGATATTTTGTCGTATCAAAATCTTTTACTTCTGCTGCTAATTTTACAGAAAAATCTTTTGTGTCAAACTTTGTTATTTCATCTATTCCACATTTTCCACCGACAATGTTACTCCATAGCTCTTCTTTTGAGTTTCCCAAAGGGGATATAACTCCTATTCCTGTTACAACTACTCTTTCATTCATAAAAACACTCCTACATTACCATGCCGCCATCAACATGGATGACTTGGCCAGTTATATAATTTGATTTATCGCTTGCTAAAAATACCACTAAATTTGCAACATCCTCTGTTGATCCATATCTTTTCAAAGGAATCTTATTAAGCATACTTTCTTTAACCTTCTCATTTAGCTTTTCTGTCATAGCAGTTTGAATAAACCCGGGAGCTATAGCATTAACTCTAATATTTCTAGAAGCTAACTCTTTTGCTACTGATTTAGTTAATCCAATTACTCCAGCTTTTGAAGCAGAATAATTAGCTTGTCCTGCATTGCCACTTACTCCAGTAATTGAAGATAAATTAATAATGACTCCACTTCTTTGTCTTAACATTATCCTGCTAATGTGTTTAATGCAGTTAAATGTTCCCTTTAGGTTTACATCTATCACACTATCAAATTCATCTTCAGTCATTCTCATTAATAAATTATCTTTAGTGATTCCTGCATTATTTACTAAAACATCTATTTGTTTAAAATCTTTATGCACACTTTTTATCATTTCTTCTACTTGATGATAATCACTAACATCCGCTTTATATAGTTTATATTTAGCACTTTGAAGCTCCTGCTCTAATTCTAATAAATCTTCATCTTGAACAAAATAATTTATAGCTAAGCTATAACCTTCTTTTGCTAATGCTAGGGCAATCTCTCTACCTATACCTCTAGAAGCCCCTGTTATTAAAGCTACTCTTTCATCCATTAATTTAACAACCTTTCCAAACCCTTTTGTAGTGTTTTTAAGTCTTCTATAGTTATCACGTTAACTTTTTTACTTACTCTTGATACAAAGCCTCTTAAGCTCTTGCCAGGTCCTATTGCAATGAAAGTATCATGATCATCTTCAATAAGTCTTTTTATAACTTGCTCCCACATTACACTACTACAAACCTGATTAGCTAAAATCCCTTGTATCTGACTTTTATCATCTATATATTTTGCAGTCACACTTGAAATAACAGAAGTATTAGTATCACTAAACTCAATCTTTTCAAGCTCTTCATTTAGTCTTTCTTTTGCTCCTTTTAACATTGAAGTGTGAAATGGTGCACTAACTTGTAAAGAAATCACTTTCAATGCTCCCTGTTCATTAGCTAGTTTTGAAGCATATTCTACTGCTTTCACCTCTCCACCAATAACAATCTGTCCTGGACAGTTGTAATTTGAAATCTCTACTATCCCTTCTGATGAAGCGATCTTGCAAATTTCTTCTACACTTTCATTATCTAATCCAATAATGGCTGCCATTGAGCCAATTCCAACTGGAACAGCTTCTTGCATAAATTTGCCTCTCTTCTCAACCAGCTTTACAGCTTGTTTAAATTCTAAGGCATTAGCCATTACTAGCGCACCATATTCTCCTAAACTCAAACCACAATATGTATCAACTTCTACGCCGCTATCTTTTAGTACTTTTGCTATTGCGAATCCTACTGTTAGCATAGCTGGTTGAGTTATTTTAGTTAATTGTAGCTGGTCATCGGGACCATTGAAGCAAAGCTTAGCTAAATCATATTCTAAAACCTCGTTGGCAGTGTTAAATACATCTCTTACAGATTGATAATTATCATATAAATCTTTCCCCATGCCGACATATTGTGCTCCTTGGCCTGGAAACATTAATGCTACTTTTCCCATATGAACTTCTCCTTGATATCTTTTAAGGTGTCTGGAATTCCACTAACAATTTCTTGTATGATTTCGTTAACAGTTTGTTCACACTTGACTAATCCTGCTATTTGACCAGCCATAGGAGAGCCAAAGTCTACATCACCATCTATTACAGCTAGCTTTAATTTGCCTGAGCCTAATTTTTCTAACTCTTCCATAGATACTCCACTTTTTTCAAGTTTTGCATATTCCCTGGCAAGTCTATTTTTAATTGTTCTAACTGGGTGGCCTGTTGAGTTGCCAGTTATAACAGTAGATCTTTCTGATGCACTAATTATTTTTTGCTTATAGTTCATATGAACATTGCACTCTTTAGCAACTAAAAATCTAGTACCTAGCTGAACTCCTACTGCTCCTAGTGCTAGTGCTGCTACAACCCCTCTGCTGTCAGCGATTCCACCTGCAGCTATTACTGGAATACTTAGTTCATCTACAAGCTGTGGAATTAAAGCCATAGTAGTTACAGAACCAATATGTCCCCCAGCTTCCATGCCTTCTGCTATAACTGCATCAACACCCTTACTTTCTAATCTTTTAGCCAGAGCTATTGAAGATATAACAGGGATCACTAACTTGCCTGCTTCTTGAAATTTTTCAATGTATGGTCCTGGGTTTCCTGCACCAGTCACAACAACCTCGATAGATGAGTTTAAAACCATATCAATTACCTCTTCAATGTGTGGACTCAATAACATTATATTTACACCCAGCGGCTTGTTAGTTAGCTGCTGGGCTTTAGTAATTTCTTCATGTAACCAATCTGCTGGTGCATTGCCTGCTGCAATAATACCCAACCCTCCAGCTTGAGAAACTGCAGATGCTAAAGATGCATCTGAAACCCAAGCCATTCCTCCTTGAAAAATAGGGTATTTAATACCTAGCATTTCAGTTAAAGATTTGCTAATCATTTTAATTCTTTTTATCGATATAGTTTACAAGGTCTGCAACTGTATTCATATTCTGAATTTCGTCGTCTTCAATAGTTATATCAAATTCATCTTTAACACAGATAACAATTTCCATAATGTCTAAAGAGTCTGCTCCTAAGTCCTCCTGAATATCTGCCTCTAGAGTAACCTCATCTTCGCCTAGTCCTAAGTTTTCAACTAAAATTTCTTTGATCTTTTCAAATGTCATAATTATTTCTCCTTTTTATTTATATTTCTATTAGTATAGCTCCCCAGGTTAATCCCCCACCAAAGCCAACCATGATTACTTTATCTCCACTGACTAGTAACCCCTTCTCTACCATCTCTGCTAGAGCTATAGGAATACTTGCTGCAGAGGTATTGCCATTTCTATCAAGATTTAAATAAAATCTTTCAACTGGGTAGTCCATCTTTCTAGCAACAAAATCTACTATCCTTGCATTTGCTTGATGTGGAATTATATATTTCACATCTTTCAGTTCTAAATCTGTTTGTTTCATCAATTTCTTTATACTTTTTCTTATTGCACCAACCGCAAACTGAAATACTTCTTGACCTTTCATTGTAAGGTATTGCTTAGATTCAGTTGTTTTGGTATACGGATTATTAACTGCTACTGCATCTAATTGTAAAACTTCATTAGGATCACCACTAGAAGCACAATATGCATAAAATTCCTTTTTATCATTTCTCTTAACAACAACAGCTCCAGCACCATCGCCAAATAATATACAAGTATTTCTATCTTTCCAATTAAGAACTTTTGATAAAACTTCTGCACCAACTACTAAAGCAGTTTTTACCTTTTTAGTCGCTATAAAACTATGTGCAGTATTTAGCGCATATATGAATCCTGTACATCCTGCTGATAAATCAAAAGCAAAAGCATTCTTTGCACCCAACTCTTCTTGAATGAGACAAGCAGTTGAAGGTGTGAATTTATCTGGGGTAATAGTAGCAACAACTATTAAATCAATCTCCTTTGGATCAATTTTTGCTGACTTGATTGCATCTGTAGCAGCTTTGACTGCCATTTCAGAAGTATTTTCTCCTAAAGAAATATTTCTTTTATAAATTCCAGTTCTTGATATTATCCAGTCGTTTGATGTATCTACTAATTTACTTAAGTCAAAATTATCTATTGGATTTGGTGGTGTATACCATCCTGAGCCAATGATTTCAATATTCATATTTATTCCTCTTTTAATAGTTGCTCAGCTTCATCAATCCCATGATCAAATCCACTTATATTGCTATACTCCTTATCAAAAAAACTTTTTAACTTTGATAAGCTTCTCATAAGCACAATATTATCTTGCAACTTCAAGTCTTCTGTCATTTGAGCAACCATCTTCTCATGAAACTCTTCATGCTTTCTATTAGCTTCCTCACCTTTATCAGTGAGCTCAACTAATACTTTTCTTCGATCTTGTTGATCTCGATATCTTTTTACATATCCCTTTTTTACTAATCTATTTACTGATGTTGTCAAAGTTCCTAGCGTAATGCGTAAAAAATATGCAACTTCCGACATTGTGCATAGCTGTTGCAAAGCTATAGCTTCAATAGTATGGATTTCAGTCATTGATAAATCTGTTAAACCTTCATTTTGTAAAGCTTGTTCTTCTATTGCTAAGATTTGATTAAAGAGCCTGACCAAGTATGTATTAATTAGTCTTACTGAATACTCTTTATCTGCCATAAACATCACTCCAAAGCATTTATTTTGATAATCAAATTATTTGAAATTAAAATCAATTACGGCGATTAGTTTAATATACATACAGCTTTTTGTCAAGGTTTCTAAGTTTTTCTCAATCATTTCTTACAGATTTATCATAATTATTTCCTGGGGAATATATATCATTATTTTCTTGCAGTTTTATTTTAAATATAAAAAAGACAGATTTTTAACAAATCTGTCCTTGTTAGTAAATATATTATCTTTTTGAGAACTGTGGAGCACGACGTGCCTTTTTGAGTCCTGGCTTTTTTCTTTCTTTCATTCGTGCATCTCTAGTTAAGAAACCTGCTTGTTTGAGAGGTTTTCTATAACTATCAGTATCTACTTCTAGTAAAGCTCTTGAAATACCATGACGGATTGCTCCTGCTTGGCCTGAATATCCTCCTCCATTGACATTAACTAAAACATCATACATATTTGTTGTTCTAGTTAACTCTAGAGGCTGTCTTACTATTAGCTTAAGTGTTTCTAAGCCGAAATATTCATCCATTTCTCTGTCATTAATAACAATTTTTCCATTTCCAGGTACTAAACGAACTCTTGCAACTGCGCTTTTTCTTCGTCCAGTTCCACGATATTGTAATCTTTGTGCCATATTATATTCCTCCCCTATCTATTTAATTACGCAATTCCCAAACTTGTGGTTGTTGCGCTTGGTGAGGATGGTCCGCACCAGCATATACTTTTAATTTTTTTATCATTTTTCTTCCTAAACGATTCTTAGGCAACATACCTTTTACTGCCTTTTCTATCATAATTTCAGGATTTTTCTTCACTAATTCAGAATATTTGATTTTTTTCAATCCGCCTGGGTATCCAGAATATCTTTTCAATTCTTTTTGGTCCCATTTACGTCCTGTTAAATGAATCTTCTCTGCATTTATTACAACTACAAAGTCACCAGTATCAATATGAGGTGTGAATTCTGGTTTGTGCTTACCTCTTATGATTGTGGCGATTTCTGACGCTACTCTACCTAAAGTTTTTCCTTCAACATCAACTACATACCATTTTCTATCGATTTCTGATGGCTTAGCCATATAAGTTCCTCTCATGGCTTAACCTCCTTTATTTTCTGATCTATTTATTTAAATAATCATATCGGGGCATGGTATGACTATCTTAAAACACTTAAATTATTGTATTCTATACTATGTTATTCGTCAAGTTCTTTTGGCAAAAATTCTTTGCTATACCACACTTTATCCAAACATAACCCTTGTGATGGGGCTGTCATTGGAGCAAGCTTTCTATCTTTAACTTTGATTATATCTTCAAGTTCATTTGCTGACAATTTACCTAAGCCCACTTCTATTAAACTTCCGACAATTATTCTGACCATCTTGTATAAAAATCCATTTCCTATGATCGTAAAGTTATATTCATTTGGTTTATCCTCGATTATCTTTGCACTATAAATTGTCCTGACAGTAGTTTTACTTTGACTACCTGATGCACAAAATGACTTAAAGTCTTTTGTGCCAATTAAAACTGAACAAGCTTCGTTAATTCTTATGATATCGAGTTTCTGTCCTAGGTGATAACAAAATCTCTTTTTTCTTATATCAACATATTTATTACCACTTATAAGATAACTATACCTCTTTGCATAGGCATTTGCAATAGGATGAAAATCATCAGCTGCCCTTACACTTTTAATTACATCAATATCCTCTGGTAGATGCTTTTTTAGGGCAACACTATACTTATCTTCTGGAATTGATGAATCAGTCCAAAAAGTAATCACCTGTCCATTTGCATGAACTCCTGCATCTGTTCTACTGCTTCCAATAATTCTAATTGATTCATTAGTCAGTTTAGATATTCCCTCTTCTAGTACACCTTGGACTGTTCTTATATCTGGTTGATACTGGAATCCTTTAAAATCTGTCCCATCATAGTTTACAATTAGTTTTACCTTCTTCATATCCCTCGTACTCTCATACCAATAATTAATACACAAAAAGCTATCATAGTTGCAAAAGCATAAATATCTAGCTTAGACATTTTCAAAATTTTCATTCTAGTTCTGCCTTCTCCACCACGATAACATCTTGCTTCCATAGCCATTGCCAATTCATCTGCCCTTCTAAAGGCACTTATAAATAACGGAACCAATAAAGGCAGTAAGGCTTTAGCTCTTTGTAAAATATTTCCTGACTCAAAGTCAGCGCCCCTTGATTGTTGAGCTTTCATTATTTTTTGAGCTTCATTTAATAATGTTGGAATAAACCTTAAAGCTATTGTCATCATCATTGCAAGTTCATGCGCTGGCAACCCAAATCTTTTAAAAGGATTTAACAATCTTTCAATTCCATCTGTTAATGCAATTGGAGAGGTTGTTAAAGTTAAAATTGAAGTAAAGGTAATAAGCAATATCAATCTTGATGCCATTAAAAGTCCAAAATACAAGCCTCCTTGGTGAATATCTATGGGTCCTATACTTATTAGCAATGCTCCTTCTTTATTGAATAGAGAATGCAATATGACTGTTAGGAATATAATGATGATTAGCGGTTTAACTGATCTTAACACATTCATAATACCTGTATTAGCTATTAAGACAATCCCTAAACTAAATCCTGCTATAAGCAAGTATGCCAAAAGTCCTCTAGCACTAAATAGTACTATTATATATAAAATTGTGAGTAAAATTTTTGTTCTTGGATCCAATCTATGAATTATAGAATTGCCAGGGACGAATTGACCAAAGTTGACATTAGTTAACATTTCTCCACCCCCAGCTCTTTACATATCTCAGCTAAAGCTTCGTCTTCTGATATAACTGCAGGTGAAACATTCCATCCTCTTTTTCTTAACTCATCAAATAAAAGAGTCAACGGTGGTGCATCGAGTCCTATTGCTTTAAGGTCTTCTATCTTTAAAAATACTTCTCTAGGCGCACCGTCAAGTACAACTTTACCTTGATGTAACACTATTACTCTGTCAGCAAAATGAGCAACCTCACTCATATCATGAGTAACTATTATAATAGTTATATTGTGATTCTCTCTTAAATCTTTTATAAGAGTTAATACATTTCTTCTTGTTTTAGGATCTAGCCCAGCTGTTGGTTCATCTAAAATAAGTATCTTTGGCTTCATTGCTAACACTCCAGCCATAGCTACCCTTCTCATCTGTCCTCCACTTAAATCAAATGGAGATTTTTCTAAAAGGTCTAGTTCAAGCCCAACTGACAGCAAAGCTTCTTCCACTCTTCTTTTAACTTCTGCTTCATCAAACCCCATATTTTTGGGACCATAAGCAATATCACTAAAAACAGTTTCTTCAAACAACTGATGTTCTGGGTATTGAAAAACGATACCTACTTTTGTTCGTATTTTCTTTCTATCTTTCTTATCCTCAGTTGTAATATTGTTTATCACAACCGTACCTTCTGTAGGAATAATTAATCCATTAAAATGCTGTATTAAAGTAGATTTTCCAGAACCAGTTTGACCGATTATTGCAGTAAAACTGTGATCTTCAATTTCTAAATTAATGTTATCTAAAGCTTTAATTTCAAAAGGAGTACCTGGACTATATATGTAACTGACATTTTTTATTTTAATTGGCATAATTGGTCCACCATCTCTTCTATAGTCAAGATATTACTACCCTTTAAAACACCCTTGTCTTTAAGTTCTGCCGCCAAAGATGTTATTTGTGGGAGTTCGAGATTATAATCTATTAGCTCTTTACCTAAAGTAAAAATAGCTCTAGGCGTATCATCTAAAACAATTTCTCCTCTTGACATTACTAAAACTCTATCTGCATCAACAACTTCATTCATATTATGAGTAATATGAATTATTGTAATTCCCTTTTCTTCATTCAGTTTATGTATAGTACTCATAACTTCTTTTTTACCTTTAGGGTCAAGCATTGCAGTAGCCTCATCCAAAATGATAACTTCTGGGGATATAGCAAGCACTCCTGCTATAGCTACTCGTTGCTTTTGGCCTCCTGAAAGTAAGTGAGGAGCGTGTAATTTATAGTCATACATATCAACAGTTAATAAAGACTTGTCAACGATTTCTCGAATAGTCTCAGACTTAAAACCTAAATTCTCTGGCCCAAAAGCTACATCTTCTTCAACAATAGTAGCAACAATCTGATTATCTGGATTTTGAAATACCATACCAACCTTTTGTCTTATATCATAAGCTTTAGATTGATCTTTCGTATCCATCCCTTCAACATAAACATTTCCACTACTTGGTATAAGTAGCGCATTAAACATTTTTGCTAAGGTTGATTTACCAGAACCGTTGGCGCCTATCACCCCTATAAATTCTCCTCTATTAATTGCAAGTGATATGTTATCTAATACATCCTCGTTCTCACCAGGATAATTAAAAGATATGTTTTCACAAACAATAATTGCTTTACTCATAATAGTTCTCCTCACTGAAAAGAGGGCAAAACTTGCCCTCTGGTTACACTAATTCTATGATAGCAATAGGAGTAGCATCGCCTCTCCTTTGATTACCTTTAATAATTCTTGTATATCCACCATTTACATCGTTGTAACGAGGTGCAATTTCTTCGAATAATTTTTTAACTACTTCTTCATCAAACAAATAAGAACCTGCTTGTCTACGTGCGTGTAAGTCGCCTCTTTTGCCCAATGTAATCATCTTCTCAGCTATCTTACGTAATTCTTTAGCTCTAGTTTCTGTAGTCTCAATACGTTCATGTCTTAGAAAATCGGTTGTTAGATTTCTTAACATAGCGCGCCTATGATCAGCACGACGGCCTAATTTACGGTAGCCCATTTTCACGAACCTCCTTCTAGCTTACTTCGAATCCTTTAAACTTAAGTTAAGATCTGCTAATTTTGATTTAACTTCGCTTAAAGATTTCTTTCCTAGATTGCGCACTTTTAACATATCTTCTTCTGTGCGATCTATTAATTCTTCAACTGTATTTATTCCTGCTCGCTTCAAGCAATTAAAAGATCTAACTGATAAGTCTAAGTCTTCAATTACCATCTCAAGCACTTTATCTTTTTCTTCTACTTCTTGTTCAACTAAGACTTCGGTCTTCCTAGCTGTATCTGACATATTAATAAATAACTCTAGATGGTCACTCATAATTCGAGCACCTAGCCCCAAAGCTTCCTCTGGATCAAGTCTACCATCTGTCCATAAATCAATTGTCAATCTCTGTTTGTTTATATCTTGTCCAACCCTTGTATCATCAACATGATAACTTACTCTACTTACAGGTGAAAATATCGAATCAATAGGTATTACTCCTATAGGCTGATTCTCCATTTTGTTCTGCTCAGCTGTTACATACCCTCTTCCTGATTCTACATCTGCCTCCAAATGCAAATAACCAGTCTTTTCAAGAGTAGCAATATGTAAGGAAGGATTTAATATTGTGACATCACTATCAGCTGTAAAATCACCTGCTGTAACTTCACCAGGTCCTTCTACATCTATAGTTAGCTTTACAATTCCTTCTTCTTCAGGGTTGTGTAGTTTAATCCTTAAATTCTTAAGATTTAACACAATTTCTGTGACATCTTCTAATACGCCTTCAATGGTTGAAAACTCATGTAACACACCATCTATTTTAATTCTAGTAATTGCAGTACCTGGTAGTGATGAAAGTAAAATTCTTCTCAAAGCATTACCTAAAGTAGTACCATATCCACGCTCTAGTGGCTCAACTACATATGAAGCAAAATTTTCCTGTCCATTATCATCTTTTTTTATAATTGAAGGTTTTGTCATTTCAATCATTGTATGCCCTCCTGTTTACACATTATGTGTTGTCACCAAATCTGAGGGTACATCAATTAACGAGAATAGCGCTCAACTATGAGATGCTCTTCAACTGGTATATCGATCTCAGATCTTTCTGGAATTCGCACTACGTTAAATTTAAAATCTGTTTTATCTACATTTAACCATTCTGGAACCATGCGGTCTTCCAAAGCTTCTCCGATTTCTTTAAATAATACTGAGCTTTTACTCTTATGTCTTAAAGCTACTTCGTCTCCCTCATGTAAACGATATGATGGTATGTCAACCTTTTGGCCATTTACTAAAAAATGCCCATGTCTGACTAATTGTCTAGCTTGCGAACGTGATTGTGCTAAGCCAGCTCTATAAACCATATTGTCTAGTCTACATTCAAGGATTTGAATTAACACTTCACCTGTTACACCATAACCTTTAGCTGCTTCTTCATAGTACCCATGGAATTGTCTTTCTAAAACTCCATAGATTCTTCTAGCTTTCTGTTTAGCACGCAACTGCAAGCCATAATCACTAACTTTAACTCTTCCTCTACCATGCTCACCTGGAGCATATGATCTTCTTTCAAAAGAACATTTACTTGAATAACAACGGTCACCCTTTAGATAAAGCTTTACGCCTTCACGACGACAAAGTTTACATTTAGGGCCTGTATATTTAGCCATTAAATAACCTCCTCTTCTCTACACACGACGTCGCTTCGGTGGGCGACATCCATTGTGTGGTATTGGAGTAACGTCTGCAATTGAATTCACTTCTAAGCCAGCAGCTTGTAATGATCTAATTGCAGCTTCTCTTCCTGGTCCTGGTCCTTTAACTCTCACATCAATATCACGCATACCATGTTCCATTGCAGCTTTAGCAGCTACTTCCGCAGCAATACCTGCAGCAAATGGAGTTGATTTACGAGATCCTTTGAATCCTTGTGCACCAGAACTTGACCATGATATAGTGTTTCCACCTTTATCAGTAATGGTCACGAGAGTATTATTAAAAGTTGAAACCACGTGTGCAACACCTGATTCTACATTTTTTCTTTCGCGGCGTTTTCGTCGACTGCTTCCACGACCTCTTTTTGCCATCTACTCTTCCCTCCTACTTCTTACGCCTGATGCCAACAGTTCTCTTACGTCCCTTACGCGTACGCGCATTTGTCTTTGTACGTTGACCCCTAACAGGTAAACTTCGACGATGACGTAAGCCTCTATAGCAACCAATTTCCATTAGTCGCTTGATATTCTGTGTTACTTCTCGACGTAGATCACCTTCAACCATAATGTTATTATCTATGTATTCACGAAGTCTGTTTACTTCATCATCTGTTAAATCTCTAACTCGAGTTGAAGGATCAATATTTGTATTTTCTAAAATTTCTTCTGCTCGTGATCTACCAATGCCATAAATATATGTTAAACCAATTACAACACGTTTCTCACGAGGCAGGTCAACACCTGATAAACGAGCCATCCTTACACCTCCATATTAACCCTGTCGCTGCTTATGCTTAGGGTTCTCACATATAACCATTACTCGACCTTTACGACGAATAATCTTACATTTTTCGCACATTTTCTTCACTGATGGTCTTACTTTCACCGACAGCACCTCCTAATAGCTGCTTACTACTTATATCGATAAGTAATTCGACCTTGAGTCAAATCATATGGCGATAATTCTAACTTCACTCTATCGCCAGTTAATATCCTAATATAGTTCATTCTTATTTTTCCTGAAATAGTTGCCAAAACCATGTGGCCATTATCTAACTCAACCTTAAATCGAGCATTAGGTAATGCCTCAATTACTTTCCCTTCTGCTTCAATAGCTTTTTTACCAGCCAAAAATGATGCCTCCTTTAATATAGAAAACGGTCTTTTATTGTTTTGTTAATATTTCTGTCCCATGTTCATAAATTCCAATGCAATGTTCAAAATGAGCACATAAACTTCCATCTACAGAAACGACTGTCCATCCATCTTCTAATTGTTTTACTTGATATCCACCAACTACAACCATGGGTTCTAGGGCCAAAGCCATACCAGTTTTTAGTCTTATACCTCTTCCTGGTGGTCCATAGTTTAATATCTGAGGATCTTCATGCAATTGTTGACCTATACCGTGACCTGTATAGTCTCTCACCACTGAAAGTCCATATTTTTCAACATGACTCTGAATAGCAAAAGATATATCAGATAGACGCGCTCCAGATTTTGCAGCCGCTATACCTTGATTAAGCGCTTCTTCTGTTACTCTCATCAACTTTTCAGCTTCTTCACTTACTTTGCCTACTGCAAATGTTTTCGCAGCATCCCCATGATAACCTTTTAGTTCAGCGCCAATATCGACACTGATAATATCTCCTTCTTCAAGTTTTCTTGAATAGGAGGGGATACCATGCACTAGTTCATCATTTATTGAAGTGCATATAGCTGCTGGGAAGCCATTATATCCTTTAAAGGATGGTATGGCACCTACTTCTTCCATGTATTTTTCTACTATATCATTAAGCTCTCCGGTAGAAATACCTGGGCGAACATTTTCTTCAATTAATGATAAGGAGTTGGCTACAATTTTGCCAGCATCCTTGATTAATTCAAGTTCTCGCATAGACTTAATAGTTAACACGAGACATTCGCCTCCAAGATCTCTTTGATATCAGCAAATACATCTGATAATTCTTGCTCACCGTCGACTTCAACTAATAAGTCTTTCTTTTCGTAATAGTCGATCAGTGGTGCTGTTTGATTCTTGTATACTTCTAATCTATTTCGAACAGTTTCTTCTTTGTCATCTTCTCGTTGGACTACTTCTCCTTGACAAACATCACAAACGCCCTGTTCTTTTGGTGGATTATTATCTATATGATAAATAGCTCCACAGTTCACACAAGTTCTTCTCCCTGTCAATCTCTTTATAACAGTCTCATCACTTGTATCTATACTTATAACAACATCAATTTCTTGTTGTTTTTTTTCTAACATATCAGATAAAGCTTCTGCTTGATTAATTGTTCTTGGATATCCATCCAAAATATATCCATCTTTGCAGTCTTTCTGGCTTATTCTTTCTTCAACAAGTCCATTAACTACGCTATCTGGAACAAGCTCACCTTTATCCATAAATTCCTTAGCTTTTAGCCCCATTGGCGTTTCATTTTTCAAAGCACTTCTAAACATATCTCCAGTTGAAATATGTGGAATCGAAAATTCTTTAGCGATAACTTTTGCTTGTGACCCTTTTCCTGCACCAGGAGGTCCCATCATTATTATTCTCATTACTAAAACACCTCTATTGTAGGAATCCGCCATAGTGTCTCATCATTAATTGATTTTCAATCTGTTTCACTGTATCCAGTGCTACACCAACCATGATGATTAAACTTGTACCTGCAATTCCTAATTGTATGTTTAATACATTATTCAAAATAATAGGAATAACGACTAAAATACATAAGAAAGAAGCTCCAACAAAAGTCAATCTCCATAATACTTTAGAAATATAGTCTGTTGTCGGTCTACCTGGTCTTATCCCCGGTACAAAGCCACCCTGACTTTTCAAATTATCGGATACATCTCTTGGGTTAAATTGTACAGTTGTATAGAAAAATGTAAATCCAAAGATGAATATCAAATACAAAATTGTATGCAACCAAGAACCCATTTGCAATGACTCTCCTATTTTTTGCAAGGTTTCAGAAGAGCTAAAAGCCGCTAAAGTAGCAGGGAACATTAAAATAGATGAAGCAAATATTACTGGTATAACACCAGCTTGGTTGATTCTCATTGGTATATGAGTACTCTGCCCACCATAAACTTTTCGTCCCACAACTCTTCTAGAATATTGCACAGGAATTCTTCTTTGTCCTTCTTGAATCATAACTATAGCTGCAATCATAACTACTGCACCTACTGCTACTAATACTAATGTAACAATACTTTGTTCACCTATACTAACTGCTCTTGCCATGTTAAATGCTGAAATTGGCAATCTTGAAATGATACCACCAAAAATAATTAAAGATATACCATTTCCTATACCATTTTCAGTAATACGCTCACCTATCCACATTAAAAGCGCTGTACCAGCTGTTAGTGTTAGTGCTATTAACATATATGAAGGAATAGAAGGGTTAAGCAAGTATCCCCTTATACCTAGGGTGATAGCAAATGCTTGAACAAAAGCTAGAATTACAGTAGTATATCTCGTATACTGCATCTGCTTCTTCCTACCTTCTTGCCCATTTTTCATCATTTCTTCCCATGAAGGAATGATAACTGTTAATAACTGCATAACAATAGTAGCTGTGATGTATGGTGATACTGACATTGCAAAAATTGTAAAGTTTGACAATGCACCACCAGATACTAGATCAAAGAACCCTAGTAAATTGCCTTCTGCAAATAGTTGTCTTAAAGCGTCATTATTAATTCCAGGAACAGGAACATGAGCTCCTAACCTAAATACAAATAACATTGCTAATGTGAACAGCATCTTCTTTCTTAGGTCAGGAATTTTCCAAGCATTACGAAGTGTTTTTAACACTTAGATCACCTCTACTTTGCCACCAGCAGCTTCAATAGCTTCTTGTGCTGTTTTTGAGAAAGCATTAACTTTAACAGTTAATTTCTTCTCTAATTTTCCTCTTCCTAAGATCTTAACGCCATCATTTACTTTATTAATAAGCACTCTCTCAAGCAAAACCTCAGAGTCAACGACTTGACCATCTTCAAACATATTGAGTTGATCAAGATTTACTATTGATATATCTTTTTTAAATATATTTGTGAAACCTCTCTTAGGTAAAAGCCTTTGCAGGGGCATTTGTCCACCTTCGAACCATGGTCCTACTCCTCCGCCAGAGCGTGAGTTCTGACCATTCATTCCTCTTCCAGCTGTTGTACCTCTGCCAGAGCCAGTACCTCTACCAACTCTCTTACGCTTATGGCGTGAGTCTTCTGCTGGTTTTAATTGATGTAATTTCATCTCAAACACCTCCCGCAAGATTAATTAATTTCTTCAACTTCAAGCATGTGTGATACTTTTTTGATCATGCCTCTAATTTGAGGACTAACTTCTTTTATCACAGATTGGTTTGGTTTTCTTAAACCTAGTGCTTGAACTGTACCTCTTTGCTTTTTATTGCTTCCGATAAGGCTACGCTTGAGCGTGATTTTTAATTGATTAGACATATCATCACTACCTCCCGCTTTACCTATTCTAACTCTGCAGCATCAATATTTCTTAATGATGCTACTTCTTCAATAGTCAACAGTTGTTTAAGCCCTGCTATAGTAGCATAAGCAATATTAATTTTGTTTGCTGAACCAAGAGACTTAGTTAAAATATCTCTTACACCAACTAATTCCAAAATTGCTCTAGCTGCACTACCTGCAATAACTCCTGTACCTTCTGAAGCTGGCTTAAGTAAAACTTTGCCCGCACCATAGATACCAGTAATTTCATGAGGGATTGTTGTACCTACTAAAGGAACGTCAATCATACTTTTCCTAGCAGTATCAATTGCTTTTCTTACCGCATCAGGAACTCCTCTTGCTTTACCTAGTCCAACGCCAACTTTGCCGTTTCCATCTCCAACAGCTACAATTGCGTTAAAACTACGGATTCTTCCGCCTTTTACAGTTTTTGAGACGGGCTTAATTTCGATTACTTTTTCAGTTAAATTACTTTTTTGTTCTGCGTTTCGTTTTTGACGCTTATCCATCTCATATCCTCCCGCTGTTAAAACTCTAGACCGGCTTCACGAGCTGCACTTGCTAATGCGGCAACACGTCCATGATATTTATAGCCGCCTCTATCGAATACTACTTTTGTTATTCCATTAGCCACTGCTCTTTCGCCAATCAATTTGCCAACCATACGGGCTGCATCTTTATTACTACCATTATCCACCGCGTTAGCAACTTCTGGGGTTAATGTTGATACCGCCAATAAAGTTTTGCCTTCATAATCGTTGATTATTTGGGCATAAATATGCTTGTTTGAACGGTATACATTTAACCGTGGACGTTCGTAACTACCGAATACGTGATTGCGAATACGATAATGGCGTTTCTTACGAAGTTTATTTCTGTCTGCTTTATTTAGCATTATTAAATACTCCTTTCCGCACCACGGTCTTAACCAGTTTTGCCCACTTTTTGTCTTACATATTCGCCCTTATATCTTATACCTTTGCCTTTATAAGGTTCTGGTTCTCTGATAGAGCGAATCTGTGCAGCAAATTGGCCGACTTCTTGTTTATCTATTCCACTTATATTAATTTCTGTATTAGAAGGAACATCAACACTAATTCCTTCAGGTGGAGTAACCTCCACAGGATGTGAATATCCTACTGCTATTACCAAGTCATTTCCCTTCTTCGTGGCTCTATAACCAACACCTCGAAGTTCTAGTGACTTAGTATAGCCTTCAGTTACACCAACAACCATATTATTAATTAAACTGCGCACTAAACCGTGTAGCGCTCTGTTCTTAACTTGATCATTTGGTCTTTGAACAATAATTTGATTCTCTTCTAAAGTAATTTTCATTCCTTGTTCAAAACTTTGCTCAAGCTCACCTTTAGGCCCTTTTACACTGACTTTATATCCATCTACTTTTACTTCTACGCCTTTAGGAATTTCTATTGGCTTTTTACCTATACGTGACATATCAGCACCTCCTACCAAACATAACAGACAACTTCGCCGCCAAGACTTGCTTCGCGTGCTTTCTTATCTGTCATTAATCCTTGAGATGTTGAAATCATTGCTATTCCTAAACCGTTTAAAACTCTAGGAATTTCGTTTTTCTTAGCATAGACTCGAAGTCCTGGCTTTGAAATTCTCTTAATTCCATGAATTACTTGGCTCCTACTTGGGCCATATTTTAACATTATACGTATTGTTCCTTGGTTGTTATTCTCTATAATCTCATAATTTCTAATATATCCCTCTTCTAATAGAATTTCTGCAATTGCTTTTTTCATATTAGAAGCAGGCACATCTACATTGCTATGCAAAGCCGAGGCCGCATTGCGAATGCGAGTTAGCATATCAGAGATAGGATCAGTCATTACCATATCAACAGCCTCCTTATCCTAACTTTTTACCAACTGGCTTTTTTCACGCCTGGTATTTGACCAGCATGAGCCAGTTTGCGGAAGCATATTCGGCAGACACCGAATTTTCTCATATATCCACGAGGTCGACCGCAAATTCTACATCGGTTGTATTCTCTAGTAGAGAACTTTTGCTCACGCTTTTGCTTGGCGATCAAAGATTTCTTTGCCATGGATCTACCTCCTTACCTTTGAAAACGGCATACCAATTAAAGTTAACAATTCTCTTGCTTCCTCATCTGTTTCTGCTGTAGTTACAATTGTTATACTCATACCTTGAACATTTTCTACTTGGTCATACCTGATTTCTGGAAAAATTAATTGTTCTTTCACACCTAGTGAATAATTGCCGCGTCCGTCAAAAGCTTCAGGTGAAACACCTTGAAAGTCTCTTACACGAGGCAAGTTTATTGTCACTAATTTATCTAAAAAATTGTACATGCGAGTTCCTCGCAATGTCACCTTACATCCTATTGGCATACCAGCACGTAATTTGAAATTTGAAACTGATTTCCTAGCACGTGTTACAACTGGCATTTGACCAGTTATTTTAGCTAAGTCTGAAACTGCTGAATCAATTGCTTTACTATTCTCAACAGCTCTGCCTACACCCATGTTTACCAAAATCTTTTCGATTTTTGGCACCATCATTGGGGTTTCATAGCCAAATTTTTCAATCATTGCTGGCATTACTTCTGCTTTATAAAAATCTCTTAGCCTAGACACGAAAATCCTCCTTTCTCTTTGAACTACTTGTCAATCGCTTGATTGCATTTTTTACAGTAGCGCACCTTAGTGCCATCTTCGAGGACTTTCTTACCGGTCCGACTAGCTTCATTACAAGAAGGACATATTAGCATAACGTTGGAAACATCTATTGGTGCTTCCATCTCAACTATGCCTCCTTGTTGATTCATACCTTGAGGACGTTGATGCTTCTTAACCATATTAACGCCTTCAACTATGACTCGGTTTTCTTCTGGTAAAGCTCTTAATATTGTACCAGTTTTTCCTCTATCTTTTCCTGCTAAAATCTTGACCTTGTCATCTTTTTTAACATGTAGTTTATTCTTTTTCATCGCTATCCCTCCTAGCAGCTAAAATACTTCCGGTGCGAGTGAAACAATTTTCATAAAATTGTTCTCTCTTATCTCTCTGGCCACTGGGCCAAAAATACGAGTTCCACGAGGATTACTAGCATCATCAAGAATAACAACTGCGTTGTCATCAAATCTGATATAGGTTCCATCTTTTCGTCTCACACCATACTTTGATCTTACTATCACTGCCTTAACTACTTCACCCTTCTTAACTACTCCACCAGGTGTTGCTTCTTTAACTGTGGCGATGATAACGTCACCAATATTGGCATAACGACGCCTAGTTCCTCCAAGCACTCGGATGCACAATACCTCTTTAGCTCCAGAGTTATCTGCAACACGCAGTCTGCTTTCGCTTTGTATCACAGCGTGTTCCTCCCTTCATCCTACTCTGCTTTTTTAACTATCTTAGTTACACGCCACCGTTTTGTTTTACTCAGTGGACGGGTTTCCATTATCTCAACTATGTCACCTTCATGACACGTATTCTCTGCATCGTGTGCATGATACTTTTTATTTCTTTTTATACGTTTCTTGTACAGTGGGTGACTTGTCATTCTTTCAACTAAAACAACAATTGTTTTATCCATTTTATCACTTACGACAAGACCCTGTCGTACTTTACGTGTATTGCGTTCCATTATCGGGTTGTCCTCCCTTCAACTACTGGTTAATACCCAGTTCACGCTCACGCATGATCGTCATAACACGAGCAATTGTCTTGCGAACAGTGCGAATGCGCATTGGGTTCTCTAACTGACCAACTGCTGAGCGGAAACGCAAGTTGAACAGCTCTTCTTTTAAATCTTCTAATTTTGTTTCTAATTCATCATTTGTTAAATTGCGTATCTCACTAACTCGCATTGTCATCACCACCTAGATCTTCGCGTTTAACGAATTTACATTTAATTGGTAGTTTATGCGCTGCTAAGCGAGATGCTTCGCGCGCTAACTCTTCTGATACACCACTTATCTCAAACATAACTCTACCAGGCTTTACAACTGCTACCCAGTATTCTGGTGCACCTTTTCCGCTACCCATTCTAGTTTCTGCTGGTTTAGCAGTAACTGGTTTGTGTGGGAAAATATTTATCCAAACTTTACCACCTCGACGAATCTTACGTGTTAAAGCAACACGTGCAGCCTCAATCTGTCTACTGGTTATCCAACCAGGTTCCAAAGCTTGCAGTCCGTATTCACCTTGTGAAACACTAGATCCGCCTTTTGCTTTGCCTTTCATGCGGCCGCGATGATGTCGGCGGTATTTGACGCGTTTTGGCATTAACATTTTGGCGTCCTCCTTTTCCGCAGATATGGTCTATTTTTCTGGTAGAACCTCGCCTTTGTATATCCACACTTTTATGCCGATTTGGCCGTATGTGGTATAGGCGGTTGCTACTCCAAAGTCAATTTCAGCTCTAAGTGTCTGCAACGGAATGCGTCCCATTCTGTCCCATTCAACTCGAGCGATCTCAGCACCGTTTAATCGTCCTGAAACCATTACTTTAATTCCTTCAGCTCTTGCTCTCATAGCTCTTGTCATTACCTGACGCATAGCTCTTCTATAAGCAATTCTTCTTTCCAGTTGACTAGCAATGTTTTCAGCAACTAAAGTAGCATCAATTTCAGGCTTACTAATTTCCACAACATTAATAAATACTTGTTTACCTGTCATTTTTGCGATATCAGCGCGTAATTGATCAACACCAGCACCATTTCTGCCAATGACCATACCTGGTTTTGCTGTCATTATTGATATTCTTATTATATTTGCTGTTCTTCTAACAATCTCAATCTTTGAGATTCCAGCGTCGTATAGTTCCTTCTTAACATAATTCCTAATTTCATTGTCTTCTATGAGAAAATCTGCATAGTTGCTATCAGCATACCATTTAGAATCCCAATCTTTAATTACTCCTACTCTTAATCCGGTAGGATTAGCTTTTTGACCCAACGTATCTGCCCCTCCTTATCAACGTTCTTTGACTACCACCGTTATGTGGCTGGTCCTTTTCAATATCGGATAGGCACGCCCTTGAGCTCGTGCGCGAAACCTCTTTAATACTGGACCGCCGTCTACATATGCTTCTGCTATGTACAAAGAATCAATGTCCATCTCATGATTATGTTCTGCATTTGCTGCAGCAGAATTAATGACTTTAATGATTACATCGGCGGCTTTACGTCTCGTAAAACGCAGTATGGCCAGGGCTTCTGCAACATCCTTGCCACGAACTTCATTTATGACTTGACGAGCCTTTCGTGGGCTAACTCGCACATAGCGCGCTATTGCTTTTGCTTCCATGTTGCTCATACCTCCCTGAAATTACATCATACTGTCACACTAGTTGTGCGACTACTTTTTTCACCATGGCCTCTGAACAATCTTGTTGGAGCAAATTCTCCTAATTTATGTCCGACCATATCTTCTGTGATATATACAGGCACATGTTTATGTCCATCGTGAACTGCAATTGTGTGACCCACCATTTGTGGGAAAATTGTAGAAGCACGAGACCATGTTTTCAGCACCTTTTTCTCGTTCTTTTCATTGAGTTCTTCAATGCGTCTTAATAGTTTTGCATCAACAAAGGGCCCTTTTTTGGTAGAACGACTCACCTTGTGGCCTCCTTTCTTTCCTTACGATATTATTTCTTTTTATGCCTACTACGTACAATGTACTTATCGCTTTTCTTTGATTTGCGAGTTTTCTTACCCAGAGTCTTTTTACCCCAAGGAGACATAGGAGATTTGCGTCCGATTGGAGCGCGTCCTTCTCCACCACCATGTGGATGATCTACAGGGTTCATTGCACTACCTCTAACGGTAGGTCTTTTTCCTAACCAACGATTTCTTCCGGCTTTACCGATAGAAATTGTCTCATGCTCAACATTTCCTACTTGTCCTACTGTCGCTTTACAATCTAGTAGAACCATTCTAACTTCACCAGATGGAAGTCTAATTTGAGCATATTTGCCTTCTTTAGCCATAATCTGAGCAGATGATCCAGCTGAACGAACCAATTGTCCGCCTTTGCCAGGTTTTAGCTCTACATTATGTATAACAGTACCTAAAGGCATGTCTTTTAATTTTTTGGCATTGCCAGGAATAATATCTGCCTCTGGTCCTGAAATTATTTCTTGTCCAACTTGTATACCTACAGGAGCTATTATATAGCGTTTCTCCCCATCTACATAGTTTAGTAAAGCAATTCTTGCTGTCCTATTTGGATCATACTCAATGTGAGCTACTTTTGCTGGAATATTATCTTTATTCCTTTTAAAGTCAATAATGCGATACTTTCTTTTATGTCCGCCACCTTGATGCCTAACCGTCAATTTTCCTTGGTTATTACGGCCACCTTTTTTCTTTAACGCTACAGTTAAAGATTTTTCTGGTTCACGGCGAGTGACTTCTTCAAATGTAGAAACCGTCATAGTACGACGACCTGGAGAGGTTGGCTTAAAACTCTTTAGTGCCATTGTCTATTCCCTCCTTATCTAGTAGTTATTAAACGCCTTCAAAAATTTCAATTGGTTTGCTATCAGGAGTCAATGAGACAATAGCTTTTTTCCACGATGGCCTACGACCTATGTGAACACCCATTCTCTTCATCTTTCCCTGCATACGCATTGTACGCACCTTAGCTACCTTAACATCAAAAAGTTCTTCAATAGCATTTTTTATCTGTATCTTATTAGCGTTTACAGCTACTTGAAAAGTGTATTTATCTTCTTCCATTAAAAGTGAAGTTCGCTCAGTTATAATTGGTTTAATAATTACATCTCTGTTATGCATTATGCGAACACCTCCTCAACTCTCTTCACTGCATCTTTAGTCATTACTAAAAAATTGCAATCAAGTAGTTGGTAAACATTAATGGTATCTGCTGATATTGTATAAACATTTGGAATGTTTCTCGCAGATAAAGCAACATTACTGTCATTATTTGCTAACACTATTAGATTTTTCTTTCCAGCTTCTAGATTATTAAGAAACTGAATCATATCTTTTGTTTTTGGTTTATCAAACTTTATGTTGTCAACGATGATAATCTCATTCGCAGCCAATTTTGCTGATAAAGCAGATCTAATAGCAACTCTTTTAGCTTTTTTGTTAATCTTCTTTGTATAATCTCTTGGTGTTGGTCCAAAAACAGCACCACCACCTGTCCAATGCGGAGCCCTAATCGTACCTGCTCTAGCTCGTCCTGTACCTTTTTGTCTCCATGGTTTTCTTCCACCGCCGCGAACTTCGCCACGCGTTTTAACCTTAGCAGTACCAACTCTTTGAGCTGCAAGATAAGTAACTACGGCTTGATGCATTAGACTTTCGTTGATATCTGCGCCAAAAATGGCTTCAGACATGTCTAATTTATCGACCTTTTCTCCTTGCATATTCCTTACATCTAATGTAGGCATTTGCTACGCCTCCTTATTTTAAACGTTAACCTTGGCTTTTGATAGCATCTCTAAGGTGAACTAAAGCACCCTTAGCGCCTGGAACAGCACCTTTAATCAAAATCAAGTTCTTGTCACTATCGATTCTAACTATTTCAAGGTTTTGTACTGTAACTTTTTCTCCACCCATACGACCAGCCATCTTTTTACCTTTTTGAACTCGGCTCATACCTGCTGAGGCTCCTAAAGAACCGATACCTCTATGATATTTTGAACCATGAGACATTGGGCCTCTTGAAAAGCCATGTCTTCTAATTGGACCTTGGAAGCCTTTTCCTTTAGATACTGAAGTAATATCAATGATATCACCATCAGCAAATAACTCTACTGTGACTTCTTGTCCGACATTATAAGAATCTGAATCTTCAAGTCTAAATTCTTTTAAGTATTTTTTTGGTTTAACTCCGGCTTTAGCGAAATGACCTTTTGATGGTTCATTTGTCTTATGAGTTGGGATATCTTGATAACCTAACTGTATCGCTGCATAACCTTCATTCTCAACTGTTTTCTTTTGAGTAACAACACAAGGTCCTGCTTGAATTACTGTTACAGGAATTAGATTCCCATCATCCGCAAAAACCTGGGTCATGCCTATCTTTTTGCCTAATATAGCTTTTTTCAATGCTTTGGCACCTCCCCGTCAACCATTATAATTTGATCTCAATGTCCACGCCTGCAGGTAAATCTAAGCGCATTAGCGCATCAACTGTCTGAGGAGTTGGCTCATTGATATCAATTAATCTTTTATGTGTCTTCATTTCAAACTGCTCACGACTATCTTTACTCTTGAATGTTGATTTCAGCACTGTAAACAAATGCCTCTCTGTTGGCAATGGAACTGGACCTGAAATTGAAGCGCCAGTTCTTGTTGCTGCTTCAACAATCTTTTTCGCAGAAGCATCTAAAATTGTATGATCAAATGCTTTTAAACGAATCCTAATTATTTGTTTTGCCATCAATATTCCTCCTTGTCCATCTTTGGGACATAAGCTCCGCAGAAATTACCCATCCATAAAGAATGGCAACCTTCTACATCAAAGCAATATATTAAAATCTAATAAATCTTACTTCTCAATACCAGTTACAATACCTGCTCCAACTGTACGTCCGCCTTCACGAATCGCAAATGTTGTTCCTTTTTCTAAAGCGATTGGTGTAATTAATTCTATGCTCATCTGAATGTTATCTCCAGGCATTACCATTTCTACTCCTTCTGGTAAGTTAATTACTCCAGTAACATCTGTTGTACTAAAGAAAAACTGTGGTCTGTATCCTGGGAAGAATGGTGTATGTCTTCCACCCTCTTCTTTTTTCAATACATATACCTCTGCATCAAAACTTGTATGTGGTTGGATACTTCCTGGCTTAGCTAACACTTGGCCACGCTCTACTTCGTCTCTTTTAATTCCTCGAAGTAAGCAACCTACGTTATCTCCTGCCAGTCCTTGATCCATCAACTTACGGAACATCTCTACTCCTGTACATACTGTTTTCCGTGGCTGATCCATCATTCCTATGATTTCTACTTCATCACCAACGTTGATAACTCCACGATCAATTCTTCCTGTTACTACTGTTCCTCTTCCTGTAATTGAGAATACGTCCTCAATTGGCATCAAGAAAGGCTTCTCTGTATCTCTTTGTGGCGTTGGTATATATTCATCTACCGCATCCATCAAGTCTAATATCTTTCCACACCATTCACATTCTCTTTCTCCGCATCCGCACTCTAGTGCTTTTAGCGCTGATCCTGCTACAAATGGTGTGTCATCTCCAGGGAATTCGTATTGGTCTAGTAATTCTCTTACTTCCATCTCTACCAATTCAATTAGCTCTTCGTCGTCTACCATATCTGCTTTGTTCAAAAATACTACGATATGTGGTACGTTTACCTGGTGACTTAACAATATATGCTCTCTTGTCTGTGGCATTGGACCATCAGCTGCTGATACTACTAATATAGCTCCGTCCATCTGCGCTGCTCCTGTAATCATGTTCTTTACATAGTCAGCATGTCCTGGACAGTCAACGTGTGCATAGTGACGCTTTGTTGTCTCATACTCAACGTGTGCTGTATTAATTGTAATTCCACGTTCTCTCTCTTCTGGTGCCTTGTCAATATCTTCAAAATTCATAGTAAACTTTGTCTCACTATTTGCTGATAGCACCAAGGTTATCGCCGCTGTTAGTGTTGTCTTACCGTGGTCAATATGCCCTATTGTCCCAATATTAACGTGTGGTTTTGTTCTTTCAAACTTCTGCTTTGCCATTTTCTGACCTCCTATTATTATCTATTATCTTCTACGATTTCATCAGCAATATTTCTAGGTACTGGCTCATATTTAGAAAACTCCATAGAATATGACCCTCTACCTTGTGTTTTAGATCGCATATCTGTTGCATATCCAAACATATTAGATAGTGGCACTTTTGCAGAAACGACCTTTACTCCTGATCTGTCAGACAAACTTTCAATAGACCCTCTTCTTGAATTAATGTCACCAATTATGTCGCCCATATATTCTTCAGGGACTACTACTTCTACTTGCATAATAGGTTCCATCAAAACTGAGTTTGCTTGTTTAAGTGCTTCTTTAAGGGCCATAGAACCCGCAACCTTAAACGCAATCTCAGATGAGTCAACTTCATGGTAACTACCATCAACTAATGTTACATCCACACCAGTAACTGGATATCCTGCGATATTACCATTTAACATAGCCTCTTGTATACCTGCGTCTACTGCTTTCCAATACTCTCTTGGAATAGCTCCGCCTACAATTTGGCTTTCGAAATTATATCCAACATGACCTTCCATAGGTTTGACATCTATAACAACATGTCCATATTGACCTCTACCACCAGATTGTCTTGCAAATTTTGCATCTATATGAGCAGTACCTAATATGGTCTCTCTATATGCAACCTGTGGTTTACCTATGTTAGCTTTGACATTATATTCTCTCAATAAGCGATCAGCAATGATTTCTAGGTGTAGCTCTCCCATACCTGCAATTATTGTCTGTCCTGTCTCATCGTCTGTATATGCCTTAAAAGTTGGATCTTCTTCTGCTAATCTTACTAATGCAGCTGATAGTTTATCTTCGTCAGCTTTAGTTCTTGGCTCAATAGCCTGTCTAATAACTGGCTCTGGGAACTCCATAGATTCTAAAATTACTCTATTATCCTCATTACATAAAGTATCACCAGTCGATGTATTCTTAAGTCCTACAATTGCCACTATATCTCCAGCCCTAATCTCTTTGAGCTCTTCTCTGTGGTTTGCATGCATTCTTAGTACACGACCGACTCTCTCTCTATTATCTTTAGTAGAATTCAGCACATAAGAGCCTGCTTCTAACTTTCCTGAGTAAACTCTACAAAAAGCAAGTTTACCTACGTAACTATCAGCCATTATTTTAAAGGCTAAAGCTGCGAATGGTCCATCAGGATCAGCTTCTCTTGTTACTTCTTCTTGTGTATCTGGATCTATACCTACTATAGGTGGTACTTCTGGTGGTGATGGTAAATAATCCACGATAGCATCTAAAAGCAGTTGAACACCTTTATTTTTATATGAAGAACCACATATAACAGGAACAATTTTGTTTTCTAATGTTAAACTTCTTATTAGTTCCTTAACTACTTCTACTTCTAGTTCTTCACCTTCAAGATAAGACATCATAAACTCATCATCATATTCTGACAAGAATTCTAATATCTCAATGCGTTTCTCCTCTGCTTCATCTTTAAATTCTTCAGGTATGTCTAAAATTTCAATCTCTTTACCTAAATCATCTTTATAATATATATATCTTTGTGAAACGAGATCAATAATTCCAGAGAAATTTTCTTCTGCGCCGACTGGCATTTGAATTGGTAAAGCATTAGCTTTTAGTCTCTCTCTCATCATGCTAACGACATTGTAAAAATCCGCACCTAAAGTATCCATCTTGTTTACGTAAGCTATTCTAGGTACGCGATATTTGTCTGCCTGTCGCCAAACAGTCTCAGATTGAGGTTCTACCCCACCTTTTGCGCAAAAAACAGCTACGGAGCCATCTAGTACGCGAAGTGAACGCTCAACTTCCACAGTAAAATCTACGTGGCCGGGCGTATCTATAATATTAATTGTTTTTCCATTCCAAACACAAGAAGTCGCTGCTGAAGTAATTGTTATACCTCTCTCTTGCTCTTGGACCATCCAGTCCATGGTAGCTGCACCGTCATGAGTCTCGCCCAATCTATGCACTCTACCTGTATAAAACAAGATTCTTTCAGTAGTAGTTGTTTTTCCAGCATCTATATGCGCCATAATACCTATGTTACGCACACTTCTTAATTTTTCACGTTCTTGCATACCAAAGCCTCCTTTCTCCGAGTTTAATTAAATTACCAACGATAATGCGCAAATGCTTGGTTAGCTTCTGCCATACGATGGGTTTCTTCTCTTCTTCTTATACTTCCGCCAGTACTATTATATGCATCAAGTATCTCTCTAGCCAATCTTTCCACCATAGTTCTTTCACCACGTTGCCGGGCGTATGCAACAACCCATCTAATAGCTAACATAGTTTGTCTATGAGGACTAACTTCTTGTGGTACCTGATAAGTAGCACCACCAACACGACGAGATTTAACTTCCAATAATGGAGCTACATTCTCTAACGCTGTCTCAAATACTTCTAATGGTTCTTCTCCTGATCTTTCCGCAATTAAATCCATAGCGCCATAAAATGCACGCTGCGCGATGCCTCTCTTGCCATCCAACATAACTTTGTTGATAAACTTAGTTACAAGTTTACTTTTATAAATTGGATCTGGTAATACATCTCGCTTAGGAATAGGTCCTTTACGGGGCATATTGTAACCTCCTCTACTACTTAAACTTTATTTTATTCTCTTGGTTTACGAGTACCGTATTTAGAACGTCCTTGTCGTCTGCCTTCTACTCCAGCAGTATCAAGCACACCACGAACAATATGGAATCTTACACCTGGTAAGTCTTTTACACGACCACCACGTACTAGTACCACTGAGTGTTCCTGCAGATTATGTCCTATGCCAGGAATATACGCTGTGACTTCTTCGCCGTTAGTTAATCTAACCCTTGCTATTTTTCTAATAGCTGAGTTAGGCTTCTTCGGGTTCATCGTTCTAACCTGAATACACATGCCTCTTTTTTGCGGAGAACCGCCTAATTTTCTAGACATTGATTTCTTTTTTGTTGTCTGACGACCCTTACGAACCAATTGATTGATGGTTGGCATCCCTACACCTCCCTGGTTATTCTTTAAAATATAATAACAGTGCCGCAACTCATTTTTTTAAGTCACAAGCAACTGTGACATGTTTTTTTGCAGCCTGATTATTTTATCATCAAAATTTAAATGTGTCAACTGTAAAAACAAATTGGCCAAAGCAAAAGCTTTGGCCATACTTTTACTAATCTACTTCTATAACATCTTCTAAGGTTTTATCCTCAATTACATCTGCTTCATAATTATATCTAATCTTACCGCTATATCTCTTAAGCCCTGTTCCTGCTGGAATAAGCTTACCGATTATAACGTTTTCTTTTAGTCCAAACAACGGATCTTCTTTTCCTTTAAGTGCTGCATCGGTCAAGACTCTTGTTGTTTCTTGGAAAGATGCTGCTGATAAGAAAGATTCAGTTGCTAATGAAGCTTTAGTAATTCCTAGCAAAGTTGGTCTTGCTGTTGCAGGAACACCGTTATCTTCAAGTACTTTCTCATTCTCTTTCTCAAAAGTAAAGATATCAACTAATGATCCAGGTAAGAGAGAGGTATCTCCCGCATCTTCAACAGTGACTTTTCTAAGCATCTGTCTAATGATTACCTCAATATGCTTGTCATTAATATCTACACCTTGCATACGATAAACTAATTGTACCTCTGCTAATAAATATTGCTGTACTGACCTGATTCCTCTTATCTCTAATAATTCTCGAGGGTTGAGAGAACCTTCAGTAAGCGGATCCCCAGCTTCAATTTCTTTGCCTTCGTCTACTTTAAGTCTTCTGTTATATTGGACTTTATATGTAGCTATATCTCCATCTTCATTTTTAACAGTGATTAGTCTATTCTTTCTTTCTTCACTAATTGAAACTACTCCATCAATTTCACTTATAACTGCTTGTCCTTTAGGATTTCTTGCCTCAAACAACTCTTCTACCCTAGGCAGTCCCCGAGTAATGTCATTTCCTGCAACTCCACCTGTATGGAATGTTCTCATTGTTAACTGAGTTCCTGGCTCTCCGATAGATTGTGCAGCGATTGTTCCTACAGCTTCTCCTACACTAATATTATTACCTGTAGCCAGATCTCTTCCATAACATTTAGCACAAACACCCTCTTTTGAACGACAATTAAGGACAGTTCTTATATATACACCATGTATCAGCCTTTGAGTAAGTGCTTGATTAGCAACTACTTCATCTCCATCTTCAACTAACAACTCATGGTCTTCTGATAAGTAAACCTTTTCTTTTTCGTACCCATTGCTGATTTCTATATATTTACTATTAACAGTTATTTCACCACTAATAGGTGCTTTAAGTACTCCAAAGTTTCCTATATATTTTGCTTGATCATAAGTGATTAAGTCGCCTTCTTCAACCAACACTACTTCTTCTTCATTTAATTTGCCTGTAACAGGATCCACATAAATAGGTTCGCAGATATCTTCTGCAGCTGTTCTCCCATCAATTCTTTCTTCTAATTGAATAATTACAGAATCCTCATCGACAATATTTGAAACATAAGTGCCGGTTGTTGTTTCACAATCTTCTTCACGGATGATAACATCTTGAGAAACGTCTACAAGTCTTCTAGTTAGGTATCCTGAGTCAGCAGTTCTTAGTGCTGTATCAGCTAGACCTTTCCTTGCACCATGCGTAGATGTGAAATACTCTAGCACGTCAAGACCTTCTCTAAAGTTAGATTTTATAGGCAACTCAATTTCACGTCCTGATGGATCTGCCATTAGTCCACGCATTCCACCCATTTGTGTTAACTGAGATATATTACCTCTAGCTCCAGAGCGATGCATAATACCTAGGTTATTAAACTTAGGAATAGCATTTCTTAAGTGTCCTGTTACTTCATCTTTAACACTATGCCAAATCTCAATGATTCTTCTATATCTTTCATCATCACTCAATAAACCTCTGCGATATGCTCTTTTAATTCCTTCAACTTCTTCTTCTGCCTTTTCAATAACCTCATGCTTCGCTTGCGGTATTACTACATCATCTATAGCTATTGAAACACCAGACATTGTTGCATAATAAAAACCTAATCGTTTTAATTCATCAAGTATCTCAGCCGTTTTAGTATTACCATATTTTCTGTAACACCTATTAACAATCTGTCCTACTTGTTTCTTACTAACATCAAAGTTGATTTCTGGTTCGCAAAGTGACTTTTCATTGTCTCTATCCACAAAACCTAGGTCTTGAGGAATGATTTCATTAAGTATTAATCTTCCGATTGTTGTTTCCACTACACTTGTAATGCTTTGGTCTGTGGGACAAGTTAATCTCACTTTTATCTTAGCTTGCAAATGCAAAGACCCTGTTTGATAAGCTAAAAGCGCTTCTTCATAATCCTTGAAGAATTTACCTTCACCAAAAGCCCCTTCTCGAATAATTGTCATATAGTACATTCCCAGCACCATATCTTTACCAGGAACTGCTTCTGGACTTCCATCTTTAGGATTAAGTAAATTATGTGCAGATAACATCAAAATTCTACACTCTGCTTGAGCTTCTGCTGATAACGGCACGTGAACTGCCATTTGGTCTCCATCAAAGTCAGCATTATAACCAGAACAAACTAGCGGGTGAACTTGTATAGCCTTACCCTCCACTAGCACTGGCTCAAAAGCTTGAATACCTAACCTATGCAATGTAGGAGCACGATTTAACAAAACTGGATGGTCTTGTATAACATACTCTAACACATCCCATACATCTGGGTGCATTCTTTCTACTTTTTTCTTAGCATTTTTAATATTAGTAGCACTACCATTGTTAACTAACTCTCTCATAACAAATGGCTTGAAAAGCTCCAGTGCCATTTCCTTAGGCAATCCGCATTGATATATTTTAAGTTCAGGTCCAACTACAATAACGGATCTTCCTGAATAGTCAACACGTTTTCCTAACAGGTTTTGTCTAAAGCGACCTTGCTTACCTTTAAGCATATCACTTAGAGATTTTAGCGGTCTGTTTCCAGGCCCTGTAACTGCTCTACCTCTTCTACCATTATCTATTAACGCATCAACAGCCTCTTGCAACATCCTTTTTTCATTTCTTACAATGATCTCAGGAGCTCCAAGGTCTAAAAGTCTTTTCAATCTATTATTTCTATTAATTACACGTCTATATAAATCGTTTAAGTCACTAGTAGCAAATCTTCCGCCATCTAGTTGAACCATCGGTCTCAAATCTGGCGGTATAACTGGAATTACATCTAGAATCATCCACTCTGGTCTATTTCCAGAAGTTAAAAATGCATTGATGATTTCTAAACGCCTAATTGCTCTTCGTTTTCTTTGTCCTGAGCTGTTAGCTATCTCATCTTTTAGCAGTTTTTCTTCATTTCTTAGATCTACCTTCTGCAACAGTTTTTTAACTGATTCAGCACCCATACCTGCCCTAAATGAGTCATACCCAAACTTATCTATTGCATCTCTATATTCCATTTCTGTTAAAACCTGCTTCTCAGATAATGTGGTATCACCTGGATCAAGCACAACATATGATGCAAAATAGAGAACTTTATCTAAAGCCCTTGGAGACATATCAAGCACATAACCAATTCTAGAAGGAACACCTTTAAAGTACCATATATGTGATACTGAAGCAGCCAATTCAATATGGCCCATTCTTTCTCTTCTTACTCTTGATCTTGTAACCTCGACTCCACATCTTTCGCATATTACGCCTTTGTATCTTATTCTTTTGTATTTACCACAATGGCATTCCCAGTCCTTATTTGGACCAAATATTCTTTCACAGAACAAGCCATCTTTCTCCGGTTTTAGAGTTCTATAATTAATCGTTTCAGGCTTTTTAACTTCTCCCTGAGACCAAGATCTGATCTTTTCAGGAGAAGCTAAACCTATAAACATTGATTCAAAACTATTATGATCTACCAAAAGGGGCACGCTCCCTTCAAATTTAAGTACTTATCAAAATTAACTATTGATATCATCTCTTGGACGAATCAGTTCGCTTAATTTTGCTATTCTTTCTTCTAAAGTCATTTCGTGATCCTCATCTTCTGAGTCGCTCTTCGCACTTGGAATAAACTCGATCTCTTCTATTGCTTCTTCATCCAGTTTTTGCTGATCAACAAACTGCTCTCGGTCAGGCAATTTATTTACAAATATTCCACCTTCATCGTCATCTATATCATCTTCAGTCTTAATATGAATATCTAGACCTAAACTTTGCATCTCTTTAATCAATACTTTAAATGACTCTGGGATTCCAGGTCCTGGAATATTTTCACCTTTTACAATAGATTCATAAGCCTTTACTCTACCAGTAACATCATCAGACTTAACAGTCAACATTTCTTGCAAGGTGTAAGCTGCTCCGTATGCTTCTAGAGCCCATACTTCCATCTCACCAAATCTTTGCCCACCGAATTGAGCTTTTCCGCCCAATGGCTGTTGAGTAACTAGTGAATAAGGTCCTGTTGATCTTGCATGTATTTTATCATCAACTAAGTGGAAAAGTTTCATCATATACATTAAGCCAACTGTAGCTTCATTATCAAACTTCTCACCAGTTTTTCCATCATATAAAACTGCTTTACCACTCTCAGGAAGTCCAGCTTCACGCAAGGTTTCTTTAATATCTTGCTCTGATGCCCCGTCAAAGACAGGTGTAGCAATATGAAGCCCCAGTTTTTCAGCTGCCCATCCTAAATGAATCTCAAATATCTGTCCTAGGTTCATCCTTGATGGTATTCCAAGTGGTGTTAATATAATATCTAGTGGTCGACCATCTTCGAGGTGCGGCATGTCTTCTTCTGGTACTATCTTTGCAACAATACCCTTGTTTCCATGTCTACCCGCCATTTTATCACCAACTGATATTTTTCTCTTTTTAGCAACATAAACTCTTACTAATTGATTTACACCAGGAGGTAATTCGTCTCCACTATCTCTTGTAAAGACTCTAACATCAACAACAATACCTTCAGCTCCATGTGGCACTCTTGTTGAGGTGTCTCTAACTTCTCTAGCTTTTTCACCAAAGATTGCTCTTAAAAGTCTTTCTTCTGCTGTTAACTCAGTCTCACCTTTTGGAGTTACTTTGCCTACCAAAATATCGCCTGAATTAACTTCAGCACCGACTCGCACAATCCCTCTAGCATCTAAATTTCTTAAAGATTCTTCACCGACATTAGGAATATCTCTTGTTATTTCTTCTGGTCCTAATTTTGTATCCCTAGCTTCAGCTTCATACTCTTCTATATGGATTGAAGTTAACGCATCTTCTTTTACTACGTTTTCACTAATTATGATGGCGTCTTCAAAGTTATATCCATTCCAATTCAAGAATCCACACAACATATTTCTTCCTAATGCCAACTCACCTTTATCTACTGCTGGTCCATCTGCGATTAAATCTCCAGCTTCAACTTTTTCGTATGGTTGCACTAGCGGTCGTTGATTCAAGCAAGTACCTTGGTTTGATCTTTCAAACTTTTGCAAATAATACTCGTCTTTCTCATTATCATCGGTTGTTATTACTATTCTTCTACCAGAAGCGTGAGTAACAACTCCAGCTCTCTTAGCTGTTATTACATGACCCGAATCTAGTGCTGCTTTATGCTCCATTCCAGTTCCAACAATTGGTGCTTGTGGCTTAAGTAAAGGAACTGATTGCTTTTGCATGTTAGCTCCCATTAAAGCTCTATTTGCATCATCATTTTCTAAGAAAGGGATCAAAGCAGTTGCTATACTAAATACCTGCTTAGGAGACACATCAATAAAGTCCAAATTCTCAGGGCTTATTGCTCTTACATCATTATCTATCCTAGCTGGCACTGAATCCTCGATGATTCGTCCAGTTTTTTCATCAATATCCAAGTTAGATTGTCCGAAGGTATATCCTTCTTCTTCATCTGCTGTGAAATATCTTATCTCATCAGTAACTAAATTAGAATCTTTATCTACAACTCTATATGGAGTTTGCATAAATCCGTATTTATTTACTTGCGTATATGTACCTAATCTACCAATAAGTCCAATGTTAGGTCCTTCTGGGGTTTCAATAGGGCAGATTCTTCCAAAGTGAGAGTGATGTACGTCTCTTACATCGAAGCTAGCTCTATCTCTATTTAGTCCACCAGGTCCTAGTGCACTTAGTGTTCTTTTGTGCGAAATTTCTGCTAATGGATTAATTTGATCCATATATTGGCTCAACTGACTGCTGCCAAAGAATTCTTTAATCTTTGCTACAACAGGCCTGATATTAATAAGTGCTGATGGAGTAACAGAGTCAGAGTCTTGAATTGTCATTCTTTCTCTAACTACCCTTTCCATCCTAGATAGCCCTGTTCTAAATTCTTTTTGCAGCAACTCGCCTACACAGCGTAGACGTCTATTACCTAAGTGGTCAATATCATCAAATCTTCCTACACCATCAAGTAGATTGAAAGCATAATTAATACTAGCAATAATGTCTTCATTCATAAGACACTCAGCGTTATTATCATGAAATTCATTACAAATAACTATTGGGTGATGTTCTTTTTCTACAGGGACAACAAGACCATAAATATCATCAGCATATTTTTCTAAAATCTCTAGTTCATCTGCGCCTATATATGTGCCTTTTGGCAAAATAGTTTTACCACCTAGCTCTATTTCTTTTGCGATAATCTTGTTATGTAGTTTTTCTTGCCACTGTATCTTTTGATACCCATTACCAAAGACTCTAACCATTCTCTGATCATCTAAATATATGACAACAGAGTTTATACCAGCTAATTTGAGTCTCTCTATTTCACGTTCAGTTATCTCTTGTTCTTCTTGCAGGATCATTTCTCCAGCAGATATTAATAGCTCTCCTGCTTGGCTTAGAACTTCTCCAGTTTCAGGGTTTACCACTGTTTCTGATTGATATATATCTTGTTTTGCAAAAATATTCTCTGCAGAAACATGTCCTTTTACACGAGAACCTAAATTTAACTTTTTATTAAGTTTATATCTTCCTACATCAGCCAAATCATATCTCTTAGTTTGAAAAAACATAGAGTCAATTAGACTTTCAGCTGCATCTACAGTAGGCGGTTCGCCAGGTCTCAATTTTCTATATAGTTCAAGCAATCCTTCTTCTACTGTCTCAGTAGAGTCCTTTTGCAAGGTTGATTCTACTGATGAGCCTGTCCCCATTAGATCAATAAGCTCTGCATCTGTTCCATATCCTAAAGCACGCAAAAATGTTGTTACAGGAATTTTTCTGCTACGATCGATTCTTACTGTAACTACATCTCTTCTATTATAGTTGTATTCTATCCAAGCACCCCTGTTTGGGATAACTTTTGCTTCAATAACTTTGTTTCCTTTTTTGTCAATCTTGTCTTTGTAATATGCTCCAGGCGAACGTACCAATTGACTGACTACGACACGTTCTGCACCATTATATATAAAGGTGCCTTTCTCTGTCATTATAGGGAAATCCCCCATAAAAACTTCTTGTTCCTTAACTTCTCCAGTTTCCTTATTAATCAACCTAACATTCACACGTAAAGGTCGATTATAAGTAACGTCACGTTCTCTTGATTCATCTACTGAGTATTTTGGCTCGTCAAAGAAATAGTCTAAAAACTCTAGCTTTAGATTACCAGTAAAGTCTTGGATCGGAGAAATACGATCAAATGCTTCTCGTAAACCTTTCTCCTCAAACCACCGATAAGACGCCCTCTGAATTTCAATCAAATCAGGCATCTCTAAAACTTCATCATTTCTAGCAAATGTTTCTCTTTTACGGCGACCATAATTAACCGTTCGGGTTTGCATAAAATCTTCACCCCTGCGTTCAATTTTTCGGTAAAAGCAAAAAAGAGGGATAACCCCTCATGCAATGCGCATGTTTGAGTAGCTACCGCTATAACATATATTGACATAATTCTAAATTTTTCACAAGAAATCAACATTATTAGTCGGTTTAACTTACCTCAAAATGCAACTACCTTAAGTTTTAACAAAATCGTAGCAATAAATAATGATAACAAAAATATATCTAATTGTCAATTGTTATTTAAGAAAAAAAGCACCGAAAAGGTGCTTTTTACTTAACTACTACTTAAGCTCTACTTTTGCTCCAGCTTCTTCTAGTTCAGCTTTTAGCGCTTCAGCTTCTTCTTTGCTCAACGCTTCTTTAATTGTTGATGGAGCTTCGTCAACTAATTTCTTAGCATCTACAAGTCCTAAACCAGTTGCAGATCTAACAACCTTTATAACACCAATCTTTTTAGCACCAAAGTCTTCTAGTACTACGTCAAATTCTGTTTGCTCTTCTTCTTCTTCAGCTGCTGATCCACCAGATGCTGCCATTGCTACTGGAGCTGCTGCAGATACACCAAACACTTCTTCCATTTCTTTAACTAACTCTGATAACTCCATCACTGTCATTTCCTTGATGGCTTCAATAATTTGTTCTTTATTCATTATTAGTACCTCCTAATTTTTATATAGCTTCTTTTTCTTCTTTAATAGCATTTAATGCATATAATAGTTTAGTGATAATACTGCTGTTTGTTCTAACAAATCCTGTGATTGGGGCTTGCATGGTTCTTAAAACCATAGATAACAAGACCTCTTTTGGTGGTAAATTAGCCAAGTCTATTACTTGATTAACGTTAATGAATTTGCCTTCTAAAACTCCGGCCTTGACCTTAGGCAATTTTAACTCGTGATCTTTACTGAACTCATTTAAAATCTTTGCTGCTGTTACTGCATCATCATAACTGAAAGCAATAGCAGTTGGTCCTTGAAGTGCTTCGTCTAGCTCACTAATTTCCATATCTTCTGTTGCTATTTTGACAAATGTGTTTTTCAAAACTTTGTACTCAACTCCAGCTTCACGCAATCTTTTACGTAAATCTGTCATGTCTGCAACATTAATTCCTCGATAATCAGTAATGATAGCTGCTTTGGCATTATCAAATTTTTCTTTAATCTCTGCTATTTGTCTTTCTTTTTCTTGTCTGATTTTGCTCATCGTTCCACCTCCTTGGGTTAACTAAAAAAACCTCTGTGCTAAAGAGCACAGAGGTAGATTAATTTCTATAATAAATAAATATTATTAGACATTACTCTGTAACCTCGGCAGGAAATTAAGCCTTCAGGCTCCTGCTGTCTTCAGCACGAAGAATTGTACTATATAAGTTTATATGTGTCAACTATTTTTGTGGAGCAACTGTTTTTGGTGAAACCTTTATTCCAGGTCCCATCGTTGTTGTTACTGTAATTGCTCTAAAATATGCACCTTTTGCTGATGCTGGTCTTGCTTTTAATAAAGCATCTGTTAAAGCATAATAGTTTGATAAAAGTTCATCAACACTAAAAGACGCCTTACCTATTGGAGCATGAACGATACCATTACGCTCAACACGGTACTCAATTTTACCTGCTTTAAACTCTTTTACAGAGTTTTCAATATCTGTAGTAACTGTACCAGCTTTTGGATTAGGCATTAATCCTCTAGGCCCCAAAATTCTACCTAGTCGACCAACAACTCTCATCATATCAGGCGTTGCTAATACAATGTCAAAATCCATCCAACCGTCATTAATTTTTTGTGCAGTTTCTTCATCACCAATAATATCAGCTCCAGCAGCTTTTGCTGCTTCAGCGTCATCACCTTGAGCGAAAACTACCATTTTAATTGTCTTACCTAAACCTGCAGGTAAAGTAACCGCACCTCGTACTTGCTGATCTGCTTGTCTTGGATTTACACCTAAGTTTACAGCTATCTCAACTGTTTCATCAAAATTTGCACTTGCGATCTTTTTAATCAGCTCAAAGGCATCTTGCGGGGGATATAGATTTTCTCTATCTATTAACTCTCGCGCCTCTAAATATCTTCTACTTTTCTTTGCCATAAATATACCTCCTAGTGGTTCAAACGAGTTTCCTCTCCCACGTATTAAAACTTTTTACTACACTTGTTCTAGTTTTCTACAACAATTCCCATGCTGCGCGCAGTTCCTGCAATCATGCTCATAGCAGTTTTAATGCTGCCAGCATTTAAATCAGCCATTTTTAGTTCCGCAATCTCTTTAACTTGGTCTTTAGTGACCTTAGCTACCTTAGTACTATTAGGCTCTCCTGATCCAGATTCAATACCTGCTGCTTTCTTTAGTAAGATTGAAGCTGGAGGAGTCTTTGTGATGAAAGAGAAGCTTCTATCTTGGAAAACAGAAATAACAACAGGTATTATTAACCCCTCGTCTTTCTGTGTTCTAGAATTAAACTCTTTGCAAAATTGCATAATATTTACACCGGCTTGTCCTAAAGCTGGTCCAACTGGTGGTGCTGGATTAGCTCTTCCAGCAGGTATTTGCAATTTAACTACATTAATTACTTTTTTTGCCATCTTACTACACCTCCTACTATTTATTTAACTTATTAATCTATCTTTTTTACTTGTTTATAGTCTAGCTCGACTGGTGTTTCTCTACCAAACATAGAAACCCTTACCTTCAAACGCTTTTTAGAATGAGAAATCTCTTCTACCGTACCACTGAAATTATTAAATGGACCGTCAATTACTTGCACGACTTCGCCAACATCATAAGCAATTTGTGCAACCTCTTCAGTATCTTCTTGTTCTTGATTTTCACCAAGCATTCTCATTACCTCTTCTTCTTCTAAAGGTACTGGTCTAGATCCAGGCCCTACAAATCCTGTTACACCAGGAGTATTCCTTACTACATACCAAGACTGATCAGTTATAATCATCTCTATTAATACATATCCAGGAAATATTTTACGATCATATGTACGGCTTTTACCATTTTTTACTTCAGTTATTTCTTCTGAAGGCACTTCTACTCTAAAAATCTCATCTTCTACTTCCATTGACTCAACACGTTTCTCCATATTGGTCTTTACTTTGTTTTCATACCCTGAGTATGTATGAATAACATACCATTTCTTTTCAGCCATTATATAATCGCTCCCCGTTTTTTTATATAAACATTTTTAACAATTGGGAGAAAATAGAATCGACAAAAACCATTGCCAAAGCAAAAGCAATGACTGTAACTAATACAACACCTGTAGCTTTGGTTAGTTCTTCTCTATTTGGCCATTTCACTTTTTTCATTTCTGATTTTACTTCTTTGAAAAATTTTAATTTAGATTTGGATTTGTTTTTAGCTGCCATTATTACACATCCCTATGGTTATTATCTTACTACTTAGTTTCGCGATGCAGTGTGTGCTCTTGACAGAATTTACAATATTTTTTTAATTCTAAACGCTTATTTGTTGTACGACGGTTTTTGCTTGTTCTATAATTTCTTTGTTTGCACTCTGTGCATTCCAAAGTTATTCCTATACGCATTTAGGGCACCTCCATCCAGATTTATTATATATTTATTCCCTATTATTCACAAGGCTACCCAATTAAATTATCACATAATAATTTGCATGTCAATAAATGATGTGTTCTAGCGCAAAAAAAAGCCGGCTTAGCCGGCTTTAGTACTATTTCTCAATACCAGTTACAATACCTGCTCCAACTGTACGTCCGCCTTCACGAATCGCAAATGTTGTTCCTTTTTCTAAAGCGATTGGTGTAATTAATTCTATGCTCATCTGAATGTTATCTCCAGGCATTACCATTTCTACTCCTTCTGGTAAGTTAATTACTCCAGTAACATCTGTTGTACTAAAGAAAAACTGTGGTCTGTATCCTGGGAAGAATGGTGTATGTCTTCCACCCTCTTCTTTTTTCAATACATATACCTCTGCATCAAAACTTGTATGTGGTTGGATACTTCCTGGCTTAGCTAACACTTGGCCACGCTCTACTTCGTCTCTTTTAATTCCTCGAAGTAAGCAACCTACGTTATCTCCTGCCAGTCCTTGATCCATCAACTTACGGAACATCTCTACTCCTGTACATACTGTTTTCCGTGGCTGATCCATCATTCCTATGATTTCTACTTCATCACCAACGTTGATAACTCCACGATCAATTCTTCCTGTTACTACTGTTCCTCTTCCTGTAATTGAGAATACGTCCTCAATTGGCATCAAGAAAGGCTTCTCTGTATCTCTTTGTGGCGTTGGTATATATTCATCTACCGCATCCATCAAGTCTAATATCTTTCCACACCATTCACATTCTCTTTCTCCGCATCCGCACTCTAGTGCTTTTAGCGCTGATCCTGCTACAAATGGTGTGTCATCTCCAGGGAATTCGTATTGGTCTAGTAATTCTCTTACTTCCATCTCTACCAATTCAATTAGCTCTTCGTCGTCTACCATATCTGCTTTGTTCAAAAATACTACGATATGTGGTACGTTTACCTGGTGACTTAACAATATATGCTCTCTTGTCTGTGGCATTGGACCATCAGCTGCTGATACTACTAATATAGCTCCGTCCATCTGCGCTGCTCCTGTAATCATGTTCTTTACATAGTCAGCATGTCCTGGACAGTCAACGTGTGCATAGTGACGCTTTGTTGTCTCATACTCAACGTGTGCTGTATTAATTGTAATTCCACGTTCTCTCTCTTCTGGTGCCTTGTCAATATCTTCAAAATTCATAGTAAACTTTGTCTCACTATTTGCTGATAGCACCAAGGTTATCGCCGCTGTTAGTGTTGTCTTACCGTGGTCAATATGCCCTATTGTCCCAATATTAACGTGTGGTTTTGTTCTTTCAAACTTCTGCTTTGCCATTTTCTGACCTCCTGGAAAATTCTTATCTTCGGATTTCAACGCCATTTTATCAACAACTTTGACACTAGTCAATATATTGCCATTACTAACTTATCTAAATCAACAGAAAAGTTGATAATATATAAAAAACCACTAATCTAGTAGTCTCATGGAGCTCGCGACCGGAGTTGAACCGGTGACCTCGTCCTTACCAAGGACGCGCTCTGACCTCCTGAGCTACGCGAGCATTTTATTTAAAAAAAATGGAGCGGGTGAAGGGGATCGAACCCTCGCAACCAGCTTGGAAGGCTGGGGCTCTACCACTGAGCTACACCCGCTTACTTTGGTGGAGAGAGTTGGATTCGAACCAACGAAGGCTGTGCCAACGGATTTACAGTCCGCCCCCTTTAGCCACTCGGGCATCTCTCCGGGGCTCTCTCTTTCAAAGAGCACGATAATTATTATATATAAATCCTAGTGTGTTGTCAATGAAAAAATAAATAAATTACTCCTCTAATTCTTCTAAATACTTTTCCTCTTCATACTGTCTATCATCTAGATATCTTTCTAGTTTTCTTTTAACTCTTTGTAAAGCATTGTCTACAGATTTAACATGGCGATTTAGATTGAGTGCAATCTCTTGGTAAGACTTGCCGTTTAAATAATTCATAAGCACTTGCCATTCAAGATCACTCAGTATTTCTGTTAATTTAAATTCAATAGACCGATAGGATTCAAAGTTTATCATTAATTGCTCTGGATCAGTTATTTTCGAGCTTTTCAATACATCAAGTAGAGTTCTATCTGACTCTTCATCATAAATTGGCTTATTCAGTGAAACATATGAGTTTAGTGGAATATGTTTCTGTCTTGTTGCAGTTTTAATTGCTGTTATAATTTGTCTTGTAACACATAACTCTGCGAATGCTCTAAAAGATGCTAGCCTGTCTGTCTTGTAATCTCTAATTGCTTTATATAATCCAATCATTCCTTCTTGGATAATATCTTCACGATCTGCGCCTATTAGAAAGTATGAGCGAGCTTTTGCTCTTACAAACCCTCTATATTTTTGAAAAATGTATTCGTATGCATACTCACTACCATCTCTAGCTGCTTCAACAATATCATCTTCTGGTAAAAACTCATAGGGAGCTGCAACATCCCTTTGTGCTGGCATGTCCATTTTATAATCTCCTCCCGCTGCTGATATAAACAAGCATCCTACCCTCATCATTATACTTTGTACTAATTTATGAGTCAAGGACACCACACTTACATAAAATTATTTTAAGTTAATTTGTTTTGTCTCACAACTTCATACATCATTATTCCTGCAGCTACTGAGGCGTTAAGTGAAGAGATAACCCCTTGCATTGGTAGCTTTACCAAAAAATCACTTTTCTTAACCAAGTTATTTGATAACCCTTTGCCTTCACTTCCTATCATCATAACTAGCGGTATATTTAAATTTACATCATATATTTCTTTTTCTGCATTTGCATCTGAGCCCAATATCCAAAATCCTTCTTCTTTTAATATATCTAAAGTCTGAGAAAGATTTGTAACTTTTACCAAGGGAACTGTCAACGCTGCTCCCACACTAACCCTCATCACAGTTTCGTTCATATCTACACTTCTATCTTTAGGAATAATTATTCCATCAACTCCAGCAGCATCTGCTGTTCTCATTATTGCTCCTAAATTATGAGGATCTTTTAAATGGTCTAAAATTAATATGAATGGATTATCTTTCTTACTAGCGCTTTCAAGCAAGGAATATAGCTCTGTATACTCCCAAGATTTTAAATGAGCTATTACTCCTTGGTTGTTTTTGGTTTTACTCATTTGCTCTAATTCATTTTTCGCAATATATCTTAAATCAACCATCCTCTGCGTTGCTAAGAGCACTATGTCCTCAATAATTTTGCCATGAGCAGAGTCAGCTATATAAACTGCATCTACTACATCTCTTTTTAATCCTACTAAAACTTGATTTCTTCCTTCTATTTGTTCCATCATTTATTCTCAAATTCTTTAATTCTACCGCAACTGAGATCTCCCTCATTACATACGCCTTTGGTAACGCACGTTGGTCCAGCTATAGAAAAGACTGTAGGTGCAACTTCTTTCACTAATTCCAACATCTTATTAGCAAGAGTTCTAATTTCAAGCTGGGCTCTAGTACAGCACCTTACTTCGAAAAAGTGAAGTAATGATCTTGCATTCATTGTGACAATAATTTTTGTTTCTGTCGCATTGGGCAAAACATATCTAGCATCTTCTTGTGGGACAATTTCAGAAAGAGTTCGATATGTATCTTTTGCTTGCTGGAGAAAATCATTATATATTGCTAAAGCTTTTTCATTTTTTTCAATTGATTTAGGAGTAACATACTCAAAATTTTTCTCATTAACATATCTTTGTGATCTTTGAGAATAGGAAGCTATTCTATGACGCACCAACTGATGAGTTAAAACTCTACTAACTCCAGCAATTGAAAAAGTAAAGCTAGCATGTTCAAAGGTTGATAAATGACCCATTTCTCTTAACTTCTTTACTAATTTAACAACTTCTTTATCTGACAAACCTTTGTATAACTGATCACCATCTAAACTTGAATAACAAAGCCTTGCTGCTGAAGCTATTGTTCTCTCTGGGGCAGGTGTGTGTGATAATAATTCAACTTTAGTCATTTTTATTCCTCCAATACTAATTTTCCAAAATAAAAGCTATTATTTCTTCCAATCTTTCTATATCTTTCTTAATGTATAAATATCCAAGCAATGCTTCAAGCCCTGTGCTATATCTATACTCTCTAACATCAGTGTTTTTTGGAACGCATCCTCCACTAGAGTTTCTTCCCCATTTAAATATTCTCATTTCTTCAGCCGTAAAATCTTCCATAATATTTCTTACTATATCTGCTTGAGAGTTTGCAGATACATAATCAAGAGCTCTTTTATGAAGTTTATTACCTTTATTAATCCCTTTTGCTAAAAGGTGTTTTCTTACATAAAGTTCTAAGACGGCATCTCCTAGATAAGCGACTGACTGAGCAGATAAGTCTGTTAAGAGTTCATCTGTTAAAGCATTCTCATCTTCTCGCACAAGATTTACTACACTCATGCAAGCGATCCCCTCTTCTGCTCCAATAAAACCCAGTTTTTCTGTTGTTGTTGCTTTAATATTTATCTTTGACATATCTACTTCTAAAATATCTGATAGCTTTATAATCATTTTTGATTTATGCTTATCAATCCTTGGAACCTCTGTGATTATTGTTATATCTATATGGTCAATTTTATAATTGCTTAACTTTAGTGTTTGACACACTTCTTTAAGCAATATTTTACTATCTATATTCTTATACTTCTCATCACTGTCAGGGAACCATTGTCCAATGTCTCCCAAACTTAAAGCTCCTAAAATTCCATCAATTAAAGAATGAATAACTACATCAGCATCTGAATGACCGTCTGGGCCTAGTTCAGACTCAATTTCTATTCCACCTAAAATGCATTTCCTTCCCTTTTTCAATTGATGAATATCTAGTCCAAATCCTGTTTTTACCAATTAAATTCTTCCACCTTCCTCAAAATTGTCTCTGCAAACCACAAATCTTCAGCAGTTGTGATTTTTATATTGTACTTCAATCCGCTAATAATTTTAACATCTTCATCGCCTTCAATAAAAGAAGCGTCATCTGTACCTTTTTTCTGTGGGGTTATTAAATAGTCTCTATAGTCAGAAGTAAATACTTGAGGAGTTTGAATTGCTACAAGCTCATCTCTTTTGATTGTGTTATTAACAAACCCTAACTTCTGTCTTTTAATAGTATCTTTAACAGAAACACCAGGAATGACCGCTTTGTAAATTTTTACATTTTCAATTAAGCTTAAGACAAAATCTTTTGTAATTAATGGTCTAGCTCCATCGTGAATTACAAAAAGGCTGTTTTGCGGATTCATTTCTAATAAAGCATTAGAGACAGAATCTTTTCGTTCCCTGCCTCCATTAACTAATTTTATTTTTTTATTATATACAATTTCTTTAGCACGACTAGCTAACTTTTCTCTCTCCCCATGTCTATATACACAAATAATTTCGTTAACCTCATCTATTTGGTTAAAAACATTTAAAGAATAATCAATAATCAAATGGCTTCCCAATTGCAAAAATACTTTGTTCTCATTACAATTCATTCTGGAACCCTGACCGCCAGCTAAAATAATAGCGCTTATACTCATTATATCATCCTTACTCTGGGACTTTAGCAAAAATCATTCTACCTGCAGCAGTTTGCAAGACACTTGTTACTTCTACTTCTATAGCTTCATTCATATGACGTTGTCCTTCCTCAACAACTATCATAGTACCATCATCTAAATATCCTACTCCCTGGTTTCTTTCCTTACCACTTTTTATAATCAACACTTGCATTCTTTCACCAGGCAAAACAACTGGCTTTACTGCATTTGCTAGTTCATTAATATTTAATACCTCAATGTTATGAACTCTGCAAACTTTATTTAGGTTGTAATCATTTGTTATTATAGTAGCTTCTAATGATTGTGCTAAAGCCACTAGTTTACTGTCTACTTCTTGAACTTCAGGAAAGTCTCTTTCAAAAATTTTAATCTGGGTTCCCAAATTTTTCTGCATTCTATTTAATACATCCAGTCCTCTTCTACCTCTATTTCTACGCTGGTCATCTTCTGAGTCAGCGATATGTTGCAATTCATGCAATACAAATACTGGTATACCGATAGTTCCTTCGACAATCCCTGTCTCACAAATGTCAGCTATCCTACCATCTATAATAACAGATGTATCTAATACTTTTACTTTTGCGGATGATGAATCTGATTTTGATTTAGTAATACTTCTAGAACCAAAGGTAGACGTCAAATCATCTCTTTTCTTCCAGGCAACCATAAGCCCAAAATATCCTAATATAACATTAGCAATAACAGGGAGATACGCACCCACAATCGGTATTCTTAGCAATGGTATTGTCAATAGATTTGCTAAAATAAGTCCAGCTATTAAACCTCCAATACTAACTGCAATATCTATCATCGGAGTTTTTTGAAATTTAAGATCTACAGCGTCAACTACATAAACTATTTGTTGGAAAAAGTAAGGTGATATAAGATATAGTATAATTGCTAAAATAATTCCGCCTGAAGCGCTAATTCCAAAAATCCATAAATCAGTTAAAGTTACCTCTATCAATTCTAAAATCCAGGGCGTTGCATTATTAGTCAACTGGTACCCTAAAAGCAATCCAAGCAGTGCTATTAAAAAACGCACAAGTTTCACTATATCACCTCGTTTCGTATACAAAGTACATTATAAATGATAATTATTCATATTAAAAGAAATATCTCGATAAACGAATTAATTTCATGCATTTGTTTATACTTTATTCTTATTATACAACTAATTAGTCCATAACATCCAAAAGAATTGCATATATTAAGTAATAATATGGTAAAATAATTGACACAACATAATTTTGATAAGTATAATTTTATTAAGTATTGGGATGAGAGGTGAAATAATGAAAGAGACAGATTGCTCTAAGTTCCAAGAAACAGTTGATGAGAACTTAATCAGACATCGCAGTGTATTGGACATCACATCAAAATTACAAGAATCTAATGCACGTTTAAATCGAGCAATAGCAAAAGCAGCGACAAGTTGTGGTTGCGTAAAGATTAACAGCGAGTTAAAAGAAATTCCAGATGAGATTGGCTCATACCATGAGCTAAAAGATTATATGGGTGACCACCTAGAAGGCAACCTTTGCCCGACATGTAGAGAAACGGTTGAAAGTGAACTAGGAAGATGTTTATTTTATTTTTCAGCATTATTAAATGTTTTTGATATGAGTTTTAACGATATAGTTGAAAAAGAACAAGAACGTATGGACACATTTGGCATTTATAGACTTTCATAATTAAATTAAACCGGTTATTTTCTAAGCCGGTTTAATTTTTTTATTGCTTGTGATATATCACTTATAGGTATGATTTCTATTGAATAACTCTCTTTCAAATTATCCATGCTTTGTTGTGGTACGAAGCACTTCTTAAACCCCATCTTCTCAGCTTCAGACACTCTCAATCCTATTTGAGTAACATTCCTAATTTCCCCAGTTAGTCCAACTTCCCCTATAGCGACTAGTCCAGGCTCTATAGGGATATCGTGTAAACTAGAAAAAATTGATATACTTATAGCTAAATCTGCTGCAGGCTCACTTATCTTTATTCCACCAATCGCATTAACATAAGCATCTTGTTGGCTTAGATAAAGTCCTCCTTTTTTCTGTAATACCGCCATCAACATTGCAACTCGGTTGTAATCTAACCCGTTTGTCATTCTTCTAGGATTACCATAAGCAGTTTCTGTTAGTAAAGATTGAATCTCTACTAATACAGGCCTTGTCCCTTCTAAAGAAGCTGTTACTGATGAACCTATAGTCGCTTTCCCTCTTCTTTTTAATAATATAGCTGAAGGATTTTCTACTTCGATTAAGCCATTGGCTTCCATAGTAAACACACCAATTTCATTTGTTGAGCCAAATCTGTTTTTTACAGCTCTTAAGACTCTAAATGCATTCTGGCTATCCCCTTCAAAATATAAAACACAATCAACCATGTGCTCCAACACTCTAGGTCCTGCAATTGACCCATCTTTAGTAACATGCCCCACAATAAAAAATGATGTGTCATTAGTTTTCCCAAACCTAACCATCTGGCCTGTACATTCTCGCACCTGGCTAACCGTTCCGGGAGCTGAGCCCAATTCATCGCTAACAATAGTTTGAATAGAATCAACAATAACAATCTGAGGTTTGAGCTGCTTTACATGACTTAACAGAATATTCACATCTGTTTCAGCTAATAAGATTATCTCTTCGTTAGATCCATTCAACCTTTCTGCTCTCATCTTTACCTGCTGTAAAGATTCTTCACCTGTTGTATATAAAACTTTTAATCCATTTTGAGATAAAGCTATTGCCATTTGAAGTAGTAGAGTTGATTTTCCTATACCTGGGTCTCCACCAATTAAGATCATCTCTCCCGGGACAACCCCTCCACCCAAAACTCTATTTAGCTCCTTAATTCCACTAGTAAATCTAATCTCATTTCCTGATTGGAGTTGATTTAAGACCGTAGGCTTACTTTTATGTCCAGCCATATGACTAGTGCTCTTAGTTGATTTACCCACTTTCATTTCTACTAAAGTATTCCAACTATTACATGCACTGCACCTACCAGACCACCTTGGAAACTCTGATCCGCATTCATTACACATATATACTGTTTTCGTCTTTGCCATAAAATCACTCCCGACTTCATTATATCGTTTTTTTATTAAAAAGGTAAGATTAAAAAAGAGATGAGCTTGTTTGCCCATCCCTTTAATATCTAATTATTGCTCACATCAAACTTAAATTCTTTTCCTTCTTTATCAGCTTTTATAATTACTTTACTTCCTTTACCTACCTTTTCAGCTAAAAGCATTTCGGATAAAGGATTCTCAATTTTCCTTCTGATTACTCTTCTCAACGGTCTTGCTCCATAGTCACTGTCATATCCTTGTTCTACTAATAAATCTAAACCAGACTGGCTTATTACTATTTCTATTCCCATATCATCTAATCTTTGTTCAACTTCTTCCATCATCAAGCTTACTATTTTCTCAAGATGCTCTTTTTCTAGGGTGTGGAATACTATTACTTCATCAAGTCTATTAATAAACTCTGGTCTGAAACGTTTTCTCATTTCACTTAGAATATCTTTCTTCATGTCTTCATATTCATTTTTTGAGTTAATTTCATCTGCTTTGAAACCTAGTTTATTTTTCATACCCATTTCTTGTGCACCAATGTTTGATGTCATAATTATTACAGTATTCCTAAAATCAACTACTCTTCCCTGAGCATCAGTTAATCTGCCATCCTCTAATACCTGAAGTAAGATATTAAACACTTCAGGATGTGCTTTTTCAATTTCGTCAAGCAGCACTACAGAATATGGTCGTCTTCTAACGCTTTCAGTTAATTGGCCACCTTCATCGTATCCAACATATCCTGGAGGGGCTCCAACTAGTCTTGAAACATTGAATCGATCCATATATTCAGACATATCTATTCTGACCATAGCATCTTCTTCACCAAACAAAGCCTCTGCTAAAGCTTTTGCCAACTCTGTTTTTCCTACTCCCGTAGGACCTAGGAAAATGAATGAGCCAATTGGTCTTTTTGGATCTTTCAATCCAGATCTTGCCCTTCTTACTGCTTGGGAAACAGCTGTTATTGCCTCTTCTTGTCCTATTACTCTCTCATGAAGCACTTCTTCTAAATTAAGTAATCTTTCAGTTTCCGATTGCTCCATCTTTGATACTGGTATTCCTGTCCACTCAGAAACTATTATTGCAATGTCTTCTGTAGTTACTTTTGCATCATTTGATGCTTTTTCTTTTTCCCAGTCTTTTTTTAACTCTTCTAATTTTTTGCTTAGTTCTTCTTCTTTGTCCCTAATATTAGCAGCTTTTTCAAAATCTTGTTCTTCAATAGCAGCCATCTTATCTGACTTCAATTTAGATAAGTCTTGTTCAATCCCTGTTAAATCAGGTGGAATAATAGAATTTGCTAATCTCACTTTTGAAGCAGCCTCGTCCACTAAGTCAATTGCCTTATCAGGCAAAAATCTGTCTGAGATATATCTATCAGAAAAGGTAGCAGCACTTCTTAAAGCTTCATCTGTAATTTCAACCTTATGATGTGCTTCATACTTATCCCTAATTCCAACTAAGATTTGATATGTTTCATCAACACTAGGTTCATCAACATCTACAGGTTGGAATCTTCTTTCTAGTGCTGCATCTTTTTCTACATGCTTTCTATATTCATCTAGAGTGGTCGCACCGATCATTTGCAACTCACCTCTAGCTAGTACTGGCTTTAACATATTTGACGCATCAATTGCACCTTCTGCTCCACCAGCTCCAACCATAGTATGTAACTCATCAACAAAAAGAATTGTGTCTTTTGATGAAGTTAGTTCATCTATTACCTTTTTCAATCGATCTTCAAATTCTCCACGATATTTTGTTCCAGCAATTAGTGATCCCATATCAAAAGCGAACAATCTTTTATTCTTAAGCAATTCTGGAACCTGACCATCTGCAATCTTCTGTGCTAATCCTTCAACGATAGCAGTTTTTCCTACTCCTGGATCTCCAATTAATACAGGATTATTCTTTGTTCTGCGCGAAAGAATTTGTGTCACTCTTGCTATTTCTTTTTCTCTACCAATGACAGGATCTAACATCCCTTTTTTTGCTGCTTCCGTTAAATCCCTACCATATTTCAACACACTATCCTCAGATTTTCCTTGGGCTTGGTGCATGGCTTGTTGTGCTTTCGGTGCTGATTGTAACAACTTCATTAACTCTTCTTGTAGTTTTTGCTGACCTACTCCTAAATCACTAATCACTCTATTAGCAACGCCTTCTCCTTCATTAATTAACCCCATTAATAGATGCTCAGTTCCTATATGAGTGTGATTTAATTTTTGAGCTGCTAAAGTAGCTAACTCAAAAACCTTTTTAACTCTTGGTGTTATGGCTATTGCTTGATGTACCATTTTTTTAGTTGATTCTTGGTTTACTCCAACAACTTCTATTATCTTTTGCTTAACCTCTTCATATGAAAGACCAACATTTTTAAGTGCTTTAGATGCCAATCCTTCTTCTATAGCTATTAATCCAATCAATAAATGTTCTGTACCTATTAAATTGTGTCCCATGCTGTTTGATTCTTCTTGTGCTTTAAGTACTACTTTCCTAGCAGTACTTGAAAATCTATCTATCATTAGTTTCAACTCCTTTTAAATTTTGCCTTAATACTTTTGCTCTAATTATATCTCTATCTGAACTACTAAACTCTTCTCCAGCGACCAATTGTAATGAAGCAGGTTGTATTTTATAAATAAGTAAGTTTATTAATTTAACATCAATCCCACTTATTAAATCCATATCTAATCCAACCCTTAAATCAGATAAAAGCTTCATTGCCTCTCCACTAGTTATTTTTTGACAATACTTCAGTATGCCTAAAGCTCTTCCAACTTGGTCCTCTAAAGTTAAATTATATTCCTCTTTTAAATAATTCCTAGCGCTTTTCTCTTGTTCAACAAGCCTTGATATTACACTATTAAGGTTTGCTATAATCTCTTCTTCACTTCTTCCTAAGGTGATCTGGTTGCTAATTTGAAACATATTACCTAATGTTTCACTTCCTTCACCATAAATACCTCTTGCTACAAATCCTAGCTTAGCTATAGCATTCAGAGATTTAGAAATGTTCCCTGTCATAACTAGTGCTGGCAAGTGGAGCATAACTGAAGCTCTTAGGCCAGTTCCTAGATTTGTTATACAAGATGTAAAGTAACCTAACTGTGAATCATAAGCATACTTAAGCTTCTTCTCTAAATAGCCATCCAGTGCACTAGTTTCATCATAACATTCAGACAACTTCAACCCTGGTTGAATTGATTGAATCCTTAAGTGGTCTTCCTCATTTATCATCACGCTCAGACTTCCTTTTTTATTGACAAGAAGGCCTGTTGCAATAATGTCTATTTTTGCAAATTGCGGACTTATTAATCGCTTATCAACTAAACTTTGTCTCTCAATTTGTGATAAATCCTGTATATCATAGCTATTCATATTATCATCATTTTCAAATATTTTATAGATTTCATTCTTTAGTGCTTTGCTTTGCTCTTTAGATATTTTAGTTGGAAAAGAAAAGTCTGATAAATTTCTTGCAATACGGATCCTACTACTTACAACTATATTATCATTTTTTTTAGCAGAATCTATCCAAGCACTTTTGATTTCTTCCACTTTTATTCCTCCTCCAACTCTTTTATCTCATCTCTAATTGTTGCTGCATCTTCATATCTTTCATCAATGATTGCTAATTGTAATTTTTCCTTTAGTTTCTTTAACTTATGTTTTTTTTGCTCTCCTTCAAGAGGTGGAATTCGTCCCTGGTGTTCTGTATGCCCATGGATTTGTCTAATCATAGGCATTAACCTGTCTTTGAATGTTTCATAACACTCATCGCAACCAAGTCGACTATTTCTTCTAAACTCATCCCAAGTCATATTACATTTTTCGCATGTCTTTTCTGAAGTTTCTCTCTCATAAATTTGTTTCTGGGGGTTAAACCCCATAAAACTACTTAAAAAATCTGATACTGAGAATCCTTGGTTTCCAAATGAAAAGGCATTTTCTTTTTGTGCGCATTCTTCACATAAGTAAATTTCTTCTTTTTTATTATTTATAATCCTTACCATCTTTACGCTGGCTTCATTAACATGACATCTTTCACATTTCATTACTCCACCTCCAATTATGTTAAAATTGAACTAATAACTGACTTTAAAATCCGACTTCTCATATGATTTGCTCCTTCTCCACTTAACCCTAATATTGAGTCGCTTACAAGCGGCCTTAGGATTTTTAATTCTTGATTAGTTATCACTTCTCTGTCACTTAAATTTTTTAGCAGCAGCCTCGCTGTTTTTTCTGTAACTTCGTCTCCAATTTTTTCATATATCTGGTCATCAATAGACCTTTCTATTATTCTAATAAATCCTCCTCCACCTCTAACACTAACTACATGATACCCATTAGAAGGTGTGAATCTAGTTTTCAAAACATAAGTGATTTGTGAAGGAACACAATTAAATTTCTTAGCTAATTCTTTCCTTTTTAATTCTAGTTGTCCTTGTGTTTCCTCAAGCTCGCTTTGTATATACTTAGCAATAAGGTCTGCAATTGTTGCCACTGCAACCACCTCCTTGACCTTCTATCACTTTTTGACTTTCTTTGACTATATTATAAAATGCAAAGGGAAGAAATTCAAGCTTTTTTTGACTTTATCTGACTTTAAGATAGAAAAAATAAAAAGCAGGGTAAAATCTACCCTGCTAATGTTACATCATATTTATTTTATACTTTAGAAAAAGATTTAGACCTATTCTTCTTCTTTTTTGCTATCTTCAATTATTTTTTCTGCTATATTTGAAGGCACCTCATCATAATGTGAGAATTCGAGTTTGAATAAACCTCTACCTTGAGTCATAGATCTAACATCAGTCGCATATGAAGCCATCTCCGCTAGTGGAACCTGCGCCTTTATAGTTTGAATTCGACCTGAAGGCTCCATTCCCATAATCCTACCGCGCTTCTTATTAAGATCTCCCATAATATCTCCCATATAATCATCAGGGATTGTTACTTCTAAATTATAGATGGGCTCAAGTAAAGCAGGTTGTGCTTGTATGAATCCTTTTTTAAATGCTTGACTAGCTGCAATTTTGAAAGCCATTTCTGAAGAATCAACATCATGATAAGATCCATCTTTCAAATCAACTTTTACCTGTACTACTGGATATCCAGCTAAAGGACCTTCACCCAATGTTTCCTTGATACCTTTATCAACTGCAGGTATGTATTGTCTTGGTACAGATCCACCAAAAATAGAGTCTACAAATTCATAATCCTCACCATTAGTTAATGGCTCTAAATCCATAACAACATGTCCATATTGCCCTTTACCACCTGATTGCTTCTTATGTTTATATTCTGTAGTAATTTTCTTTTTTATAGTTTCTCTATACGGGATCTTTGGTGCTTTCAAATTTACATCTACATCAAATCTTTCAGCTAATCTAGCCTTTATAATTTGAAGATGCATTCCACCCATACCTGAAATGATAGTCTCATTTGTTTCTCTACTTCTTTCAGATATAAACGTTGGATCTGCTTCTTGTAGTCTTGAAAGTCCTGTTCCAATTTTCTCTTCAGAACCTTGAGATTCTGTCTCAATTGACATAGATATTATTGGCTCTGGGAATTCTATTTGTGGTAAAACTAAGTCTGAATCGTCTTCTACCAAACTATCGTTAGTATCAGTATCATTCAGTTTAGCAACTCCACCAATATCTCCTACGTTAATTTCTTTTAAATTTTCTTGTTCTTTACCTTTTACTACAAATACTGAACCAAGTCTTTCACTTTGTTCTTTTGTAGAGTTATAATATTCTGTGTCTGCCTTAATTGAGCCAGAGTATACTTTAAATATATTTATCTTTCCGACATAGTCATCAGATATTGTTTTAAATACTAAAGCAGCATCTTGCCCTTCTGCTTCTTCGTAAACTTTTGGTTGAGGCATAAGCTCTACAATAGAATCCATAATAGGCTGAATTCCCACATTCACTGTAGCTGCAGCTGGGAAAACTGGTACTACTAAGCCTTCTTTTACAGTTTGCTTCAATGCTTCATTTAATGTCTCTTCAGGAATTTCTTCTCCTTCTAGATACATCATCATCAACTCATCATCTTGCTCTACAACAGATTCTATGAGTTGAACCTTATAATCTTCAACTTGTTCTAGTAGGTTTGCAGGTGGGTCAATCTCTTTGACCTCTCTACCATCACCAACAAATTGATATGCTTTATTAGTCATAATATTAAGAACACCATTAAATTCAGATTCCTTACCAATTGGAACATATAAAGGAACTATATTATTACCATATTCATCTCTTAAGTCTTGAACGACTTTAAAATAATTGGCATTCTCTCGATTCAATTTATTAATAATAATAATTCTAGGCAATTCATATTCATCAGCATATTGCATGACTAACTCTGTGCCTACCTCTATTCCAGAAACACCACAAACAACTACTGCTGCAGAATCTGCAACGTGTAAAGCGGCTTTCACCTCTCCAACAAAGTCAAAGTATCCAGGCGTATCTAAAACATTTATTTTATGTTTTTTCCATTCACATGGAACTACTGCTGTTTCTATGGATATAGTTCGTTTTTTCTCTTGATTAGTAAAGTCTGAAACAGTATTCCCGTCTTCTACCTTACCCAATCGAGTGGTAGCTCCGCTATCATAATAGAATGCTTCAGTGATTGATGTTTTACCTGCTCCACTATGCGAAATTAGAGCAATATTACGGATTTTATCAGTTGTATAAGCTTTCATTCCAGCTGCCTCCTTTAAATAACCTTTTAAATGCGTACCTTATATATTTCTAGATAATCTGTTATATTCCTTCTTGTAATATTAATTTTCTACACTATAATTTGGTGATTCTTTTGTAATCTGAACATCATGAGGGTGACTTTCTATAAGTCCTGCAGATGTAATCTGAACAAATTTTGATTTTGTCTGCAATTCTTCTATAGTTTTTGTACCGCAATACCCCATTCCAGATCTCAAACCACCGATTAATTGATAAACTGTATCGTGTAAAGGACCTTTATAAGCTACTCTACCTTCTATTCCTTCAGGGACAAATTTTGATGAATCAGATTGGAAGTATCTATCCTTACTTCCTTCTTTCATAGCTCCTAGAGAACCCATTCCCCTATATACTTTGAAAGTTCTTCCTTTATAAATCATAGTCTCACCAGGGCTTTCTTCAGTTCCTGCTATTATACTACCCAACATAACACTGTCAGCTCCAGCTGCAATCGCTTTGACCATGTCTCCACTGTATTTAATACCACCATCTGCAATTATCGGAACATTGTATTTTTTTGCAACTTGGCTACAATCATATACTGCAGTAATCTGAGGAACTCCAATCCCAGCGATTACTCTAGTAGTACAAATAGAACCTGGTCCAATACCCACTTTAATCGCATCTGCTCCAGCTTTTATCAGAGCTTCAGTTGCCTCTCCAGTTGCTACGTTTCCAGCAATAACATCAACATCTGGATATCTCTCTTTTATATATTTTACCTGATCAATTACGCCTTGGTTATGTCCATGAGCAGTATCAACGACTAAAGCATCTACTCCCGCAGCAACTAGTGCATCTGCTCTATCTATTGAGTCTTTACCTGTGCTAATAGCAGCACATGCTCTTAGACGACTTTGTGAATCTTTTGTAGAATTTGGGTACTTCTTTGCTTTTTCAATATCTTTAATTGTTATTAAACCTTTTAGTTCATAATTTTTGTCTATAAGAGGCAATTTCTCTATTTTATGTTTCTGTAAAATTGCTTTGGCTTCTTCTGGGGTAGTTCCTATTGGAGCAGTAACAAGATTTTCTTTAGTCATGACTTCTGAAATCTTTCTACTCATATCTTCTTCAAATCGCATATCCCTGTTTGTAATAATTCCTACCAGTTCTTTACCTACAGTTATAGGAACACCTGATATTCTGTATTTACTCATTAACATTTCTGCATCTGCGAGTGTGTGATCAGGAGATAAAAAGACAGGATCTACTATTACTCCATGTTCGCTTCTTTTAACTTTATCGACTTCTTCTGCTTGTCTTTCTATACTCATGTTTTTGTGTATTACACCTATGCCTCCTACTCTTGCCATTGCAATTGCCATTCTTGCAGTAGTTACCGTATCCATTGCTGCACTAATAATAGGAATGTGTAATTCTATATTCCTAGTGAATCTTGTCTTAGTTATTGCTTCATTTGGCAATACTTCAGAATGAGCTGGCACTAATAGTACATCGTCAAACGTTAAGGCTTTCTTGCTAAACTTTTCACTTTGCTTCACGATATTTGCCTCCTCGATTTTAATTTCTTTATTATAACATATTAAAATTATATAATAATATAAAATTAATTGATTTTTCTTACTTTAATGCCTGCTTCCTCGAATAATTCTTTGGAAAGTTGATCCATATAGTCTGACACATAAATTATTTCTTTAATTTGTGCGTTGATTAACATCTTTGCACAGACAGAACAAGGGAATGTCGTACAGTACACAGTGCCTTCTCTTATACTTACGCCTGCCAGAGCTGCTTGTATTATTGCATTTTGTTCAGCATGCAATCCTCTACATAGTTCATGCCTTTGGCCTGATGGGACATTCATTTGTTCTCTAATACATCCTACCTCAGCACAGTGCTTTAAACCTGTTGGAGCTCCGTTGTAACCAGTTGCTAATATTCTTTTATCTTTCACAATAATAGCACCAACTTTTCTTCTAAGACATGTGCTCCTTTCAGCTACTAGTTTAGTAATGCCAATAAAATATTCATCCCAATTTGGTCTATTCATCATTTGGTACCAAACAGCCTGTCACCAGCATCGCCTAAACCGGGCACGATATATCCATGACTATTTAGTTTTTCATCTACTGCTGCTACATATATTTCTATATCAGGAAATTCTTTTCTTACAGCTTCTATTCCCTCAGGTGCTGCAATTAAAATCATCAATTTTATTGATTTAGGAGAGGATTCTTTCAATTTTTTAATTGTAGCAACTGCAGACCCTCCTGTGGCCAACATTGGATCTACCACTACTACCTCTCTCTCTGATATATCAGTAGGCATTTTATAATAATATGAAACAGGTTTTAGTGTTTCTGGATCTCTATACAAGCCAATATGACCTACTTTTGCGTGTGGTACAAGTTTTAAAAAACCTTCTACCATGCCTAACCCTGCTCTTAATATTGGAACAACAGCTATTTTTTTTCCTGCTAAAACTTTTGATTTTGTAGCGCATATTGGAGTTTCTACTTCACAATCTACTAATTCTAAATCTCTTGTTGCTTCATAAGCCATCAGTGTTGCTATCTCTTCAACTAATTCTCTAAAGTTTTTATTCCCTGTATTTTTATCTCTTAGAAACGTTAGCTTATGCAAGATTAAGGGATGGTCCATAACGTGTACTTTTTCCATTTTTAACCTCCAATTTATGATATAAGCCCGCCTGTAGCAGGCGGGCTTTATTACAAAATTAATGCAGTTTCTATGCGTATAGAGGGAACCTATTACATAGATCTTTTACTCGTTTAGAAACACCAGCTAAAGCAGCTTCATTTCCAATGTTCTCAATTGTATCTGCAATCATATTTGCAATTTCTTTCATTTCTTCAACGCCCATACCTCTTGTTGTCATTGCAGGGGTACCAATTCTAATACCACTAGTTACAAAAGGACTTTCTGGATCATCTGGGATAGTATTTTTATTAGTAGTAATTCCAATATCATCAAGAGCGCGTTCAACTTTTTTACCTGTTAATCCTTTGCTTCTCAAATCAAGAAGAAGTAGATGATTGTCTGTTCCATCTGAAACAATATCAATTCCTCTTTCTTTCAAAGCTTCTCCTAATGCATTAGCATTTTCAATTACTCTTTTTCCATACTCTTTAAAGTCTGGAGATAATGCTTCTTTAAAAGCTACCGCTTTTGCAGCTATTACGTGCATTAGTGGACCACCTTGAATTCCAGGAAAAATCATTTTGTCAATTTTTTTAGCATATTCTTTCTTACAGAGAATCATGCCACCTCTAGGTCCTCTTAAAGTCTTATGTGTTGTTGTTGTTACAAAATCAGCATATGGGACTGGGTTCATATGTAAGCCAACAGCTACTAATCCTGCAATATGAGCCATATCGACCATAAGGTATGCATCAACTTCATCTGCTATTTCTTTGAATTTTGCAAAGTCTATCTCTCTTGAGTAAGCAGAAGCACCTGCTAATATAAGTTTTGGTTTAGCTTCTATTGCTTTTTGTCTAACATCATCGTAGTCAATTTTACCATTTTTTGAATCAACACCATATGCAACAATGTTGTACAAAATACCAGAAAAATTAACTGGTGATCCATGAGTAAGATGTCCACCGTGGTCTAAACTCATACCTAAGATTGTGTCTCCAGGCTTCAACATTGCCATATAAACAGCCATATTAGCTTGCGAACCTGAATGAGGTTGTACATTGGCGTGCTCTGCTCCAAACAGCTCTTTAGCTCTGTCTCTAGCCAAGTCCTCAGCAACATCTACATATTCACATCCACCATAATATCTTCTATGAGGATAGCCTTCAGCATATTTGTTAGTCATAATACTTCCTTGAGCTTCTAACACAGCTCTACTAACAAAATTCTCTGAAGCTATAAGTTCTATTTTGTCTCTCTGTCTACCTAACTCATTTTCTATTGCTTTTGCAATAGCAGGATCAACACTCTCTAAATAATTCATCACAAAAAATTCCTCCTAAAGTTTAGTTTTCTATATTAATAATTTTGTTTACTCTTCTTTGATGTCGACCACCATCAAATTCAGCATTTAAAAAAGCCTTCACTAATTCTTTTTGCATTTCAATTCCTACTACTCTTCCACCAAGACATAATATATTGCCATCGTTATGTCTTCTAAGCATTTTTGCTGAATAAGCATCTCTGATACTAGCCGCTCTAACACCTTTAACTTTATTAGCCGCAATAGCCATACCAATCCCTGTACCACAAATTAAAATCCCTAAAGCTTCACTCTTAATTACTTCTATTGAAACATTTTTTGCTATATCAGGATAATCTACGGACTTTTCACTATGTGTTCCCATATCAACTATTTCATACCCTAATTCTGCTAAAAAAGGTATCAATTCTTGCTTTGTTTGATAACCTCCATGATCTGCACCTATAAAAATTTTTTTACTCACAATCTCAGCTCCATAATGTCTTTTAAACCCTATCCTATTATACCGTATGGAATAATAGAGGGCAAATTCTCTTATTGTTTTTTTATCTTGTTTGCAACCTTTTTTAAAGCCTCTTTCAACTGAGTAAATGTTTCTCTGTATGCATCGATCTCTTTTCCAAATGGATCTACTACGTTTTCTTCAGTTCCATAGGCAAATTTATTTAACATGAAAAGTTTTCTATCATCTAATTCAAACAACTCTTCTATCTGTCTTTTATGTGATTTTGTCATTGTTAATACCAAGTCATAATCATTAATATTTGCAGGTATACTTTTGCTCTTATATTCTGATAAATCTATACCTTCTTCAAATGCTACCTTAATAGCCTTTGGATTTGCTTTTTGTCCCCTTATTGCATAAGTACCTGCTGAGTGAATTTCCCACTCTGATAATCCTAAGTTGTTAAATATTTCTTTTGCTAATCCTTCTGCCATACTACTTCTACAGGTATTGCCTGTACAAACAAATAATAGTCTTTTCACAGTTAATCTCTCCTATTAAAAAATCTCATCTGATGCTTTCTCTATTCTATTCATTATTGCATGACCTAAGCCAATCAAAGGAACTTGGTGAATGATTATCTCGTCTACACCAAGTTGATCACAATCTCTGAAAAATGAATATAGATTCTGAGCATAATCATATAGCCGATTGTCACCTTTTACCTCTGAATATTTAAAAAAGTTATCACTACTTGAAATTTTTTCAAAGCCAAAAAATGCCTGCCTTCTATTAGGGTTATTTATCTTCTTTACTTTATTACTAATCTCTTCATAATTCATCCCTTTTACTAATATAATCTTAGCATTTGGATGGTAATGTGGATGTTTAATTCCTGGAGATGCTGGAGTGGTGTCTTCATGATTTTTGCTTAATGTAGTTGGAGCAATTTTTGATAACATTTCTCTCGTAATTGCACCAGGCCTTAATATTACAATTTGACCTTCTAAAACCCTTATCACAGAGCTCTCCAACCCAAAATCACTCTTGCCTCCATCAATGATTAATGGAATTTTAGACTCAAAATCATTAAAAACATGTTGAGCAGAGGTAGCACTAGGCTTGCCAGAAATATTAGCACTAGGAGCTGCGATTGGCACTTTTGCTTCTTTTATAATTTCTTTAGCAACTGGATGAGCTGGCAACCTAACTGCTATTGTATCTAATCCAGCTGTTACAACTTTAGGAACCTTTTCTTTTGACTTTAAAACTATCGATAAAGGACCAGGCCAAAAAGAATTAATTATTCTCTTTTCTAGTTCTGTCAGTTCATAAGTTAATTCAACCAATTGTGAAGTATCTTGTATATGAACAATTAATGGGTTATCAGAAGGTCTATTTTTTGCTTGAAAGATTTTTTTTACAGCCGACTCATTGAAAGCATCAGCTCCAAGCCCATAAACTGTTTCAGTAGGGAATCCAATAATTTCCCCATTATTAATAAGCTTAGCGGCAAGCTTGATATTCATTTTATTTGGTTTTAATACTTTGGTTTCCATACTACTCTCCTACCTAATCCTTAATGAAACATCTGCTGCTACTACAGACTTTCTTATTCCTTCATTTTCAATAATCAAAGCACCATTTTTGCTAATATCAACTGCTATAGCATAATATGAATCACTACCATCAGCTGGGATAATCTTAACTTCATTGCCTAACACATTATTTGACTCTTTCCAAAGATCTATTATCTCTTGTTTGTCTTCTTCTAATATCTCTTTATATTTGTCTAAATGTTCTACAACACTAGCAAAAAACTGATCTATTTTAATACCTTTATTATAATCACTAACTTTTGTTGCTATATCAATAGTTTTATTATATACATTTATTCCAAGCCCTATAACTAACTTGTCGTTATCTTTAGATATTAAATCAATCGCTATGCCTGCCATTTTTTTATTATCAACAACAATATCATTAGGCCACTTAATTTTAGAGGAAACATTAAATTTTTCTAAACATTTGAAAAGAGCAACTGCTGTCATAATAGGATATAGAGTATAATACTCTCTGCTTAACCTAGGACTTACAATATAGGAAAGCCATATTCCTCCTTTTTCAGAATGCCAGGCCCTCCCTCTTCTTCCTTTTCCTCCAGTTTGAACTTCTGCTAATAAAAGCATACCATCTGTTAGACCTTGTTTATTAGCTAGTCTTTTAGCTTCAGTCATCGTCGAATCAATTTCATCATAGAAAAAAAGTCGACCACTAAATCTATCAAGTAGCCAACCTTTTCCTAAACTATTTTTTCTTGTCATAAGCTATATCTATACTAATATCCAGTGAGGAAAAGCTATGCGTTAAGCTACCTGAAGATATAAAATCAACTCCAGTGTTAGCAACTTCTTTAATGTTTTCTTCAGTTATGTTTCCAGAAGCCTCTATAATTGCCTTGTCTCCAATGAGCAAGACTGCCTCTCTCATCGTTTCTACGTCCATATTGTCAAGCATAATGATATCTGCTCCTGTAGTTAATGCTTCTTTAACTTCATTAAGGCTTTTAACTTCTACTTCAATCTTTGTTGTATGCCCTACGGCTCTTTTTGCTGCTGCCACTGCATTTTGAATTCCGTTGCTTACTTCTATATGATTATCTTTTATCAAAATGCTACTGGATAAATCAAATCTATGATTTCTCCCACCGCCTATGTGGACAGAATATTTCTCAAGAATTCTTAGTCCTGGAGTAGTCTTTCTAGTATCAGTCAAATGACAATCAAAATATTTAATTAGTTCTGCCATACTTCTAGTTTTTGTAGCTATGCCTGACATTCTTTGTAAAAAATTCAGCGCTACTCTTTCACCTGTTAAAATTGATTTAGCTCTTCCTGTAATCTCTGCAAGAGTAGTTCCTTTTTCAACTACGGACCCTTCCGATTTGAGGACTTCTACTCTCACATTTTCATCGATAATTCTATAAACCTCTTTTACCAAAGGCATGCCTGCTAAAACTCCATCTTCTTTTGCATGAATAATCGCTTTAGCAGAAAGGTTTTCTGGTATGATAGCTGTCGTGGTTAAATCACCATTACCAATATCTTCAACTAAGGCTCTCCTAACAATTGGCTCAATGATAATTCTATTTAACATAAGTTTTTACCTCCTAATAATATCAGAAACCAAATATTTATCATTTTGTTCTGGGTAATCTTCTCTATAATGACTTCCTCTACTCTCTCTTCGCCATAAAGCAGACCTAGCAACTAGCATTGCAGTTGTCCACATATTTACTGTTTCAAAATCATCAACATTATTATGGTTTTGCCATACAAATGGATACAACTTACTTAAGTCATTAATAGAATCCAGTAAGCTATCTTCGCTCCTAATCAAGCCAGCATTTTCCCACATAGTATGTTTGATTTTTTTTCTTACACTTTTAAACGAAATGTCTTTTTTATCTCGATCTATATTAAACTCATTAAAACTATAATTATATTTTTTTGAAATGCTTTTATCAAAGTCAATTGCTATCCGGTTTGAAAATACCAGACCATCTAATAAAGAATTACTTGCTAATCTATTAGCTCCGTGTAAAGCTGCACATGCCCCTTCACCAGAAGCATATAAACAATCTATAGAAGTTCTACCATTTATGTCTACAGCTATACCACCCATAGCATAATGGGCTGCTGGAGCTACTGGGATTATTCCATCTTTAAGATCTATATCGAATTCTTTTAATTTTTGAAATATATATGGGAATCTTTCACTAAAGTTTATTCCTTTATCAGCTAATGGCTTTACATTTAAGTAAACACTATTATGATTAGTCTTGCTAATTTGGTTAACTATTTCTTTTGCCACTATATCTCTTGGTTCTAGTTCAGCCATTTTATACTTATCTTGCTTCATGAATCTCTCATTGGCAGAATTTAATAATATAGCACCTTCTCCTCTTACCGCTTCAGAAATTAAAAAGGTTGGCTTACCAGAAACACATAAAGCAGTTGGGTGAAATTGAACTAAACCCATGTTCCGCATATCAGCACCTGCACGATAAGCCATAGCTATTCCATCAGAAGTAGCAACAGTAGGGTTTGTAGTGTTTTTATATATTTGCCCCAAACCTCCAGTTGCAATCACTGTGGCATAGCTAATATAGAATTTCATTTTATCTTCTACCATTATAATTGCACCATTACATCTATTTCCTTTTGTAACTAAATCTATCGCAAATCCAATTTGGACATCAATTAAAGGATTATTGATAACAGCTTCTTGTAATGACCTTGCAATTTCCTTGCCTGTTTGATCACCATCACTATGTAATACTCTTCTGTGACTATGACCGCCTTCTTTAGTTAGATGTATTGAGCCATCTTCTGTATCAAAATGCGTACCTAATTCCATTAGTTCTTTAACTAGTTTAGGGCCTTCTTTAGCCATTACTTCTACTGCAGACTTATCACAAAGGCCTGCTCCAGCATTCAATGTATCTGTAATATGATCTTGATAAGAGTCATTAATAGAGTCTAAAACTGCTGCAATACCACCTTGTGCATATCGAGTATTGCTTTCCTTAAAGTCTTTAGTAACTATAGTTACTTTATATCCTCTCATTGCAGTTTTTAGAGCTGTGTACAAGCCAGCTACTCCACTTCCCAAGACCAGTAAATTGGTTTCACAAATATCATCAATTTTAAATTGGTCTAAATTTATTAGGTACCTGTTATCCATCAGATCAACTTACCTCTAGCATTCTTTTTAATGCAATCTTTGCTTTCTTGGCTATTTCTTCATCTACTTTTATTATATGTTCTCTATTTCTTAAAACTTCTACTAAATTTGGTAGTGTCGTCAGTTTCATGTTTGGGCAAACTAATTTATTACTTGCTAGTATAATTTCTTTCTCTGGATTATTATTTCTTAGAGAATGCAACATGCCCATCTCAGTAGCAATGATATATTGTTTATAATCAGTTTTACTTACATAATCCATTAAGCCTGCTGTACTACCCACATAATCTACTAAATCTAATACTTCTGGTCTGCACTCTGGATGAGCAGCTACTTGAGCTTCTGGATATTTTTGTTTTATTTCAAAAACATCTTCTGGTAATAAAGCATCGTGTGTATTGCAGTATCCTGGCCATAATATGATTTCTCTACCAGACTGTTTTGCTGCATAATTACCTAAATTTTTATCTGGGACAAAAATTATTTGCTTATCCTCAGGAATTTGATCAAAAATTTTCACTGCATTTGAAGAAGTGCAGCAATAATCACTTTCGGCTTTTACAGCAGCTGTAGTATTTACATAAGAAACAACTACTGCATTGGGATGTTCTTCCTTTAATTTTCTTAAACCCTCAGCATCTGCCATTTCTGCCATTGGGCATCCTGCTTTAACCTCTGGCATATACACCTTTTTATCCGGAGAAAGTATGGCTGCGCTTTCTGCCATAAAATGCACCCCACAAAAAATTATAACTTCGGCATCACTTTCCGATGCCGTTTTTGCAAGTCCAAAAGAGTCTCCTACATAATCGGCAATATCTTGAATCTCTGGTCTTTGGTAATAATGTGCTAAGATAATTGCATTTACATCTTTCTTTAACTTGTTTATTTCTTTATAATACTGTTGTACCTTATCATTATTCATAACTTCACACCTCAAATACTGTTAATAATTGTCTCAACTCATTTTAGCATAAGACATCTTATTGTCAATGGCAACTGAAACAGACCAAAATTCAGAATTTTTTAAAGGAGTTACTAAATTGTTCCCAAGAGACCTCACTTTTAGACTAAAAATTACATTAATCATAATTACTGTCTTAATTGTAATTGTAGGTAATATCTTATTATTATTCTTACCACAAACTAAAGGCTTTTTAATAGATGATTTGAGTTCATCTAATGTAATGTCTTTTGACGATATTAATTACACACTTGATTCTGGGTATGAGCTAGATTTCAATCAAGGTGGTTATATTGTCCCTATAGAACAGAATAATAACCCCTTAGGTATTGTTATATACGCTAATGGAAACATCAATTATGATCAAAACCAATATATTACAGATGAAACATATATATTCTTAAGAGAAGATGAGTATTATCAAATAATGGGGGACTTAGTTTTATATAATAGTGAAGAAGAATTTTTCATAAATAATGCTAAGAACGCTTTCCCAACGATATTGGGGAAAACTCCCTTTTTAGAAACCCCTATAGGAAAAAAGTACTATCCACTTAGTGAAAAATATGGGCATATAGTTGCCAACGTGGATGATAGTTTTATTAACATTACTGATATAAATAATGAAGGATTATTTAATAAATCCACCTTCTTTCTAGTATCTTTAATTCATGTAATGTTTACTATAGCAGTTTTGTTTGCAATTATTGTTATGACCGATAGAAAACCAATAGATGAACCTAATAGAAGCTTAAACTCTAGAAAGGTTAGCTCAAAGCCTTTAAAAATTTCTCTCTTAACTAACTTTCTCTGGCTTGGGTTATTATATTTAAAACCTAATATATATACTGTCCAAATTATTTTAATGATCTCTTTAGGGTATATATTATATTTGTTATACTTTAAAAATGAAGTTAGATCATTTGATTTAAAATTTATCAATTACTCTAAAAATACTCTTATTTTTTTACCCCTAACTATTGCACTAATAACTTTTTTACTTTTTGGGAATACTTCAATAACTTTACAATCAATGAAGCTCAATTTAACATTTGAAAATATGTTTTTTCTCACTACTAGTTTAACTTGGCTATCTTTTATGCTTTACAGCTTTATTCCATTCTTGCATAGAGAATTTGACAAACAGAAATTTGAGTGTTTAACAATAGTAATTTATAGCATAATAGTTTATCTTGTTTTTTCTTTGATTGATATTGGAAGATTAAATTCATATAATATATACAATGCTATTCTTTTCATTCCTATTTTCACACTAACACTATACTTATATAGTAAAAGAGTGTACAATTTCATCTCGCCTTTGTTAACTGTTTTATTTGTTAGGGTTTTGATTGGTATCATCAGATAAGAAAATCCCAAGTGAATCTAATTCACTTGGGATTTATTATTTTGCTATTAAACTATAGCTTAGAACAATCCTACAATTGTTCCGTCTTCTTTTATATCCATGTTTTCTGCAGCAGGTGTTCCTGGTAATCCTGGCATAGTCATAACTGAACCGGCCAAAGCTACTACGAATCCTGCACCAGCAGAAACTCTCACATCTCTAATTCTAATCTTAAATCCTTTTGGAACATTAATTTTCTTAGGATCGTCAGAGAATGAGTATTGTGTTTTAGCCATGCAAACTGGGAAGTCTCCATATCCTAACTCTTCATATGCTTTCAATTTCTGTCTTGCAGCTTTATAGAAAATAACTCTATCTGCACGATAAATTTCTTTAGCGACCTTTTCAATCTTTTCTCTTAATGATAGTTCATTTTCATATAATTGAACAAAGTTATTTTTACCTGACTCAATAACTTCAATTACCTTTTTTGCTAATTCTACTCCACCTTCGCCACCTTTAGCAAAGACTTCAGACAAAGCAACCTCAACACCTAGTTTTTCACATAAATCTTCTACCATTTTCAATTCTGCTTCTGTATCAGTAGGGAATCTATTGATAGCTACAACAGGATTTATGCCAAACTTTTTGATATTTTCGACATGTTGCTCTAAATTATCCATGCCTTCTTTAAGTGCTTCTAAATTTTCTTCATCAAGATTACTCTTAGATACTCCGCCATTCATCTTAAGTGCTCTGACTGTTGCTACAAGAACAACTGCATCTGGTTTAAACCCAGCAAATCTTGACACAATATTAAAGAATTTTTCTGCTCCTAAGTCAGCTCCGAACCCAGCTTCAGTGACAAAGTAATCAGATAATTTTAGACCAATTTTTGAAGCAACAATACTATTTGTACCATGAGCGATATTAGCAAATGGTCCGCCATGGATGAATACAGGAACATGCTCTAATGTTTGTACTAGATTAGGATTTATCGCATCTTTAAGCAACAATGCCATAGCACCTTGTGCGTTTAGATCACCTGCAGTAATTGGTTCTCCATCCATATTAAATGCAACAATCATTTTACTTAATCTTTGTTTTAGATCTTGTAAGTCAGAAGCTAAGCACAAAATAGCCATAACTTCAGATGCTACAGTAATATCGAAATGATCTTCTCTTGTAACGCCATTTTTACCAAGAGCAATAACTATATCTCTTAAAGCTCTCTCATTCATATCCATTACTCTATTTATAACTATGTTATTTGTATCAATTTTAAGTTTATTTCCTCTATATAAATGGTTATCTAACATAGCACATAAAAGATTGTGCGCAGTTTGAATAGCAGGGATGTCTCCAGTAAAATGAAGATTAATATCTTCCATTGGTACTACTTGTGAATATCCTCCACCAGCTGCTCCACCTTTAATACCCATACAAGGTCCTAAAGAAGGCTCTCTAACTGCCATCATTGTTTTCTTGCCTAGCTTAGCTAATGCTTGCCCTAAGCCAATAGTTGTAGTTGTTTTACCTTCTCCTGCAGGAGTTGGGGTTATAGCAGTTACTAATATAAGTTTACCATTTGGATTGTCCTTTACTCTATCCCAAATCTTTAAGTTAACTTTTGCTTTGTAATTACCATATAATTCTAATTCTTCTTCTTTAATTCCAATTTCTTTTGCAATACCAACAATTGGATCCATTTTAGCTTCTTGTGCTATTTGAACATCACTTTTCATCTTATTACCTCCTATTAATCATTACCATATTTATTATAACACTAAAACACATTTCATAAAATATTTAAATTAATTATTTATGCTTATTGATGCATATTCATTAATTAACTTCCCTAATTATACCCATAGGTGTTTGCTCATCTGTTTGCCCTAATGGGTTGTCATCAATTATTCTTTCAACTAGGTCTTTATCTAGTCCTTGTGATGCACCAATAACCCATGCACCTGCTATATCGTTCACATCAACAATTGCAGCATAACACCCAATTCTATCAGCAATTTTTTGAGCTATCTTTTGCGGTTCTTTTGGCCCCAAAACAACCATCTTATTAAAAGGAGGTATGGCGTAATCAACTGGACCATCAATTAGGGCTGCTTGCATACCTGCTACTCGATAAAAATCACCTTCTCTTTTAAATAAGGTTTTACTAACTACATGTATTCCTGCCGCAAATATAATTCTTATTAGGCCACACTCTCTTATAGCCATTTCCATTGTGTGAGGGCATCCCAGTCCAATGCCATAAGGGACCTTCCTTACATATTTGGATAGAAACCTTGCAAAAAAACTTGGTTCTATTTCATCTAAATAAAAAGCCCTACCTTGACTAGCTGCAGTAGCTTTTTCACTAACAAAAACTATATCATTAGTCTCAACAATATCTCCTGTATATTTAGCTACGACTTCTACTATATCCTCACCAGATTGTATCAAATGTGTTCTGACTGGCATTCTAGCATATTTCTTTTCACTCAAATTAACTACTGTATATTCTAAAGGCAGCTTATAGTCCATAATTACATCTCCTAACCAAAAGGTATTACATTACTATAGTATTATAACAAATAATTGTTATTTAAAGAACAAAAAAGCCAGCTTATAAGCTGGCTTATTCTAGATTGATTCATATTTTGTTCTTATCTCTGGTTTTTCATCTACTATTTTCAAAAACTCTTCTGCTTTTAATATCTCATTTTCTAATAACTCTTGCGCTACTGTATGCAACTGTTCGATATATTTATTCAACACATCTTCAGCTTTACTGTAACAATAATCTATTATTCTTTGCACTTCTTCATCAATCAATGCAGAAACTTCATCACTATATAAATGTTCTTTTGCAATATCTCTTCCTAAAAAGACCTCATCGGATTTTTGACCGTAAGAAATTGGTCCAAGCTTATCACTCATACCATACTCAGTAACCATTGCCCTTGCCATTTTTGATACTCTTTGAATATCATTGCTAGCTCCAGTTGTAATATCATCAAAAATCATTTTCTCAGCTATTCTTCCACCTAAAGCATATGCAATTCTATCATATAGCTCTGCTCGAGATACATAACTCAAATCTTCCTTTGGTAAAGCCATAGTAAATCCTCCAGCTTTCCCTCTTGGAACAATTGTAATTGTATGGATAGGGTCCATAAATGGCATATAATGACCAACGATTGCATGTCCAGCTTCGTGATAAGCAGTAATCTTTCTACTTCTCTCATTATCGACACGAATCTTTTTAGGTGGTCCTGCCATAACCCTATTAATAGACTCTTCTAGGTCATCCATCGTTATTTTTTTCCTATTATCTCTTGCTGCTAATAAAGCTCCCTCATTTAATAGGTTTTCTAAATCTGCAGCTGTAAATCCAGGTGTACTTCTTGCTAAAACATTTAATTCCACATCATCTGTTAATGGCTTGTTCTTGCTGTGTATTGCTAAAATTGCTTCTCTTTCTCTAATATTAGGTTTCCCTACAAATGTTTGCCTATCAAAACGTCCTGGTCTTAATAATGCTGGGTCTAATATATCTGGTCTATTAGTAGCAGCCATAATAATGACACTTTCATTTTCTTCAAATCCATCCATCTCTACAAGCAATTGATTCAAAGTCTGCTCTCTTTCATCGTGCCCACCACCTAAGCCAGCTCCTCTATGTCTTCCAACAGCATCTATCTCATCAATAAATAGAATACATGGAGAATTCTTCTTAGCATTTTCAAACATGTCTCTTACTCTTGAAGCTCCAACACCTACGAACATTTCTACGAAGTCTGAACCACTAATACTAAAAAATGGCACTCCTGCTTCTCCAGCAACTGCTCTAGCCATGTAAGTTTTACCTGTTCCTGGTGGCCCAATAAGCAATATGCCTTTTGGAATTCTTGCACCAATTTCTATGAACTTACTAGGTTTTTTCAGAAAGTGTACAATCTCTTCTAGTTCATCTTTTACTTCTTCATATCCAGCTACATCAGCAAACGTAATTTTGCTTTTACTGCTATCATGCAACTTAGCTTTGCTCTTACCAAAGCTCATTGCCTTGCTTCCGCCACCTTGTGAGCGGTTTATAAAGAAAAACCATACACCTATAAACAATGCAAAAGGCAAAACATAAGATAAAGCAACTGTCCACCAAGGTGCTCCTTCAGCTTCTTCATACTCAAGCTTTGGGATTTCCTCTTTCATTAATTCTCTTAACTCATCATCTTCAGGGGGTAGAAATATTTCAAATTCTGAACCATCAGTATATTCACCTGTACCCTGATTCCCTTGTATTACTAACGAACTAACCATCCCATTCTCAACTTGCTTGATAAACGTAATATAATCGGGTCGGGATGCTTCTTCGCCATTTAACGTAAAGTAATTTATTAAGGATAAAGCTATAATTATCAATAATATATACACACTAGCTGTGCGAACTTTCTTGTTCAAACGCAGCTCCTCCTCTCTGTTACCTAAAACTCATTTAACATTCTATCATAGCAACATCTAACTAACAATTAAATTAGTTTTTACTCTTTATAAATTTTTTGGTCTAAAACTCCTATATAAGGCAATTGGCGATAAAATTCTTGGTAATCCATTCCATAGCCTACAACAAACTCATCTGGAATAATAAATCCATGATAGTCTGGTTCTTGATCATGCACTCTTCTTTGCTTCTTATCAAGTAAAGTACATACTTTTACTGAAGCAGGATTTCTTTGCTCGAGCATTTTTCTCAAATACTGGAGAGTTAATCCGCTATCAACAATGTCCTCTACAATTAACACATGTTTACCTGTAATATCTTCATCAAGATCTTTTATAAGTCTTACAACTCCACTTGATTTTGTTTGATCTCCATAACTGCTAACAGCTATAGTATCTACTTTAACTGGAATTGAAAGTGCTCTTATTAAGTCAGCAGTAAAGATTATTGACCCTCTTAATACGCACACTAATAGTAGATCTTTTCCTTTGTAGTCTTCACTAATTAGCCTACCTAGTTCTATTACTTTTTTTTCAATTTCTTTTTGGGTTATTAAAATTCTACTCAAATCTTTGTCCACTGAGGCACCTCCAAAAAATCACATACTAACAAAGTTTTTGTATTTTTATCAACTAAAGCATAATTAGATCTTTTCATATTTATAACTGCTAAAATTTTGTTATTACAGTCAACGATAACAGGAATAGAGTCCCGCAGATGTGGTGATACTTTTTGATCTATAAAAATGTCTTTAATCTTCTTTGTACCATTCATATTAAATGGTTTAATTCTATCTCCCGGTTTTCTCGTTCTTAGAAATATAGGAAAGTCAATTTTATCATAATCAAATATATATTTCTCACTTTTCATATTATTATCTTTATTCTCAGCTATATAAAATTTAAGTTTTGATTTGCCAAAAATAATCTCTCTATTTAACTCGACTTCTTTGATGTTAATCTCTTTTGTCTTAAAATATCCTTCTTTATAAATATAAAGCTTGTCATAAATTCTTGTCAGACTAATATTAGATGGAAGATTTATAGTATATCCATGAGGCTTATCAATAGACTTAATCATCTCAATAGTATGACTGTAAGTCAACTCTTCTAAGCTTCCAACTAATGCTTCATAGGCATATCTAAATAATCTTAGCTTTATTGATTTATGAAATTTGTTAATATCATTAATATTAACATAAAAAGCTTCAGTGTCGATGTTAAAATTGTTCTCAAAATGATTTTTTACAGTTTTTTCTAAGTAATCATTGTCTATTGAGATAATCTCATTTGTTCTGCTTAAGGTATCAATAAAATTTGCGTTATAATTATTTTCAATGAATGGAATCAAATTATGCCTGATGTGATTTCTAGTATAATCATCTTTCAAATTAGACTTATCTACTCTGTAATTTTGTTTGTTGTTACTAAGCAGTCTTATGATATCTTCTCTTAACAACTTCAAAAGTGGTCGAGCTATTAGCAATTCATTCTTATAAGAATAATCATCCATACCAGCCAAGCCACTCATACCTGACCCTCTAATCAAATTCATTAATAAAGTTTCAACTTGATCATTTTTGTTGTGACCATAAGCAACTCCAAAAGCACCCATTTTTTTTGCTAGTTCTTCTATATAGTTAATTCTAAACTCTCGACAGACCTCTTGTGTTGAGCCTTTTGCTTTTTTCATTATAGATGGAATATCTATTCTTTTAACAGTGCAATTAATATTATTGTTAATTGATAGCTCCCTAACAAACTGTGAATCTTTTAATGAGCTTTTACCTCGTAAACAGTGATCTATATGAACAACATGCAAATCAAACCCAACTATCTCACTAACTTCTTTCATCAATATCATCATCAATGTAGAGTCTGGACCACCACTAATGGCCAATATTAGAGTCCCCTCTTTTGGCCAATCAAATTCTTTACTTGTCTTAATTGCAACTTCTTTTAAACTTTTATTATTCATGAGAAGGCTCCTCACAGGCTATATTAAAAAAGATGTATAATAACTAAAAGCACTTTGTGAGAAACAAAGTGCTTTCTAAACTATTGGTGGCGGCGACTGGAGTCGAACCAGTGGCCTTACGGGTATGAACCGTATGCTCTAGCCAACTGAGCTACACCGCCTTATATAAAAATGGTGGCGGGGGTAGGACTCGAACCTACGACCTCCGGGTTATGAGCCCGACGAGCTACCAACTGCTCCACCCCGCGACGTGACGATGTTAAATATATCATAGCAGCAATTACTTGTCAATGCTATTGGAAAAATATTTTATCAATATTAAACCTTCTAATATACAAGTAGATTTTACCTTAATTTCATCAAAATCTAGTGCTTTCATCATTTCCATTAAAATGATCATACCAGCTATAATATTATTCGCTCTTTCTGGAGGAAACATACCAGGAACACTGTTACGCTTCTCTTCATCTAACCGCATTATATATAATAACATACTTTTGATATTTTTCAAAGATAGAATAGTATTATTTATATATTGTGGTCTGTATTCAACTAATTGCTTCTCTATTGAAGCCAATGTTGTGATTGTACCAGCAACACCGATTAAGCTTTTGTTTAAGAAAGATATTCTTTCTTTCTTAATTTCTTCTAAAACATATTTCACAGCCATCTCAAACTCATCTTCTGAAGGGGTTAATTTTTTTGACCAAAACATATTCTTTAACCTTGCAGCACCTAAAAGCATACTGTGACTAATTAATCTGCCTTTATCAAAGTAAATAACCTCACTACTTCCCCCACCAATATCTAATACAGCAAACTGATTCTTGTCATCTGTAGTTTCTAATGCGCCAAAAAAACTATACCTTGCTTCATCTTGCTCACTAATAATTTCTATTTCAATATTGGCAAGTTCTTTAGATGCTTCTATAAATTTATTAGCATTAGTAGCTGTTCTCATTGCACTAGTCCCGATACAATGATATCCCTCACAATTATATTTATCCATGACCTTCCTAAAGCTAACTAGTGTTTTTATGCCTCTTTTGAAAGATTCATCGTCAATAATTCCTTCATTAGAAGATAACGACTTACCTAACATGACCATTTGATATTCTCTTTTTATAACGTCAAAATGTTGACTGCTTAAACTAGCAATCAACATTCTAAATGAATTACTACCACAGTCTATTACTGCTATTTTCTTCATCATTCACCTATTTCTTGTGCTGGTATGAAAACGATATCTCCTTCTCCTACCATACCGTAATCTTTTCTTGCTATATATTCAATATACTCTTTATCATGCAATTTTATAGCCTCTTCTTCTAAACCTCTTGTTTGTTCTTGAATATTAATAATTTCATTCTCTAATTCTCTTTTCTGCTCATTTAATGAGTTTAGCTGTTTTTGTTGATGGATGAATAGCGTTACTGAATAAAAAAGAAATATACAAAATAGGACTATTGCAAATCCTTTCTTTATCTTGTCAAGAATAGGATTTTTGCTAGTCTCTACAACTTTTTCTCCCTGTTTCTTAGCTTCTTTATATTCTTTATTTCTACGAAACATCATCCCAGCTCCTCAATATTTCTATCCTTATCATACCCTTAAAAGAGACACTTTATCAAGTAAAACTAATAGTTTTAGTAACTGAAAAGGAGCTATAAATTATAGCTCCTAAATTACATGTTTTTCATCTATTACTTCATACATAGTTGAAGCTTGCTTTTTAGATGCGTGGCTTAGCGTGTCAAGCACCTTAAAAGTCACTATCTTACTCCCAAAATCAACTTCAATGTCATCTCCAACATCAACATCACTGCCTGCTTTAGCTGGTCTACCATTGATTTTCACTTTTCCTTGATCACATACTGCCTTTGCTACAGTTCTCCTTTTAATAATTCGAGATATTTTCAAAAACTTGTCTAACCTCATTTACATACCTACTCTTTTTTTGTAGCTTCTTTTAAGTTTTTTCCAGCTTTAAACGATGGAACATAATGAGCTGGAATATATACTTTTTCTTCTGGATCTCGTGGATTGTGACCCTGCCTACCTCTTCTAAGCCTACGTTCAAAAGTACCAAAACCAACTAAACGAACACTAACACCTTCCGAGACACATTCAGTAATCTCATCTAATACTGCATTAAGTATTTCACTGACCTGCTTGTTTGTAGTATCAAGGTTGTCTGCTACCCTCTTAACTAAAGCGCTTTTATTAACTACGGGATTTTTATCTTCTATACTCTTTCTAGCCATAATAACTCCTCCTATATATTGTCCTTTTTTGCTAATTCCCAAAATTTATCTAATTCATTTAGAGAATACTCTCCAAAATCTTTTCCGCTTGAAGCAACTTTTCTCTCTATATATTGAAATCTTCTTCTAAATTTATTTATTGTGCTAATTAGTGCAGACTCTGCGTCTATATGTAAAAATCTTGCCAAATTTACTACAGCAAACAAAACATCACCTAACTCATCTAAGTAATGGTTTTGATCTGCTTCTTTCAGCTCCTCTAACTCTTCATAAACTTTATTCCATACCTCAGTAATTTCATCCCAGTCAAATCCTGCCCTTGCAGCTTTTCTCTGAATTTTATCTGCTTGCAGCAAAGCTGGCAATACTTTTGGAATATTACCTACAATACTTGTTTGATCATTACCTTTTTCTCTTTGTTTTATTTCTTCCCAAGATTTTAAAACCTCTCTAGTGTCTTCTACAGTAGAATCAGCAAAAACATGGGGATGTCTTCTAATCATCTTTTTTATTATACCACTAATTACATCTCTGTGACTGAAATAATATTCTTCATTTGCTAATACAGAATGAAAAGCTATTTGTAATAAAAGGTCACCTAATTCTTCGCACATATTCTCTTTATTACCTGATTGAATTGTCTCTAAAACTTCATATGTTTCTTCTAATAAAGCTGTCTGTAAACTCATGTGATTTTGTTCCTTATCCCAAGGGCATCCATTAGGACCTCTAAGTTTTTTGACTATATTAACAAGATCTTCAAATCTATTATTAAGCTCAACTTTTGGTATATAAACACTTGTTAAATGGTTATAATCATACCAATCCATTTCAGATATTTTTACTTCTTTTAATTCTTCTTGTCCTGCAACTCCAGCCGCTTTTATTATTTGTATATATGAATTTGGAGGGTAATAATCTAATAGCTTCAGTTTCAAATCACTAGCAACAAACTTACTATATGTTTGTGTTATTAACAATGATTGTCCAATCCAATAATTATCTTGTGGCAAGCTCAATGCATCCAACACAATTAATCCCTTTGCAGGATGTATCTTTAGCAATGAATATATTGCATCTAGTGCACTTAGAGCTGGTTTAATTGTTATTTTCGTATCTTTCTCACTTGTCAATTCAAGGATTAACTCTACAGTGTCTTCTAAAACCAGAGGATCCCCTGGTACTGCATACTGAATCGACCCATACTGCTTAGCCATATTTAATATAAATTCTGCTATTTTTCTATACACCTGATTAAAGTTGTCATTTTCTTCATAAAACTTATCACAGCTTGTATACTCTATATTGTTTTTTTTAAATTCTTTGACTAAAGGGTGTCTCTCTGTCCTTAAGAACAATCTCTCATTATTTTCTAAAAGATTTTTTGCTTCTAATGTTAAATGATCAAAGTCTCCTGGCCCTAATCCTATAATAGTGATATTATTCATAAATTACCTCAACATTCTTAATTTCGAAACTATATCTACAGTTTTTTCGCCTATAAAAGGAATCATCAAATACTCTTCTTTTGAAAATACTTTAGAAAACATTAATACTAATCCGTATATTATTACTGCCACTCCAACTGAAACTGATGTTATAAATACATTACCATATCTGAGTGTGCCTAATGCAAAAACTATGACTTTTGCAAACACTGACATTATAACTGCTGCAAATACTGGTTTAATAACTGTATTAGCCCAATCTATCTGATATCCGCTGTATCTACTTACTGCTCTAATATTTAATGTCGCTGCTATTCCATATGCAGCTATTGAAGCTATTGCGGCACCATGAATATTAATAGCAGGTATGCCTGTAAGTATTATATTTAAAATTACTTTTGCAATTCCACCTATTATCAAATTTTTAACTGGAATTTTGGCTTGCCCAAGCCCCTGTAATATTCCTGTGCATGTTTGATGTAATGTCAGAAATATAACTGCAAAAGCAACTACTTGTAATATTGAAGCAGCACTTGTGCTCCCATATAGTAATAAAACAATCTGCTTTGATAAAATACTTAACCCGAAAGCTGAAGGTATACCAATAATTAATATTATTTTAATAGCTAAGCCAGCCCTGCTCTTTACTACTGACCACATACCCAAAGAGCTGGCATGAGAAATTGTCGGTACTAAGCTTGTGGCTAGAGCTGCAGCTAACATCGATGGCAAATTTATTAAGGGAATTGCAGCACCTGTTAAATCACCATACATTTCAGTAGCTTTTGCTACTGCGAATCCAGCAGCTTGCAGACGTCTAGGAACTAAAAATGTGTCTATTCCATTCATTACTGGAATTATCATTGCTCCTAGAGTTATAGGTATAGAAAACTGCAAAATTCTCTTTACTAGCTGCTTATTTGATCTATTTGATACACCGGGATATTTGAGTGTCAAATTATCAATGTATTTCTTTTGTTTAAAATATATAAATATTACAGCACCTAATCCTACGAAAGAGCCAGCTACTGCACCAAAAGAAGCCCCCGCTGCAGTGTGCTCAACTGGTGCATTTATGCTAACAAGATAATATGCTAATATCAATACAGTTATTACTCTCCCAATCTGTTCTAATAACTGTGAGATTGCTGTTGGCCACATCTTCTGTAACCCTTGGAAAAATCCTCTATAAGAAGCTTGTAATGCCACAATTACTATTGCAGGAGCAACTGCAATTAAAGGATACAACGCTCTAGGTTCTTTAATTAACTTTGAAGATATAAAAGGGGCTGCTAATATCATACCTATACTAACTACCAAACCTATTGAAGTTAGTAAAGTAGTAGCTACTTTAAAAACTCTTTTTGCCTCACCCATTCTATCTTTTGAAATTTCTTCTGCAACTAACTTTGATATTGCAACTGGTATGCCGGTTGCTGATAGTGCTAAAAGAACATTATATACATAATATCCCATTTGATATAAGCCAATACCCTCATTTGATATTAATCTATATAAAGGTATCCTATAAACAGCACCAATCATCCTAGATATTATACCTGCAGCTGATAATATTACTGCATTTTTTATAAATGATGAGCTCTTTTCCTTATCCAATAATAACACCACCAATCATTTTAACAACAAACCAATTATATCAAATACAATTCTTAATACAAATCATGTTGAGTATTTACTAACTATCTTCGCCAATTAATTTTAAGAAAATGCTCTTTAGAACTAGTAGCTGGTTTTCAATTGTTGAGTCATCCATTTTAACTGATAGAATAACATCTAAGTCTTGTGGTACCATCTGTATTTTTTCTTGATACTCATGCCATAGGTCTTGAATTAATTTTGGAGAAACATTAGCATTCTGACTAAATCTAGCCTGATAGGTTAGGTTTTTCCTTTTAATCTCTACAACTGATAGCTTCTCTGCCATACTCCTAATCTGAGCAACAAGAATTAAGTTCCTAACAGACATAGGTGGTTCACCATATCTATCAATCAATTCATCAACTATATCTAAATAATCATTTTCACTATTAATTGCGATTATTTTTTTGTACATTTCAATTTTTAAATCAGAATTTTTGATATATCTATCAGGGATATAAGCACTAATATTTAAATCCAGATCAACTTCCACTGGTTTATTTTCCTTTATGCCTTTTAATTCATTAACTGCCTCTTCTAACAGCTGCACATACAAGTCATATCCAACTTGAATCATAAATCCGCTTTGTTCAGGACCTAAGATATTGCCAGCACCTCTAATTTGCATATCTCTTAGAGCAATTTTAAATCCAGATCCTAATTCTGTGAATTCTTTTACTGCTGTCAATCTTTTTTCTGCTACTTCAGATAAAACTTTACTCTTTTTATATGTTAAAAAAGCATATGCTAATCTATCAGTTCTGCCTACTCTTCCTCTAATTTGATATAGTTGGGCTAGACCAAGCTTGTCTGCATCTTCAACTATTAGTGTATTTACATTTGGTATGTCTAATCCACTTTCAATAATTGTTGTACTGACTAAAACATCATATTCTTTTTTATGAAAATCAATCATAATTCTTTCAAGTTGGCGCTCACCCATCTGACCATGGCCTACTGCAATTTTAGCATGAGGAATCATTTTTTCTAACTTTGCTGCTACAAATTCAATATCCTTAACTCTATTGTGTAGAAAATATATTTGCCCATTTCTTTCAATTTCTCTTTTAATTGCTTCTGTAATTATTTTATCTTGATACTCTATAACATAAGTTTGTATGGGATATCTGTTCTCAGGAGGTGTCTCGATTAAGGTTAAATCTCTCATTCCTACCATTGACATATGTAAGGTTCTTGGTATAGGAGTAGCGCTTAAACTTAAAACATCAATATTTGACTTCATTTTCTTGATTTTCTCTTTGTGTCTTACTCCAAAGCGTTGTTCTTCATCTATTATAAGTAATCCTAAATCTTTAAATTTAATTTTGTCATTTAACAATGAATGAGTACCCACCACAATATCAACTAATCCTGCATTAAGCTCATAGATTGTTTTCTCATTTTCTTTTCTTGTTCTAAATCTACTTAACATTGCAATTTTTAGAGGGAATTTACTCATTCTATCTAACATAGTTTGATAGTGTTGATGTGCTAATATCGTTGTAGGAACTAATATAGCGACTTGCTTACCATCTGTTGCTGCTTTAAATGCAGCTCTCAAAGCTACCTCTGTTTTACCAAAGCCTACATCTCCACATAGAAGCCTATCCATTGGCTTATCACTCATCATATCATCTTTTACTTCTTCAATAGCTTTTAATTGATCTCTTGTTTCCTGGTATGGGAAGCTTTCCTCGAATTCTTTCTGCCATTCATTATCTTCAGGGAAAGCATAACCTTTATTTTTCTCTCTTTCAGCATAAAGATATAGAAGCTCTTTAGCCATATCTTGAATAGATTTCTTAACTCTATTTTTCACTCTCTGCCAATCACTAGTACCTAGTGAATAGATTTTTGGTCTTTTACCTTCTGCACCGATGTATTTTTGAACTAGATGTATCTGATCTATTGGTACGAATAATCTATCTTTCCCTTTATATCTGATAGATATATAGTCTTTTTGTATATCATTGATCTCCATAGTTTTAATGCCTTGATAAACACCTATACCATGAGATACATGTACTACATAATCTCCGACCTCTAACTCTCTATAATCAAGCAGTCTCTTCTGAGCTTTATCTTCAACATTTGAAATTCGCATCTTCTTTTTTCGCTCAATGCCGAATATTTCTTTTTCTGTTAAAACGATGAGACTCAACTCTGGCATCTCAAAACCTTGGTCTAGTTCTGCTTTGCTAATTACTAAAGTACCATTAGGCAAATCATCACCTAAGTCATCCATCAATAAAACATCATATTTAGTGCTCGCAAAGTACTTATATAGCTCATCTGCTTTTTTTTCTGGCACTGCTAATACAACTTTATATTTATTATTTATCCATTTATCAATATCATTTTTCAAAAAATTGATTTGTCCATGATAATTATTTGCTTCTTTTGTTACAAAGCTGTGCAAACTAACTGGTTGATGGCTTCTAACTTTCCTTGTCAATAAAGATAGCGTTAAGCTTCTACCTTTCTCAGACGCTTCCTCAACTAGGTCTTTATAATGCTTATATCCATTTTTTTGAATGGGTAAAATTGATGGGTCATCTTCAATTTCTTTAAGAAAAAGATTAGCTTTTTCTTCTAGTCTAGCTGGGTCGTCCCAAATAACAAACGAGTCATCTTTGACAAAGCTAAATAAGCTGACTGCTTTATTGAGAAAATAATAGGAGTATTGACTATATTGACTACCTTTAGAGCCATCTTTTAATCTTATCAGGTCTTGTTCCCATGAATTGTAAACATCTTTGCTTACCTTCACTTTCATAGACTCTATTTCATTCTCTAATTTAGTTAGACCTTCTTTTGAACTTTCTTTCCAACACATTTCATAAGCTGGTGAAACATTAGCTTTCTCAATAATTTTTATTGTTCTTTGATCAGCTACGTCAAACTCTCTAATTGAATCAACTTCATCTCCAAACATTTCAACCCTAATTGGATTGTCTCTATTTAATGGATAAATATCTATTATAGCACCACGTATACTGAACTGAGCTTTACTATCCACTTGAATTTTTCGCTCATAACCAGAGTTTATTAGTTTTTCAATAAGTGTTGCTTGTTTAAATTCAGAATTTAATTCAATGGTTAAAGTTAATTCATTTATTGTTTCTGGTTTTGGCAGAAGTTGCATAAGTGAACTAACTGTTGAAACTATTGTGCCTTCACCCTTTGCTAATGCATGTATGGCTTCAATTCTCATTTTGACAATGTCATGACTATCTGCTAAAAGCATACTCTGAATACGAAGATCATTTTCTGGGAAATATATAACTTCTCTATTGGGATTAAATCTTTTTAACTGCTCAACCCATTGAATAGCTTGCCTTTCATCAACAGCAACAATAATCGTTTGTTTTTCTAACTTTGAAATTGTAGCAGCTGACAATGCATATTTCTGTGTTCCACTAACCCCGAAAACTGCATGCTCTCCTTTGGTAGAAGACAATGCTTTATACAATTTATCAAACATATTTAATTTTTCTATCTGTCTAAGTATGCTTTCCATAATATTCCTCTTTTATTTATCTAAATCTGAGTTGTATTTATTCATTGTATTATCAAGTGTGTTGTTAATTGAGTATATTGCGGCTTCCGATGCAATATCAATGACTTTATCTATAATTTTTTGCTCACTTTCATCAAACTTGGACAAAACATAGGATATTTGATCAAATTCAGGAGAGCCTATTCCTACTCTCATCCTTGGGAATTCATTAGTCCCTAAAGCATCGATAACTGATTGTACACCGTTATGTCCTCCAGAGCTTCCTTTTTTCCTAATTCTAATTTGCCCAATATCAAAATCTTTATCATCATATATTATCATTATATCCTCTAAATCAAGATTATAAAAATTTACAACCTCCCTAACACTTAAGCCACTTCTATTCATAAAAGTTAGCGGCTGCATTAATATTACAGATTCTCCTTTATACACTGTTTTAGCAAACAGAGCTTTGAATTTTTCTTTTTGTGCAACAACATTTAGTTTTTCTGCAACTTTTGCTACTACATTAAAGCCCAAGTTGTGCTTGGTATTTGCATATTTGCTTCCTGGATTACCTAAACCAATAATACATTTCACTATTCTTTAACTCCTTTATCATAAAAGAAGCCGGTTAACCGGCTTCTTTATTGTCTATTGCTTACCTAAATAAAGCACTAACTGATCGTTGTTCAAAAATCCTTGTTATTGCATTACCAAAAACGCAAGATACTGAAAGAACTTTGATTTTTTTAACATTCACTGCCCTTTTTGTTAAAGGTATGGTATCAGTAACAATAAGCTCTTCTAATGGGCTGTTTGCAACTCTTTCTATCGCTGGTCCAGATAATACTGGATGAGTGCAGGCAGCATATACCTTTGTAGCGCCCAAATTCATTAATGCTCTTGCTCCATTTGTTAATGTACCAGCAGTATCAATTATATCGTCAATCATAATACATTTTTTTCCTTCAATCTCACCTATAACATTCATTACTTCAGCTTGATTTGCTTTTTGCCTTCTTTTATCAATGATTGCTAATGGTGCGTTTAAAGCTGTAGCTAAATGTCTTGCCCTTAAAATTCCCCCATGGTCAGGAGCTACTACCACAGTATTATCATCATTTTTATATCCTTTATCAAGAAAGTAATCTGCAAAAATATTCCTTGCAAATAAATTATCTACAGGTATATCAAAAAACCCCTGTATCTGGTTAGCATGTAAATCCATAGTTAATACTCTATCTGCTCCAGCTACAGATATTAAATTGGCTACTAATTTTGCAGTAATTGGGTCTCTAGCTTTTGATTTCCGATCTTGACGTGCATAACCAAAATACGGTATTACGGCTGTTACAGATTTTACTGATGCTCTTTTTAAAGCATCTATAAAAATGAGTAGTTCCATTAAGTGTTCTGCAGCAGGATAATGTGTTGGCTGTATTACAAAAGCATCACTACCTCTAACACTTTCATCTATTTGCATGCTTTTTTCCCCATCACTGAACCTTAGTAGGCTACTTTTCGCTAAATCCAACCCACAACACTCAGTTATTCGCTTTGCCAGCATGGGATGTGCTGTCCCAGTGAAAATCTTTAGTCTTTTTTTACTGTCCATATCAAAGCCCTCCATAAATAGCTTTTTTGTTACTTATCTTTAAGTTTATTTCGCATTTCTCTACGTTTTTTTGCCCAACCTGCTTTGTTAATTTGTTTATCCCTAGCTATAGCTAGGGCATCTGGCGGAACATCTTTAGTAATTGTAGAACCTGCAGCCACCAATGATCTTGCACCTATTTTTACTGGCGCCACCAAATTTACATTACACCCAACAAATGACTCATCTCCTATAATAGTTTGGTGTTTTTTAAAACCATCATAGTTAACGACAATTGTACCTGCACCGATATTTACATCTTTGCCAATGATCGTGTCCCCAACATATGATAAGTGTGGGACTTTAGATCCTTGTCCTATAGTAGATTTCTTTACTTCAACAAACTGCCCTACTTTTGCACCTTTTTCCACCACTGTTTCTGGCCTTATGTATGCATATGGACCTATAGTGGTTTCATCCTTAATAATTGCAGAAAAGATGCTTGATCTCATAACTTTGCTTCTATTACCAATTACTGTATCTTGAATGTGAGTATATGGTCCGACTTCACAGTCCATACCTATTGTACTATTTCCAGTCAAATATGTAAAAGGTAAAATCGTTGTATCTGGAGCAATTTTTACAGTACTTTCTATATGAGTGGAGTCAGGATCTATAATTGTTACACCTGATAACATTAATTCTTCAAGATAATTCCTATTAATTATTTTTTTAGCTTCAGCTAAGCTTTTTCTATCATTAATTCCTAAAGACTCTTCTTCATTTGTTACTTTGATTCCCTTAACAATTTTTCCATTTTTGTTTAAGTATTTTATAGTATCTGTTAAGTAGTATTCTTTTTGTGCATTGTTATTAGTTAATGAATCCAAGCTTTTGAGTAAAGCTTCTCCCTTAAAGCAGCTAATTCCAAACCATACCTCGTCAATTTTTTTCTGTGAATCTGTAGCATCTTTTTCTTCAACAATTTCTTTTATATTATATTCTTCATCCCTTATTATTCTTCCGTATCCATAAGGATTCTCTTTTTTTACTGTCAAAAGTGTAGCATCTGCATTTTCATGCAATTCCAATAACTTTTTTAGAGATTCTGAAGAAATTAAAGGGCCATCTCCTAGTAAAATTAAAAAATCATAGTCAATATTTTTCTTTATATACTCTTTTGCTTGCATAACAGCATGTCCAGTTCCCAATTGTTCTTTTTGGTAAATATAAGAATATTCTTCACCTAATGTTTCTCTCATCAACTCTGAATCATTTCCAATAATTATACCAATATCAACTGCACCTATCTTTTTGGCAGCTTCTATAGTATATGTAATTAGTGGCTTTCCGCTTAATAAATGTAAGTTTTTATTAAGCTTTGATTTCATTCTAGTACCTTTACCTGCAGCCAAAATTAATGCTATTACATTTTTACTCATATATATTACTCTACCTTTCTTAACAGTATTTTACTTGTTATAAAGCAATTAAGAAGAGGATATCCTCTTCTTAATGCTTATTGATTACTCAGATTCACTTTCCTCTGGCGGCTCCTGCTTGTAAAATTCAGCCATCACTAAGTTATGAATATGTTCTCTCATTTCAGTGCATATTGGATGAGCTACATCCTTAAACTCACCGTTCGGTAGTTTACGACTAGGCATTGCTATAAACATACCGTTATTGCCCTCTATAACACGCAAATCATGTACAACAAACTGGTCGTTTAGAGTAACAGAAGCAATAGCTCTCATTCTGCCAGCGCTGTCTACACGGCGTAGTCGAACATCAGTAACTTGCATGAGGCCACCCCCTTCTTTGATGCATTAAATCATAATTCTATAAAACATATAAATATCCTGCAAATAATAACTACATTTTATTAAATTTTGGAAACTGATAAGGATATTTCTTGTTTTTTGACATTAATCTCCTCCAAATTTATTAAAGAGTAATATTTTTCAACCAGTTTCTGTTGCGGAACTTTTGTTGACAGTAATACTCCAACTCCAACAACTTCAACATTAAACTCTTGCATCAATTCCATTAATCCATTGATAGTTCCTCCAGCTCTCATGAAATCATCAATGATTAACACTTTTTTTACATCTTTCAAAGATCTTCTAGCTAAAGACATTGTTTGAATTGTTCTGGAAGAGCCAGAAACATAATTAATACTTACAGAAGTCCCCTCAGTTATAATATGGTCCCTTCTAGCTGCAATTACAGGAACATTCAAGAAAAAAGCGGTTGCCATAGCAAGAGGTATTCCCTTGGTCTCCACTGTCACCACCGCATCTGGTGCATTATCGTAAAAGAAGTTGGCAAATATTTCACCTAAATTATTACAAATTCTTGGATTGTATATACAGTCTGTCATATATAGGTATCCTCCAGGCAAAATTCTTTCAGGATTTGATAAATCACTGACTAAATCATCTAAAATCTTGTCTCTTTTCCAGGCGGCTATACCTGGAATATATTTTACCCCTCCGGATGGACCTGCAATTGTTATGACATGACCTCTGCCTATCTCGCTCAACACGTCTCTTACTATACTAATATCTTCACTAATAGTAGACCTTGCAGCATCAAAATATTTGGAAAAATCTCCTAAAGTATACATCTCTCCTGGTGAACTGAGCAACTTCTCAACTATCGCACTTACTCTCTCACTTCGCTTCCACTTAGCCATTTCAACACCTCAATTTTTAATCAGTTAACTCTTCTGTTTCAATAATTGCATTCAAAAGGCTGTCTTCAGAATTAGCAATATGCTCTTCTACTAAAGTTTGAGCTCTTCTTTGATCTCTATCTGCAATAGCTTCTAATATTTGCCTATGCTCTCCTAAAACTAAACTTTGCCTATCGGTTTTTGACAAACTTGCTAACCTAAATCTTTTAATCTGCTCTCTAAGCAAACTAATCATTTGAGTAAGTCTCTGATTCCTTCCAGCATTTATCAAAATATCATGAAATTGCTCATCAGTTTCTACAATCATTTCTATATTTTTTTCTTGTATGAACTGGCTCATTTTTAAAACATTAACTTCCATAGATTCTAATTCATCTGGAGTTATTTTGTCTACAGCTAAACTAGCGGCTAACCCTTCTAAAGCTGCTCTGATTTCAAAAGTTTCCGAAATATCTTTAACACTCATGCTAGCTACATAAGCTCCTCTTCTTGGAACCATAACAACTAATCCTTCTAGCTCAAGCTTCCTTATTGCCTCACGCACAGGAGTTCTGCTAACCCCAAGTTGTTCTGCTAGTTGCGTCTCCATTAATCTTTCTCCTGGAGCAAACTTTCCTTCAAGAATAGATTCCCTTACTACTTCAAAAACGACTTCTCTCAATGGCTTATAGTCGTTTATTTCTAGCTTAAGTTTTCCATCAACCATTAAAAAACCTCCCATCTTCGATTAAAAGCTATCTATTGTTTATCATATTACAAACAATAAGCTCCTCTTCGTATACATTCTTTAGCTTTATTATATCATGTTCATTCTTTAAAACCATATAAAGACTACTCCCACTTCCACTAATTTGAATGTTTAGCTTGTGACTCCTTAGAAGCTGTACTTTCTCTTTTAATCTTGGATAGAGTAAAAAAACTGCTTCTTCTAAACTATTATCAATATTTTTGTCTATCAAAGAAAAATCGCCCTTGATAAGACCTTTTTCAACAAGGTCTAAGTCGCCCTTGAATCTATTTTCCTTTAATTGCGAGTATTTATTAAATACCTTTTTAGTATCACAACTAATATTTTGTGGTAGTAGTGCAACTTTTGGTAAGTCTGCAACTTCAATTTGCCTTAACTTTTCTCCTACACCTTTTCCTCTTTGTATGTTCCCAATAAAACAATAATATACATCGGCACCTAAGTTTATTGCCGCCTCTTTTATTTCTCTATCCGACAAATGAATTCCTAAATCAGGTAGAATTCTAAGTATAGCAGCTGCATCAGTACTTCCTCCAGCCAATCCTCCACCTACAGGTATCCTTTTTCTTAGATTTATAGACAAGCCATTATTTATCCCTACTGCATTAAGTGCTTTTATAATTAAATTCGTATTATCTAATGGAATATTTTTTGAATTTGAATATATTGATATTCCTTTTGCGCTTGTTTTTTCAATTTTAATTTCGTCATACAAATTTATTGATGAATATATAGTATCTAGTAAATGATACCCATCACTTCTTTTGCCTTTGATTTTTAATCCTAAATTAATTTTTGCTGGTGCTTTTACTTTAATCATTCATTCACCCCATTAGAATATTAATAAATGTATAATAGAAAAAGTATTTCTAAATACAGTTTATCATATATAAAGAAATCAGTAACATATGTAAATAACAAGAAACTCCTTTTTAAGCTTTCAGTATCAGAAACTTTCTTTAAAAAACAAAAAAGCCCATTAATTTGGGCTTAATCTAAATATTCAAACTCTATATTTGAAGTCAAGATGTCTATATAACTGTATGATACTCTTGGAATTTTTGATTTAGATTGGTCTAACCTAACTGTAAACACATGCGGATAGGTCCTCTCTAAAACACCTTCTCTTATAATAGTTTTCTTTCTTCCACGGTTTGCCTTGAGTTTGATTCTTGTTCCCAAATGATTATCTAAATCATTCTTGATTTGTTTTATTGCAGTAGCCAACTCAATCACCCCTATTATGAGATTACACTATATTATAGCATATATATTGCAATAACACAAACTGAGGGCTTTTAGCTAGTAAATTGCTTAATCTTTGCTACAAACTCTGGCACTTCACTTTCTTCTCTTAAAATTATCAAAACTGTATTATCACCAGCCAAAGATCCGACTATATACTCATTGTGAAGCGAATCAATAGCCTCTGCAGCTGTATTAGCACTCCCTGTCAATGTCTTTACTACTACCAAGTTATTAACACTGTCTACACCTACAACAGCATTCCTCAGCAGCTGTATCATTCTTTCCATTCTACTCCCTGGAACATGATTATTGACATGAGCATAATAATACTCACCGTCTTGACCTTTTAGTTTAACCAATCCTAAATCTTTAACATCTCTACTTACTGTAGCTTGAGTAACAGAAAAACCTTTCTTTTTCAACTCTTCCAACAAAGTTTCTTGTGTGTCTATCTTAGTTTCGCTAATAATCTCTAAAATAGTAGTGTGTCTCTTATTTTTCACTTTTCACTCTCCTAAAATTTATATTTTAGATAAATTTTTCAACTTCTTTAGAAAGTTGAATGTATTGCTCAATAGAAATATTATCTGCCCTCATATTCTCAGTTATCCCGCAAGACATCAAAATACTTTTCCACTTCTCTTTTGAAAATTCTAAATCGCCACTTGCTGATAGTGAATTAGTTATTTTTTTTCTTCGTTGTAAAAACGCCTTCTTTACTATCCTCTCTAAAAGTATCGGCTTATAATCTAAATTCTTTACTGGTTTTATAACAATAACAGCAGAATCTACATTTGGTCTAGGCATAAAACAAACAGATTTAACCGTAAATGCATATTCCACTTTTGCACGAGCTTGCATAGTAATGCTGGTAGTACCGTAATGCTTGCTTTCCTTATCTGCAATAAATCTTTGTGCTACTTCTTTTTGAACTAAGAAAACCATCCTCTTTATATCTAGATCACTACTTAATAATGAATAAATTATGGGCGTAGTTATATAATAAGGCAAGTTAGCTACAACTTTCAACTCTTTGTTGTATAAAAATTCCAAATCAAGGTCTAAAATATCTGCGTTCAATATATTAACATTCTCATACCTTGAAAGAGTTTCCTTAAGAATCGGGATCAGCCTCTGGTCAATTTCGACTGCGTAAACTTCTCTCACGCTTTTTGCTAGCTCCTTTGTTAACGTGCCGATACCTGGACCAATTTCTAAACAAACATCCTCTTTTTTTAAATCAGCTGATAAAATTATTCTGTCTAAAGCATTTTTATCAATTAAAAAATTTTGTCCTAAGCTTTTTTTAAAAGATATATTATATTTATCAAACAGTTCATTGATATATGTCATCGATAGTAAAGATGTCATTGATCTATCTCAAAATTAAAAATAGTTTGTGCATTCTTTGTTGTTTCTCTAGCTACATCTGACAAAGAGATGCCTTTAATTTCAGCAATTTTTTTCGCTACTTCTACCACATAAGACGGCTCATTCCTTTTGCCTCTATATGGAACAGGAGCTAAATAAGGGCAGTCTGTTTCAATTAAAAGTCTATCTAGTGAAGTTTTCTTTACTACCTCAGGTAGTCTTTTTGCATTTTTAAAAGTCACTGGACCCGCCACAGATATATAATATCCCATATCAATGAGCTCAACAGCCATCTCATAAGAACCAGAATAACAGTGAAGTATTCCTTTGACTTGATTTGCGAATTTAGATAAAATATCAAAAACATCCTTATGAGATTCCCTGTTATGTATAACGACTGGATAATTATACATTTTGGCAATTTCCATTTGTTTAATAAATACTTCTTTTTGAGTATCTCTTGGAGAAAAGTCATAATGATAGTCTAATCCTATCTCTCCAATGGCTAATACTTTCTTATTATCCAACCAACCAATCAATTCATCATAATCTTCATTCTTTACATTTTTTGCACCGTGTGGGTGAAATCCTACAGCTGAATACAACATATCATAGGAAACAGACTGCTCAATTGCTTTTCTCGAGCTTTCAAGGTCTGATCCAATGTTAATCATATGAGTAACATTATTTTCAATTGCTCTTTCAATTACTTGTTCAATATCTGTAAATTTTTTGTCATTTAGATGTACATGTGTATCTATAAAATTCATAAAATCCTCCAAGTATTTATTTAAACAAATTCCAACAAATTCCTAAATTTGCATTTTATTATTGACTTTTTACAAACTGACCTGTATACTTATACCGAGGTTTGATAACTACCAAATATAAAGGGAGAGATAATGATGAAAGCTACAGGTATTGTTCGTAGAATCGATGACTTAGGACGCTTAGTTCTACCAATAGAACTTCGTCGAGTTATGGGCATCAAAGTTAAGGACTATGTTGAAATTTATGTAGACGACGATAGTATAATCTTAAAAAAGTATGCTCCAGCTTGTTTATTTTGTGGGAGTGCTGACGACATTCAGATTTATAAAGGCCGCAAAGTATGCAAAAAGTGTATAGATGATATGTCTAGTCACCTAAATGAAGAATAAATTTTGAACTAAAGGCTGTTAATCAGCCTTTTTTTTCTTTTAAAATTAACTCATAAACATTATTTTTACTAATATCCCTATCTTGAGCTACCTCTCTCATAGCATTGTTTCTTTTCATACCTTGACCAATATAGAAATCCAAGTGCTCTGAAATTGATACATCACAAAGAGGATTGTTTATCTCTTCAATAAAAGTATCTGCACCTTCTACAACAACACATATTTCACCTCTTGGCTGATATTCCAGTATCTCTTTTTCTCCTAAGCTCCCTCGAATAACCTCTTCATGCATTTTTGTTATTTCCCGGGCAATGGAAACTTTTCTATTATGCCCTAAATAATCACATAAATCTTTTATATCTTTGCTATAATCATGTGGGCTTACATAAAAAATCAAAGTTTGAGTTAGTTTTTTAATATACTCTAGCTTTTCCTTTCTAACCTTAGTCTTGTCTGGCAAAAATCCAAAAAAAGAAAACTCGCTTGATTCTAGCCCTGACACTATCAATGAAGAAATTAAAGCTGTTGCTCCTGGTATAGCTACAACATCAATTTTACTTTCAATAGCTTTTCTTACAATGACTAAACCTGGGTCACTAATAATAGGTGTCCCTGCATCACTTACTATGGCTATATTTTCTCCAGATTCAATTCTATCTATAAGAGTTTTGCTTTGGGTCTTTTCATTGAACTTATGATAGCTAACTAAGGGTGTATTAATATTATAGTAATTTAAGAGTTTTATTGTTCTCCTTGTATCCTCACAAGCAATCAAATCTACCTCAGCCAATTTTTTTAAAGCCCTCATAGTTATATCATCTAAATTGCCAATTGGTGTTGCTACTAAATATAATTTTCCTCTCATTAATACTCACCTTTTACCATTTTTATAAGCTCTTCAGTATAAGCACCGTTCTTATAAACAATTAGACTAGGCTCTACTATTAGACCCTCTTTAGAACCTTTTGTAGCTTTTAGCAAAAAAGTATTTGAATTATTTTTTTGCTTAGGATGTACAAATTTTATCCTTTTAGGTTCTAAGTTATTGCCTTTCAATATTGCAAAAAACTCAGCTAGTCGATTAGAGTTATATACAAAATAAGCCGAACCTCTAAATTTAAGCATTTTCGCTGCTACTTCAACAAAATCAGAAATGCTTCCATTTAATTCATGTCTAGCATATGCATACTCTTCTTTTAAGCTAGTCATCCCATTACTTGGTGAAAAGTATGGAGGATTAGATACAACAATATCAAACATTTCATTCTCAAAATACATATCAATATTACGTAAATCATCAACAATTAGATTAATCTGTTTATCTAATCCGTTATGCAAAATATTTCTAGTTGCTAATTCTGCCACAGATTTTTGAACTTCAATTCCTTCAATTTGAATTGTATTATCTCTATAAGCTAATATTAGTGGTATAATACCATTTCCTGACCCAAGGTCTAAAACTTTAACATTTGATTTTAATTTAACATAGTTAGCAATTAACATTGAGTCTAAACTAAATCTAAAATGCTTTGAGCCTTGGAATATTTCTAAATCTGTACCAAATATATAATCTAGACTATTTTCTTCCATTTTTCTCTATATCATCAATTTTATATTCTTTTCTAATCTTTTCATCTTCCAACTCCACAAGTGCTGTTTTCTTTATTGTATTAGATGCGATAACGAACCCTTTACCATCTTCTGTTGATACTCTCTCACCTTGGCTAGGCATTATAGAACCCATTTCTTCATAGTATTCATTTTCATATCTCAAACAACACATAAGTCTGCCACAAATTCCTGAAATTTTTGCAGGGTTCAAAGTCAAATTTTGTGTCTTAGCCATCTTAATAGAAACAGGTACAAATTCAGACAAATGAGTAGCACAACACAATTCCCTGCCACATGGTCCGATTCCACCATACATCTTTGCCTCGTCTCTAACACCTATTTGTCTTAATTCAATTCTAGTTCTAAATACCGATGCTAAGTCTTTTACAAGCTCTCTGAAATCAACTCTTCCATCTGCTGTAAAAAAGAAAACTATCTTAGATGCATCAAAAGCATATTGAATGTCAACTAACTTCATCTCTAATCCATGCTTTTCAATCTTCTCATTACAAATTATAAATGCTTCTTTCTCTTTCTTCTGATTAATTTTTAATTGCTTTTCATCTTCTTCTGTAGCTACACGAATGACTTTTCTCAAAGGCGATACAATTTCATTATCTTTAACTAGTTTTTCTGGTGTTGTAACCCATCCATACTCTAAGCCTCTAGCTGTTTCTACGATTACTCCTTGTCCCTCTTCTAACTTAAGTCCATCCGGGTCAAAATAATATATTTTACTTGCAGGTCTAAATCTTATACCTGTTACTTTAGTCATAATTTACCTCCAACAATTCTATTAATAAAGTTTCTAAAATTAACTGTTTATTTAAGTATTTTTCTTCATCTTTTTTTGCTCTCATTATAAGCTTGCAGCTATTTGCTATTTGTTGTCTGCTAAAGTCTTTGAAGATAGCTTTATCCTTCTCTATTATTTCATATAAATCGTCATCATCTCTTAAAGCTAATCCCCATATTAATTCCAAACATCCTAATATAAACTGCACATCGTACTTTTTTGCTAAATAGCTTGCTTTTATGTTCAATCCATACTCGTTTTTATTATGCAATAAACTCATGACATCTTTTAAGTCACTAATTACTGTATGTAAGCTTACTTCTGCTAAAATTTTATTTGTTTCGTTGATACTTCCTTGTCCTAAATTAAGTAATAAAACTTCCTCGGGTTTTCCCAAATTTGATGTATCAATTATTTTTAATATGCTACCTTGATCCAGTGGGGCAAATCTTAAAATCTGACACCTAGAAATTAATGTAGGCAATATCTTTGATAATTTCTCTACTAAAATCAAAAAGGTAGTCTCTTCAGGAGGATCTTCTAATATTTTCAATAATGCATTCTGTGCTTGAGTTGTTAACTTTTCTCCTTCATTAATCATTACAACCTTGCGTTTTGATTGTGTAGGAGATAAAAATAAACCTTCTTGCAGATTTCTAATGCTTGATACTCCTATAGATTTTTTATCTGTCTCCCAAAGTTTGAAGTCTGGATGCCTATTTCTTTCAATTAACCCATCTTCAATATCTCCCATTATATCAGCTGCAAATGCTCTTGCTACAAGTTTTTTACCAATGCCATTTTTACCTACAAAAAGATAGGCATGACCTATACGGCCTGCCTTAATTTGTTGGCGTAATATTCTTTTAGCTTTGTCATGGCTTTCTATATTAGACCAAAGCATAATTTAAGCTTTATGGAACTCTTCTACATCAATTACAAAGATAGTAGCGCCGCCCACTACAACTTCTACTGGAAAAGGTAGAAATGACTCAGTACCAGTAGTACCTACTGGAGACATAGGAGTAACTAATTGCTCTCTAGAGTGACATGTTTCTTTAATGATCTCTATAACATCATTAGTCTTCTCTTCATCAACACCTATCAACAGTGTAGTATTTCCTGATCTTAAAAATCCACCACTACTAGATAGTTTAGTTGCTCTATAACCTTTTGTCATAAGTTCTTCTAATAATTTTACACTATCTTTATCTTGCACAATTGCTATAATCATTTTCATAATAAACACTCCTTAAGAGTTATTTTTTTTACTACAGATATAAATACTTCTGTGTCTTTTACTACTATACCAGATAATATATCTTCTGAGCTAAGTTTCTTAATTGTATTAGTGAGATCTAAGCTTATTTCCTCTCCTGGGATTAATAGTGGTATTCCTGGGGGAATTATCATAATAGTTCTTGCACAAATGCGTCCTGAGGCCTCTTCAATTTTAATTAATTCTGCTTCTGAGAAGTATGCCTCTCTTGCAGACATGTTTACTTTTGGTAATTTCTCAGTAAAAAACTCTGTCTTGCAAGTGAGCTCTTTCTCAAGCTCATCTATCTTATCTAGAGCTTGAATTATCAAATTATACTCATCCTTAGTTATTTCTGGTGTTAATAAGATAAGTGCTACACTACCACTCCATTTTTCAATAATTATACCATATTCCATCAATATATTAGACACTTTTTGGCGATTGGCCTTAAAAAATATTGGTATTTTGGTAAAATCATTGTTTTCTGATGTATAAGCTAGCTCACAGTTTTTACGATCTAACACAGCTTTGCAAATTTGATCACTTATAATTTTTAATTTTTGATATAAATCCTTACCATTTTCTTTTAAATATGAGTTTAAAGAATCCAGTGAAGCCAAACTTAAAAATGAAGGGCTTGTAGAGTGTATAATTTTTCTAGCTTCTAAACATTTATTTATTAATTTTTTATTATATATATGTAAATAAGCAGAACCAGTTAACGCTGGAAGAGTTTTATGAGGACTCTGTATTACTATGTCACTTTTAACCTCACAAGCTGATATGGGCAACTTCTCAGATAAAATTAAATGAGCACCATGTGCTTCATCTACAATTAGTAATACTCCTCTATCTTTACACTTTTCTGATAATTTTTCAAGTTCACCAACAGAGCCCTCATAAGTAGGACTTTGAATAAAAACTAATTGAATATCAGAATGTTTATCAAGCATTAATAGTATCTTATCTGCATCGAATGGTAAGTATAACCCTTGCGAGTTTATTTTTGCACTATACCAAATTGGCTCCAATCCTGAAATTATAATTGCATTAATAACTGAAACATGTGCATTTCTTGGTACTAAAATTTTCTTACTTAAACTTCTAACTGCAAGAAAAGCGGTCTGAATAGCACTTGTAGATCCTTGCGTAAAAAACAAAGTCCTTTGAGAATCATAAATCTCAGAAGTTATCATTTCAGATTGATAAATTGGTCCATTTTCAACAAATAAGTTACCCACTCCTTCAATCTCAGTAATATCCCATTCAAATAAGTTAATATCTAATAAATCTTTTGAAACAGTATTTCCTCCTCTATGCCCTGGAGTATGACCTCTAAACTTAGCAACTTCACAATACTCCTTAATAGCATCAATTAAAGGAGTAACAGTCCTCCTCATATAATCATCCCTCACCTATATTATACATCAAATTATATTAAAAAAAGAATATATGGTAAATAAAAAACCACATCAAAAGATGTGGTTTCTAAATATAATATGGCAGCGACCTACTCTCCCGGGGCGTTACCGCCCGAGTACCAT
>JBKHBO010000055.1:0-11406 GCA_046542315.1 Clostridia bacterium
TCATTCCCATAGACATTAAAACACTAGCCACAATCATATCAACTACTATAAAAGGTATAAATATTATAAAGCCCATAGTAAATGCCTTCTTTAGTTCACTCGTTATAAAAGACATCATCAGTGCTGGTGTTGGCATATCATCTACACTTTCAGGCACTGTTTCAACTTCTGATAGTTGTAAAAAAAAGTTTATAGTATCAGGTTCTGTCCTAGCATGATTAAACATAAACTCTTTCATAGGAGCTAAAGCATTTTCGAAAGCCACATCTTGTTCAATTTCTCCTGCCATAAATGGATCATATGCTGTTTCAACTACTTGATTTATTACAGGTGTCATAATTAAAAGAGTTAAAATTAGAGCAATTCCTATCAATACCTGATTAGGAGGTGTTTGTTGTGTTCCAATTCCATTTCTTGTAAAAGATAAAACTATCAAAATTCTAGGAAATACAGTAACAGTTAGTATAATTGCAGGAACAAATGCCAGCAGTGTTAATACTACTATCAAGTTAAGAATGTCAGCATAATTGTTTTCCTCGGATAAAAAATCTCCAATTATAGAATCTCCAGGCTGTGCAAAGGCCATTTGATTAGTAAATATAAATAGACAAATTAATATGCTTAATGAAACAATAATTATTTTAGTCTTATTTTTTAATATGTTTAGACAAAACTGTTTTAAAAACATTTTCATCGTTTTCAATATGAAGTTCATGAAGGTCCTCCTGAGTGATTTCCTTAATTTCATTGACTGCATTATTAGTAACACCAAGCATTAACAGTTTGTCTCCTATTTTAACAATTTCTATCCATTTATCATTTGCTAAATAATATTTATCAATTTGCTCAATATATCTACTCTTTTTAGTAAATAATTTGTTAGACATTATATATTTCTTATATAGATACACAAATAAGAAAATTATTATTATAAATATTGTTAAATTAACTACTACTTTGGTAGTTGATCCCATAATTAATCTCCAGACTTTTCTTCCTTACTACGTTTCATTTTGCTTATTCTTATTCCATAACTTCCATCTAAAACAATGACTTCACCTTTAGCAATTTCTTTTTCATTTAATAAAACATCAACATGGTCACCAGCAATAGAATCTAATTTAACAACATCGCCTTTTTTTAGATCTAAAATGTCTCTTGCTTTTATTTTTGTTTTACTTAACTCTACTTTTACATTTAATTCTAACTTGGGTATAAATTCTATGCCAAGACTATTATCCGTTACCTTTGTAGGGCTAAATTCTTCAAACTCAACTTTATTGACTTCAATTTTTTTATCACTTGATAATTCTTTTGCGTTTGTGTTTCTTTCAAACGAGATATTTTTTTTCACGCTTATACCTCCTATTGAGTTATCAGTTGCTCAAAAAAAACCTTATCAACATGCTCATAACCAAAGCTTTCATTAAGTTTAGTAATTATTTTGTCTCCTAAAGTTTTCTGTAAACCATCTTGATAGTAATCATTTTCTTCCATAGCCCTTAACACTTCTATAATTGCATCTTTAATTTTATATGAGTTTTCTTTCATCAAATAATATTCATCTTCATCAACTATAGTTAGGACAATATCGCACTTTACGTAACTTCTACTACCTTTAATGTTAGTTATGATAGTTCCCCCTATAGGGAATTCGTATTCTACGATATCTTCCTCGTTATTTGTAAAAGGCAAACTTAATCCTAGAAACTGTACTGAAACAAAGCCAACTACAAATATTAATAAAAATGCAACAATTGGAATTATTATTTTTTTATTCATCATTTTACGCCTCTATTCTTCTCCGATTCTAACTAATAAAATGTCAGTTCTTCTATTTTCTGCTCTACCTTCTACAGTATCATTAGTAGCAACTGGGTTGTACTCACCATACCCCATTGCAATTAACTTTCTAGGGTCAAAGTCTCCTTGATACTTAAAATAATATAAAACATTTAATGCTCTCTCTAAAGACAGTTCGAAATTATCTCTGAATTCACTATTATTAATTGGCAAATTATCTGTATGTCCTTCTAAAACTAATCTATCTAAAATATCATCATATTCCTTTATTATTTCTGTTAAATCTAATAAAGTCTTATTAGCTAAACTATTAAGATCTGCTTTTGCAGAATTAAACAATAAGTTATTTGCCAGCCTAATTCTAATCTCAGTACCTAACATAGTTACTTCCATGTTCAATCCATTTTCATCATTATATTCTGATAAAGCCATATAAAGAGATCTAAAATCTCTTCTTGCTCTTTCAACCTCAGCATCAGTGGGAGGATTTTCCTCACGGTCATCTTTAACAGTGCTATGACCTGTATCTATTACACTATAATTATCTTCTAAAATCGAGCTTGTACTTTCATCTTCCATAAAAGCTACTTCGCCTGTAAAAGATTCAACTAATGCCTGCCATTTAGTTGCATCTACTGATGAAAATGAGAATAGAAGAATAAAAAAAGCTAATAACAATGTTACCATATCACTATAAGTTACAATCCACTCGTCAGGCCCGTCATCACCGGGTTTTTTTCTGTATTTCATGATTATTCTTCTCTCTTTTGTGTTTCCATAAATGTTTGAAGTTTTTCTTTAATCATCATAGGCGCATCCCCAGCTTGAACAGAAATTATCCCCTCAATTATCATCATTTTATATTTTACTTCTTGATCACTTTTAAACTTCAACTTTCCTGCTAGTGGTAAAAAAATCATATTTGCTAATACAGCACCATAAAAAGTTGTGATTAATGCTACTGCCATTGCTGGCCCTAAGGTTTCAGGGTTCTCAAGTTGTTGCAACATTGTGATTAGACCTATCAAAGTTCCTATCATGCCAAATGCTGGTGCATATTTACCTAATGTCTTTAATATTCCTTCTCCTTCTTCATGTCTTCTAGCCATATTCTCTAAATCCATATCAAGTATTTCTTTAATTACATCTGGATCCATGCCATCAACAACTAATAATGCGCTTTTTTCTAAAAAAGGATTATTCAAATCTCTTGCTACCTTTTCTAGTGCTAATAAACCATTTTTTTTAGCAGTTATTGAAAGCTCTCCAATTTGCTCAATAGCTACATTTGTATCATATTGCTTTTCTATAAAGGCATTCTTAATTACTTTAGTAGAATTTTTTAACGTATTAATCGGGTAGCTAGCAAAACAAGCAGCAAAAGTTCCCCCTATAACAATAAAAACTGAAGAAGCATCAAAGAATGAACCAATTGACCCTTGTATCATAATTCCTATAATTAGTAATAAAATGCCAGAAATTATGCCAATAAGTGTTGATTTATCAATATTGTGTTCACTTTGCATATTATTCTACCTCTCTGTCTAAGCCAATATTTCGATAATATTCTTCAATCAATTTAACTACTTCTTCTGCGCTTTCTTTAACTACATATGACTTTTCATTTGTTGTTTTGATTATTGTATGGGGTTTCTCTTCAATATTTTCTATTATATTTGCATTGAGATAAAATTCATCATTATTTATCCTAGTTAACTTTATCAATAGTCTCACCCCTTATGTGTATAATTAAACATCAAGGCAGTGGATCCACTGCCTTGATTTAATTTTTACCTCTTAATATTTACTAATTCTTGAAGCATTTCGTCAGAAGTTGAAATTACTCTAGAGTTTGATTGATATCCTCTTTGAGCTACAATCATTTCTGTAAACTCTTTTGCCAGATCAACATTTGACATTTCTAAAGAATTGGCTTTTACTAAACCTCTTTCTCCAGTCCCTGGTCTTCCAATTTGAGCTTCTCCAGAGTTAAATGATGATACATAAGAGTTATTACCTGCTTTCTCTAAACCAGATGAGTTTATGAAACTTGATAAGGCAATTGTTGCTATTGCTTCATCTTTTCCATTTGAGAAGTTTCCTACAATATTACCGTTGCCATCAATGCCACTTCCAACTAGTGATCCAGACTCATAACCATTTTGTGAGCCTGATATAGATGTGTCATATGCATAATACGTACATTTATCATCATTGAAGTCAACACTAATATCAGTGTCTTTAGCACCATTATCAAAAGATATTTCAATCTCAGGTGTAGTTCCATCTGAAAACTTTCCATCTTCATCAAACTCTATATCTCCTGAACCCCCATCTGTAATGTCCACATCATCACTTCCGTTTACTGTATAATCAAAAAGACCATCACCTGTTCTTTCAAAATTGAAAGTTAGTACATGTGATTCTCCTAAAGAATCATACACTGTCATATTATAATCGAATTCATCGCTATTAATATTAAAGTTTCCCTCTAACGATAATTCGCTAGTTTCTTTTGAAGGCATTGAGATGTTTGCTAAATTAATCGGTTCTAGATCTTTTGCATAATCAATAGAATCACTATTTCCTTTATTCCAACCCATTACCTTTTCACCAGAACTTGTTACTAAGTTTCCTGCACTGTCCTTGGTAAAGTTACCTGCTCTAGTATATGAAGTTTTAATTCCATCATTAACCACAAAATAACCATTGCCGTCTATTGCTAAATCATTGGGATTATCAGTTGTTTGAATACTTCCCTCTGAGTGATTAACATTTATACTTCCAACTGCTACTCCTAAACCAATTTGAGTTGGATTTGTTCCGCCTAATCCATCTTCTGATGGTTGTGTCGCTTTTTGCATAGTTTGTCCTAATACCTCTTGAAAACTAATATTTGAAGATTTATATGAAACTGTATTTACATTTGCAATATTATTACCTATAACATCAAGCTTTACTTGATGATTCCTTAAACCTGAAACTCCTGAATACATTGATCTTAACATAGTATCCTCCTATTTATTTTTATTGGTAGTCCATCTGTCAGTCAGGACTAAAATAGCCTCTATAAATAGTCCAGCTATTTTATATATTTATTACTCCATCAACATTTGTAAAAACTCTGTCTTTCATGCCTTCCATTGCAGTTATTATTGTTCTTGATTTTATGTTAGCAATATAAACTGCCTTATCTGTTACAATTAGTGAGTTGTTAATACCTTTCTCTTCAGCTTTGTTCATTGCTTGTGATATTTTTTCTATATCCACCTCGTTCAGTTCTAAATTTCTACTATTAATTCTTTCCATAGCATGTTTTGAGAACTTAAGCTCTTTTTCTAAAGAATTAGCTTTTTGTTCAAGCAACTTATCAAAACCAACTTCTTTATTCTTTCTTTTGTTATTAATTTGCTGCTGATACTGTAATTTGTTAATTACATTTTTTCCATCTATTCTACTCATCTAAATCAACCTTAATTACATTCTTTGGATCAACGGATTTTTCGCCTATATTTAATAACATTTTACCTTCACTTATAGATACGCTATCTACGATACCAGATTGAGTTAATGATGATTCTCCAGTTTTAAAATGAATACTTTTACCTAAATACTGCATTGCTTTCATGCTAGCAAAGTCTTTAGTTAAATTTTGTATTGACTCTAAAGTTGAAAACTGTACTGATTGATTTAAAAATTCATTATTATCAACTGGTGATAAAGGATCTTGATGCTTTAGCTGAGACACTAACAACTTTAGAAACATTTCTTTATCTATTTGATCATTATTTTCTTGCTGAGCTGAGCTTGCACCTTGAGTTAAATTACTCACATTATTTATATCCAAGTTCGTCCCTCCTTACACAAATATATTTACTGAATTGCCATAGTACTTATAATTTTTAGTAGGTTTCTGCAGATTTTCATCCATAACATCTACATCCTCTCTTTGCATATTATTCATGTAATTTGTATATTTATTTACTTGTTGATGTTGATACTGTTGACCACCATCTCCATTGTTGTTACTAAAGTTAAAGTTAGCATTATTTGTATTTGGTTTTCTTACAATCGTCTTAAACTCACTTAGTTGTATATTTTTTCTTTCAAAAGCAGCTATCAATTGACTTGATTTGTTTTTAATCAATGTTTTTGCTTCGTCTGTTTCAACTATTATACTAGCTTCAATTTTACCGTTCTTTCTTGTGATTTCTAATTCTAAATTACCTAGTTCTTTCGGTTTAAGTTCAATTTTTATATTCTCACTAAAACCATCTTTCTCATATTCTATTTTTTCAATAACTTGCTTTACTGCACTATTTTTTTCTACACTCTCTAACTTAATTTCAGTTTTTTTATTAATTTCTTCTAGCCTATTATTACTAACCAACTGAAATGTATTCTTTTCCACTTTTTCTTCATTTTTTATTATTTTATCTATGCTTTTACCAACTCCTATAGATTGTAATTTACTATCTCTAGTGCTACGTTCATCTTTACCAGCTAAAATGTTTTGAGTTAATTCTTTATTAACTTCACTAAGATTATCCTTGTTTTTTAATAAGACAACATCCTCACTTTGTTTCACTGTTACCTTATTAAGATCCACTAAATTTTCATGTTTTTCATCGTTGTTTACTTTATTTACATTGAAGTTTGTTTTATCACTAAATATCGACTTTTTGACAATTTCTAAAAGATTAATTTTTAAATCATTTAGCTCAACTTTATTCAATTGATCTTTTGTTTCTAGAGATTTGACTTGATTTTTAGAATCAGAATTCTCATTCAACTCTTTGGTAATAAATTCATCAATCAACTTATCTAAGAATTTAATTCCACTTTCATGAATGTCATTGTTATTAATTAGATAACTTTGCTTATTGAATAAATATTCATTACTACTCTTGTCATCTTTCGCAGTAGCCTCAAAATGTTTATTGAGTTTTTGAATTATTTTTAATTTTTCTTTGCTACCACTTAATAGATCTTTTAAGTTATCAGTTAGTGATTTCACCTTTTCATTAATTAGAATATCATTTGTAACTATTTGCGACTTATTGTTTGTTTTGTCTTCACTTATTCTAATTAATAATTTTTCATTTGCATCATTATCTGAATCATCAGTTGCAATTTCATTTATCTTATTGTCATTTTTCTCTACTTCAGTGTTTACTAAGCCTGGCACCTTCTTCAAAGTAACAGCCTCTTTAGACTCATCAGTATGTTCTAGTAATGTTAATTTATGATTCTCACTAATTGCATTATAAAAACCATTATTACTACTATTATTAGCCATTGATTTATCTACATTACTTATGCCCTCTTTTAACATTTCTTTACTAACTGCTTTATCATTAGTCATACTTATGTTACTTATTTCAAGTAAATTAGTAATCAATTGAGAAACTAAAATATCTAATTGTTCATCTTCCTCTGATAGCTTTGCTAAATCCATACTAAAAATATCATCTAAGTTAATCGTATCTTTAGCGCCTTCTAGCATGTTTTTTAATAAGTCTTCGCCTTCTTTAATCTCAGATGTTTCACTATCAGATAAATTAACATCTGACAATTTCCCATTCATAAGCGCTGATAATATTCTTTTAAATCCTAATTGTCCACCATCATTTTGCCTTACACTTTGTATGTTAGTTGCATTCTTTGACATAATATTTAATATGTCCATTCCATTTACTCACCTCCTTCTAATTTTTTTATTCAAAAAGCTAGTTATTCTACTAATTCATCATCTCCATCTTTAGTTATAACTAACTCTTGATTCCTTTCCATTTCTAAAACAACTGATACAACCTTTTGTTGTGCCTCTAGAACTTCACTTAACCTTACTCTGCCAAGCATATCCATCTCTTGTTCTATCATTTCTCTTGCACGCTCTGAAACATTATCAAATACAAATTCTTTAACACCGTCAGCAGTTGATTTAAGGGCCATTGCAATATCTGAATTTTCAACTCTTGTAAGAACTGTTTGAGCATATCTTCTATCTAATGTCATAATATCTTCAAATAGGAACATTCTCTTTCTTAACTCTTCAGCTAGTTCTTCATTTTCAAATTCAATATCTTCTAAAACATTCACCTTGGCAACCCTATCCATAGAAGACAAGAGTTCTGCTGCAATATTCAACCCGACAATGTCTGTTGCATCACTAGGACCTAGAATGTTATCAATTCTCTTTTTAACTTCAGCTTCAACTTGCTTAACTATATCAGGAGATATTCTACTCATTTTTGCTACTCTAGTTATAATATCAGCCTGTCTATTTTCTTCAAATGTTGAAAGTATATTTGCACTTTGCTCTGTTTCCATAAAGGATAATATTAAAGCAACTGTTTGATTTCTTTCTGATTTTAGAAAGTAAGCGATTTCATTGTGATCAACATTTCTTAAAAACCCAAAAGGTTTAGTCCTTCTTAATGAACTAAGCTTACCAAGAATCTCCATACTCCTTTGAGCTCCAAGAGCTTCTGTTAATACTTCTTTAGCGTAATCTAAACCTCCAGATCCACCAATATATCCTTCAGATAAGCACATCTGATAAAATTCTTCCATTACTTCAGATCTTACAGATTGTGGAACTACTCTACTTTCAGCAATATGATAAGCTACCTTTTGTAGGTCTTTCTCACTAAGATTTTTCAATATTTCAATAGAATAATCTTTCTCCAGCGAAATTAGTAGAACAGCAACTTTTTCTTCTGTGGTTAGGTTTAAGTTACTCATCTACAACATCCTCTGTAAAAGGATTTTTATTTTTAGCATCATCGCTTTCTAACCAATATGAGATGACATCTGCTACATTTTTAGGATTTTTATCTACAATTTTCTGTATTTCTTTTCGCATTACTTGCTCTTCTTTTGAATTCTCATCCATTTCAATTGCTTTTTGTTTCTCTAATGCATCAGCTAATACTCTTTGAGTTAATTCTTCTCTTGAGTCTTGTCTTGTTTCTGTAGCAGTTTGATTAGCAACTTGTGGTTGCAAAGATTTTTCTGCTTTTCTAGCTTTTCTGATAGAGAAAAATGCTATTAATCCGAAAGTAAATGCTAATACTGAAGCAACTAGGCCAACTAAGGCTCTCTCTGAAATTGGCAATCCTCCATCTTCCATGTTTGCTACCGCCATTGCTTCTTCTATCTCTTGTTGTTTTTCTTCGTAAGCAGTAAAATCCATCACAGATGCGTTAACATTTACTTGTTCTACACCAATAGCTGAGGCAGCTACTCTTCGAATCTCTTCCATTTGAGCTACTTCTAACTCAGGATTATTAATTAGTATTGATACAGATATATCTTCTATGCTTCCTTCTGCTCTTTGTATTGATTCTTTCATTTCATTAACTCTGTAATTCACAACATTTTGAACTCTTTCGTTTAAACTGTCACTGCCTGCTTCTACATTTGTTGTGTTATCTTCATATATTTCTGTTAGCTCTTCAACAATAACCTCAATACCTCTGTCATCTATAACAGGAGAGTACTCAATACTTTCGGAAGCCACTTGATCAAAATTAATTTCTGTACTTACTGCTACTTTAAAATTGTTAGAGCCATATACTGGTTCAAATAGATACAAAATTTTCTCTTCTAATTCTTTTTCTATTTGATTTTTAAATTCTTGTTGACTTGAAGTTAAAGCACTAAAAGAGCCATCCTGTTGTATTGGTAAGAGATCATTTAAATTCGAGTCAATGATTGCAAGATTTTCAGCTCTTAATCCTGATACACTAGTGGTCATCAGATTTTGAATTGCAGAGACTTGCTCTTTGGAAGGTCTAAAGTTTCCTTCTAAATCAAGAACAACATTAGCACTTACTGGCTTTGTTTCGTTACTAAACTTAAATGTTTCATCAGTATCAATGCTAATTGTTACTATTGCATCGGAAACTCCTTGAAGTAATTTTATGGTACTGCGGAGACGGTCTTGAAGTTGGTATACTAATACAATATTTTTATCTTGGGTGGAAGAAGTCATTGAGATACTATTTAAATAAAGATCATAATTTAATCCAGATTTAGGATAACCTTGCATTGAAAGCTGCATTCTTGCATATTCTTCTTGTTCTTCCTCGATTAAAACTGCTCCGTCATCACTTGTTTGTGCTTTAATATTTAATTCTTCTAATAAAGACAGAACCTCAGCTTTTTCTTCCATATCTAAACCTGTATACAAAACAACGTATTCAGTTGTTGTTAAAATAGCTGTAGTAATTCCAATAGCTATTAAACTTAGAATTGAAAAGAAAACAATTCTTCTTTGGACTTTGCTTTCAAGAGATGTCCATTTCTCTTTTATATTACTTATAAATTCTGTCATAAAATTAGGCATAAATATCTTCCAATCTAACTAAAATTTTATTTATAATTGCATTCTCATGATTTCATTATATGCATCAACTACTTTGTTCCTCATTTGCAAAGAAAGTTGAAGATTCATAGAATTCATTTCAGTTTGAACAAGATAATCTAGATATTGTTCGCTATCTCCTACAATTGCTTTATTTAAAGAGCTATCAGCTTTTTCCATGTTTTCAGCAAAATCATCAATTGCTTTAGATAATAAATTATCAAATCTCTTATCAGTTGTTCCTCTTAAAGAGTTATTAGCATTTTGCGAAGTACTATTCGGGGTAATGGCTTGTATTGCTTCTATACTCATATTAATAAAACCTCCTATCTCACAATCTCAAGTGACTTTGCAAACATCGATTTTGTAGCATTTAACACTGTTGTATTTGCTTCATATGCTCTGGATGCTTTCATAAGATCTAGCATTTCTTCTGTAGTATCAATATTTGGTAAAGTAATATATCCTTCTTCTGAAGCTAAAGGATGATCTGGGTCATAAACTATCTTGGGTGGTTTGTTATCTTCTATAACATTACTAACGACAACTCCTGAGCTCTCCCTAGGCACACTAAATTTATCTAAAGCCGAGTTAAAATCCCTATACTCTTTTTTTTCTCCAAAAACAGCTACTTTTCTTCTGTAAGGTTGACCATTTTCAGTCAAAACAGATTCTGAATTAGCTATATTCTCAGATACAATTTCAATTTTTTTCTTTTGTGCATAAAGTCCAGTTGCACTAACTCCCAATGCTTTTATAAAACTCAATTAAATCATCCCCTTGAAGAATCTACTATAATATTATATAATTTCAAATTTGATCTCACAGCCTCAACTACCAAATCATGCTTCATCTTATTTTCTGTCAAAGCCACCATTTCTTTATCTACATCTACATTATTTCCAGTTATATCTTCATTTAATCCTACTTTGTCTTTAATAGAAAATTGACTAAACATTGAGTTATTTTGTTTAACAGTAGTTAAACCATTTTTGTTTGTAGATAAGTGTCTTTTCATAGTTTGTTCAAAATTTAAGTCTTTTGATTTATATCCTGGCGTGTCAAGATTAGCAATATTACTAGCTAATAAATCGTTTCTTTTATTTAATCCCTGCAAGCTCTTTTGTAAAAAACCCATCTTAACTTCAAATTTATTAAGCATATAAACCTCCTTGTGAAGATATGCGTGTTGCTTTTGATTCTCAAACTAATTTACTAAAATACACTTATTT
>JBKHBO010000056.1:0-10919 GCA_046542315.1 Clostridia bacterium
GAACAATTTCCCCTATAGTAATCCAATGCTTGTATAAATCAAAAATATTTTCATTATCAACATTTTTTAATTGCATAAAAAACCTCCGAAAGATGATCTTTCAACTTTATTTAGTGGAACCTAGTCAGTAGCACAGCACAATTGTTCAACCAATATTAAACCTTATATATTCCTAAAGGGATACACTCTGGCTGGATTTTTGATTGAGCAATCGAGATAGCATTGGAAGTAACAAAATTTTTTTGCTCTTCTTTTACTGAAAGATTTATACAATCCCAAAAATTTGATTTTGTAATTTTTTTAATTGGATCCCCATATAACTCTCTCTCTTTAATTATAAATTTTGTTGAAAATTAAAAATTGTGCAAATCTCCCTATCGTAGTTAATGTATGTCTTCATGTAGGAAAAATCTCTGCACTACTCTTTTCTTTTCCTAACTTCATACATAATAAAGCTACCCATAGTGGCAATAGACAGTATTGGTCCTAACTCTAAGAAGTTCATCCCATCTCCAACAGCAGCTCCAATAACTCCTGTAACTATTGTGACTACAAATGCTAATATTATCATTTTCTTAACCTCTATCTCTAATTTTTTTATCTTCCCTATTTGATGCATCTGAATGTAATACATTTCAATATTAAACTCATTTTTATTTACTTTGAGTTATTCAGCTTATTTGCTAATTACTATACTAAGTTTTTAGCTCTCATTGATACATTAATAATATGACTCTCCTAAACTAAGTGGCTTGCTATTTTAAGGGGTAAAGTTTTATATTATCAATTTTATTTATGTTTTTCTCTAAATCCTTTTTCAGAAATGGTTTGCCATGTGAAGGATATATTTTCAAAGGATTATTTTTTAAAATTGTTTTCCAAGATTCTTTATATTCTTCTAAATTTTCTATCCAAATTGTTATCTTACTTAAACTTGGAAATCCATTCATTGCGCTATCACCACAAAACAATGATCTATCTTCAAAAAATATCCCCATAGAATCTTTAGTGTGCCCAGGTAGATGTAGAATTTTACATGATAGTTTATCTTCAATATTTTTTTGCACAACATCGGTTAAAATAATATATCTGTCTGGCCTGTTAACCGGTGGAAATTTATGTTCTCCTTTTCCAATTAATTTCATCATATAACAAAATGCTAAAGCTAGATAACTTGTACAACCTCCCTCAAATGAGTTCTGGCCTATCTTTAGCCTTTGAACAGCCTTCTTATGTAATATGACCTTTGCATCTGAGCGCTTTAATAATTCATCTAAAAACCCAGCATGGTCATCGTGGGCATGTGTTAAAAATACATATGAAATGTCACTTATTCTTATCTTGTGTTTTCTTAATTTTTTAATAAAGCTTTGAAACTGTTGAGAGTAACCAGTGTCAATTAATAGCCATCCCTGATCAAGCTTTATAGCATATGTATTAATTATCTTATTACCAAAATTTACTACTCTCATTCTTCTCTCCTTCTTAACCTTAAAGCATACAGCTAAAGTGTGTTTTTCATTATTTGACAAATGAAGTGTAAAACATATTGTATTCTACTCTTAATCTTAATTGTACTACATCTTTATGTAAGTATAAAATTGTATCTATGCAGCTAGCCACTTATCTCAAATAAATAACTCAATATTGATTTAAAACAGAGAAAATTGTAGAATAGTGTAGATTTATTATTCGATTCGCTGTCTTTCATGATGCGGCTAGTAAAATACATAAATATTGCATTGAAAATAATAAGTGTACTGAGGTAGTAAAAGGAGATGATTTAATTTGTTTTCATACGAATATGTAAAAAATTATATAAACAATACTAGCTTGATCAAGAGTTATTATAGCTTTACTCAAAATATTTTCTCTTTTGAAATGTCTAACTGGAGAGATAAAGGTTTTTGGCAAGACAACTATATTCCACACTCTTTAGTCTTTGATAATCAAGTCATAGCCAACATTTCAGCCTGTATAATGAACCTCCAGGTCAATGGTGTCGGAAAAATGCTGTTCAGTTGGTGTGTTGTCAAAGTTTAGAGGGCAAGGTCTTGCAAGAATTTTAATGGAAAAAGTCTTAGATGAGTATAGTGAATATCCTATAATCTTTCTATTTGCTAGTGATGATGTGTCTGATTTTTATAAAAAATTTGAGTTTATGAGAATAGGCGAGATTATCCCCTATATCAATGTCGAAAATAATAACACCCTTAACAAACCAAAAAATATAACTTTAGAATCTGATAAGATTAATGATTTGCTCAATAAAAACACACAATATTCATCAATTATAGATGCTAGAGGTAATCCAAACATCTACTGGTTCCACTTGCTTTATAGTTTCAAAAATTGCGTTTACTATATACCAGAAAAAGATGTATTATTTATAGCAAAGTATAGAGATAATACGGTTGACCTTTATGATGTCATATCAAAAAATAAGATTAAATTCAAAGAAATTGAAAGCTATATTTTGAAAAAGGATATTAATCGAGTTAATTTCCACTTCACACCAGATTGGTTAGATGTTGGCTACAGTATTTTGCCAAGAGATGATAATGCTTTATATGTATATGGATCGCTAGATACTGATATGACTAGAGCTAGATTTCCTAAAACTAGCACAACATAATATATAAAGAGATCTGTCATCACAATCTATATTTTTTAATATGATTTCTAATTAAGAAAAGAATATTTATAAAAAATACCCTCTAAAGATAGATACCAGACCTAACTTTGGAGGGTTGATTCATCGTTTATTATAATTTGAGAATTAATTAATAAATTATGCAAAAAGACACAAAATACATTCATAGTTACTTGTCAAGTTCTTCAATTAAATCTTTCATTTCTTCAATTTCTCTACGCTGTGCCTCAATTATTTCTTCAGCAAGTTCCCTAACTCTTGGGTCTGTTAGTTCTGCACGTTCACTAGTTAAAATTGCAACAGAGTGGTGTGGTATCATGGCCTTCATGTAATCCACATCATCTACTAGCATTTGACTTCTTACCAAAAATAAAGAAATACTAAAAATAACTATACTACTTAAAACAATTCCAATATTCAACTTAGTATTTTTTAGCATATGAGTCATAAAAGCTAGCATAATAATAGCCATTGTAGCACCCATCAATATAGCCATATAGAGTCTTGTTTCACTAAAGATTACATGCCCAGATTCAAAAGTCGTCAAATAATTAAACACATACATTGTAATAGTAGACACAATGATCATACCAAAAAATTTGTAATAGTTTTTCACAGTATTATCCTCCTTTATATTCACCAAAGCATCAATTGTCAAATATCTACAAAAGATGGTGCACCTTATAAATGTCTATCTATTTTTTACAAGTTCCCAACTAATGTCTCACTTCAATTATACATAACAATGAGTATTTGTAATAATAGTTGCAGCTTTTACACAAAAAACCAAAAAATTACCAATTCAGCATCTAAGAGAGCAATCTGATACAAACTAGCACATTATAAAAATATTTCACCCTTTAGACTTGTGTAATTTATTGATTGCACTATTAATTTATTTTTCGCACAAACTAAGTTGTTTTAGTACTTTACTTATTTCTGTTTTATACTTCTGTCTTTAATTAGCCAGTTCTTAATTAGGCAGATGTGACCCTTATATCAAATTAGATCAATATATTTTAACAATTTTTTACATTGTTTTAAAAATCAGTTGTAATCACTTTTTAATTAATCAATTATCCTAGGATTTGAACGATCTGCAATCCAAGTTTCTGCATGAGCGTATGCTTTTTACATAGCTTCACGAAGGACATCCGAAGCTTCGAAATATTCAACCTCTGTGCCTTCTTCGAGTTTTCCACTGGCCTCAAGATAACGCAACTGATCACTATCAAGCCCACTGAGATATAGTTTTCCTCCAGCCTGCTCCAATTCTTCAGTGTATTCATCCAATACATCAATCAATGTTGCACCCATTTCAGGTTGATTTCGTAGTCGAATAATAACTACTGGATTTCTAGCATTTCCAACTCTAGACAGTTTATCTAAAAGAGTTTGTGCTCCAGCAAAAAACAAGCTCTCCTCCACAGAAACCACCATAGGATCTTCTCCTAAAGGGATGAATTCCGGAAGCGGGATTACCACTATAAGTCCCTGATCATTCTTGATCAAATGAACAACTGTAATATCGTTGTCACTCTGGATAAAATGCATGACGATGGTTAAACCACACCAACAGTCATCGCTATTGGAATAGAAAAAATCAGCATGCACAGTATAGTGGCAGTAAAGCTAAGGACAGAATGTTACCCACTCCTCAAAATGGAAATCACATCCCTCATATTAACTGCACCAATCCTTGCCATTAAGATAGGTGCTGTCGGGGAAGGCATGGGTATTTGTTCCACAAAAGAAGAGAACATTATCACGATACCCATCATCCAAAATCCTGTTAGGATTGAAGCTAGCCTAGATTTGACAGCCATTGTCATATTAAGCGCTGTAGGTCCGACCGATCCGCCAACAGGTATGCCTGATAGTAACCCTGTTGTCACACTAGCTGCACCTTGTGCAATCATGTCACGTGATACTTTAATAGGGGTACCATCTGGATTTTCCGTCATCTGGCTTATACCCATTCCCTGAATCGCGATTACAACTGCCATAGTAAATGCAGAAAACACCAGTTCTGGAGTAAAGATTGAAAAACTTGGAATGCTGAGCTGGGGTAATCCACGTGGGATTGAGCTAATATCCTGGACTATCTCCACAGACCCAAATTCGAAAAAGTAAACTATAAGCGAACCGAGTAGAATAGCGATTGCTGATGAGAAAGACTTCAATATAGCGACCCTATGCAAAAGAAGCATAACTACAAGCGTTAGGACCCTATAAAAACAGACTCCCCGTTCTATTCAGAAATGTGGGTGATGGTATCAACAAATGCCATGACTGCATTGGATCCTTCAGCTTCATAACCAATAAAAGGAGACAATTGACTTAGAAGCAGTAATACTCCAACATCATATAAAAAACCTCTCATCACTGAATAGGAAATGTATTTGCGAAGCCTTCCAAGCCTCAACAAACCAAAAATAATAAGGAACACTCCTGCCATCAAAACAAGTGAAAATAGACTAGGTAATTTCTGAGGTTAAGGTATTAGAGCAATAGCTTGCCCAGCCATTATCGCAGATGCTACAGTTACGCCTACCATCATAAGTTGTGAACTAGATATCAAACCGCCTACTATAGGCGCAACGATTGTCGAATATAATCCAAAAATAGGATTAGCCCCTACTATAATGAGGTTGCCATACTATCCGGAACGTTAGATATACCATTTACTAAGCTCGCCATTACATCTGCGACTAGATCACTTTTAGGTTTGGATGTCGATCCTTTTATTTGATCTGTTTGTACCTTTTGGGCATCTCTCATACTTACTCCTGTCAAATACTCATCAGGAGCTCCAACGCCTCCCTGATAGGTTGCGCTTTTGCTTTTTTTGTACTCATATGATCACCATTTCCTTTTCCGTCATCTTAAAGATCTTTGTTAGCCTAATGAAATGTTCATTATCTTATCTATATCATTACTATAATTAAATCTCAGATAACTACAAATCTTTATTTCTCTATTTTAGATAGCAATGCTACAGTCTCAACGTGTGTTGTGTATGGAAACATATCAACTGGTTGTATTATTTTTACTTGATATCCTCTTTTATTAAGATAGTTAATATCTCTTGATTGAGTTTCAGGATTACATGATACATAAACTATTTTTTTTGGTTTCGTTTTTATTAAACTTGATAAAAAATTTTCATCACTTCCTTCTCTTGGTGGATCTAAGAAAACAATATCAAAAGTTTCACCATTTTCAGCAGCTTTTAGCATAAAATCTCCAGCATCATCTTTAAAGAATTTAACATTATTAATTCTATTTTTCTGAGCATTCTTTATTGAATCATATACAGCTTGACCATTTAGCTCAACTCCAATAACTTCTTTAGCATATTTACTAGCTATAAGTCCAATAGTTCCAATTCCACTGTAAGCATCAAATATAATGTCATCAGGCTTAATATCAGCGATTTCTATAGCTTTCTCATATAATTTTTCTGCTTGTACGGGATTAACTTGGTAAAATGATTGCGGAGAAATTCTAAAAGTCAATCCGCAAAGCTCATCTTCTATATAACCTTTTCCTCTTAATGTTCTCTCATCATAACCTAAGACTATGCTTGTATCTCTATCATTAATATTTTGAACTATCGTAGTTATTTCAGGGTGCTTTTTCATTAATGATTTAGTAAACTTATTTCTTGATGGAAAAAAATCACTAGCAACTACAAAAACCACTAATATTTCTCCTGTTTTATAGCCAGTTCTAATTAGAACATGTCTGAACAAACCAGTTCCTTTATCTTCATCAAATATTTCAATTCGTGATTTATTCAGCATTTTTGTGATGGTATTAATAATTTCATTAGCTTTTTCATTCTGTATCATACAATTATTAATATTTACTACTTTATGAGAGCTTCTTTGATAGAGACCTGAAATAACTCTCTTATTAGCCACACTAAATGTAGCATGGACCTTATTACGATAATTATTAGGATTATCCATTCTTATTATAGGTTTTACTTCACCATATTGTCCTAAAAGCAACTCTGTCTTCACTTGCTTGTATCTCAGCTGATCTCCATATGATAGTTCCTGCAAGTCACACCCTCCGCAAATATATGCGTATGGACAACTTGGTTTAGATTTATTACTTTTTACTATCTTGCTTAACTCGTTATATATATTATTATCCATCTTAGTCCTCCCTAAAATTAAATTAGTGAGTTACAAACTCACTAATTAATAATTTCTGCTATTGATGCAATAGCTCATTTTTTACATCCCAAAGTTTTTGAGATAAATCTACATAATATTTATGTGGTTTTTCAAACCTTAAGACTTCATCCCATAAAGTATCTAAATGCTTCTGACAGTACAGCCTTATTTCTTCTATAGAGTATCTAGGATATACTAAGTCTCCCTTTTTAAATATAGGTTCAAGAAGTGGCTTAACATAATAATTTGAGATAGTCTTTCTTTTCCAAATATGATGTGGGTCAAATAATTCATACTCACTAGTTTTATCTACTTCTTCTCCTCTTAAAGAAATAAGATCTGCTATTGCTTTATCATTTTCTTTATCATAGAATCTCCAAAGCTGTTTAAACCCTGGATTAGTAATCTTGTTAATGTTGTCGCTAATTTTAATTTTTGGAATAATTTCTCCATCATCCTCAATCGCAACTAATTTATATACTCCTCCAAAGACTGGATCAGATTTTGCAGTAATAAGTCTCTCACCAACCCCAAAAATATCAATCTTAGCACCTTGAATCAATAAATCTTTAATCGTATATTCATCTAACGAGCTAGATGCTATAATTTTGCAATCAGAATATCCTGCTTCATCTAAAAGCTTTCTTGATTGAATTGATAAATAGGCTAAATCACCGCTATCTAATCTGATAGCTTTAGGTCTTGCACCTAATGGCTTTAGTACTTCATCAAATGTCTGAATAGCATTAGGAATACCTGATTTTAATGTGTCATAGGTATCAACTAAGAGAGTACAATCGTGTGGATAAACCTTCGCATATGTTTTAAATGCTTCTAGTTCAGATGGAAATGCTTGCACCCAACTATGTGCCATAGTTCCTAACGCTGGTATTTCAAATTCTCTATCTAAAATTGTACAAGAAGTTCCCACACAACCACCTATATAAGCTGCTCTTGCTCCATAAATTGCTCCGTCATATCCTTGGGCTCTTCTTGAACCAAACTCTATAATATCTCTACCTCTTGCAGCTCTTACTATTCTATTTGCCTTTGTGGCTATAAGACTCTGATGATTTATTGTTATCAGTACCATGGTCTCAATTAACTGGGCTTGTAACAGTGGCCCTCTAACAGAAACTATAGGTTCATGAGGGAATACTGGGGTACCTTCAGCAATTGCCCAAACATCGCATTCAAAGCTAAAGTCCAGTAGATATTGTAAAAACTTTTCTGAAAAAATCTTTTTTGATCTTAAATATTCTATATCTTGCTCTGTAAACGATAGCTCTTGGATATAACTTATAAGCTGATCAAGCCCTGCTGCAACGGCAAAACCCCCATCATCAGGCACGCTTCTATAAAACATATCAAAATATGCTATGCGTTCATCCATATCATTCTCTAAATATCCGTTAGCCATAGTTAATTCATAAAAATCAGTTAGTAGGGATAGGTTTCTATTTAAAAAATACTTGTCTTGTGTCATTTCTTTACACCCTTACATTTATTTAATTTCTTTAACTATTTTTATCCCAGCATTTTGCATAATATACAGTGAAAACAGATTGATAATATCGCCATCATGCTTTGCTACGTCGTAAGTATCTATCAAATCCTTAACTACTATAATATTACTTTCTTTGTTTAGTTGATTATTATATGCTTTCATAGCTAACCCGAACTGCATTATGCATATGTCAGTGCAATCTCCAACTAAAATATAAGTGTCTACATCCTGATTATCATTAAACCAATTTATAAAAGCTGGTGCAAAAAATCCATTAGTTGAATTCTTGTGAATAAGCTTATATCCACCTATTTCTTTTAGCTCATCTACCATTTCTGATTCTTCTGTTTCTGCTAAACTATGTTCTGGAAAAGTATTAAATTCTGGATTAATTTTATCATGATAATCTGCAAATGCTAAAACCTTATACTCTTTATCTATCATTTTCTCAAGTAGCTCACTAATGCCTGGAATAAGGTCTTTAATTCTTTCATCCATCAATGCACCTTTTTTAGCAAATCCATTAATCATGTCCATAATTACTAGAACAGTATTTCTTGGATCTAGTTCTTTTAAATCTACTATAGGCAAGTTAGAAAATTTTTCTTCCAAATTAAGAGCGAGCTTTTTACTTTTTTCCTCTACATTATTTACTTTCTTCATTTATATCTCTCCTTACTTTCCCTATTAAACTTTTTATACACTCATCGTTTATTACTGTTCTTTTATTTCTCATAATTATTCTATCGCTTTTTATGCAACTAAACAAATATAGCCATCCATAAGCAATAATTTTTGCATGGTCAAATGCTAACCCTTCAGATTTTATTATGTCACTTTTAATAAAATCATTCTCATCTACTTTTATTAATCCATTTAAATCATAATCTTTATTAGATAAATTTAGCTCCAATAACCCATTATTAATAGTTACTCCTATTGAAAATATTTTTGCATCACTAGCATCATCGCCTGCTTTTAAGGTTAAGTCTTGTACTCTAGCTATTCCTAGAAAAGACAGACTAATAATTCTATCTCTAGGGTCTCTATTAGGATCATCCCACACTGCTAATTGTTTTATTTCTATATCTTCTAAACCTGTCTCTTCCTTGAGCTCTCTCAAAGCAGTTTGATAAAGAGTCTCACCTTGTTCTAAAAACCCTCCAGGCAACGCCCAACTATTCTTATACGGAAAATCACCTCTTTTGATTAGAAGCACTTTTATTTCACTATTATCTTTCAAATTATCACACACAAAAAGTAAAACATCTGCTGCAACAGATGGTTTCCAGTATTTATTACTGTTATAAGACTTTAGAAATTCTTTTTCTTTCATAATATTCAAACCTCTATTCTTTTTTTAATAGTATTACCTATTTATCTTTAAGTCAATTATTTAAATTAATGAAGTAGAACTAACTGAAAGCTATTATAAGTGACTCAGCATCATGTTTTCTACTTGATAATTAAGTATTAATTTATTATTGTTAATATTTTTGTATTCTGGAGATGATAATATGGGATTTAGCTAAAAAATTGCAAAAAGACTAAAAAGGATACAGCCCACAAGAGATGGCTGATAAATTAGACATATCCACATTTTTCTACTACAAAATAGGAGCAGGCACTAGAGATCCTTCGCTAGACCTTGCTTTGGTGTTCTTGAGGGGGTAAAACGAAGATCTTTACTTCCCTCGTCTAATCCACAAATGCATCTTTATTATCTATTGCAAACTCTTTTAAAGTTTTAGGCTGCTTTCCTGTTAATTGATAGAATTCATCTGTTACTTGCTTTGCGGCGCCCATTCTAGTCATAAAATAAAGTGCAACAGTTACATTTACATATGTTTTGTTTAAACCACGTTTATTTATGTAGTGATATCTGTATTTTAAGAAGCCTGGTTTTGTATAGCTTATTTCTCTTCCAGTTACTTCACTTAATATATCAGCTACTTGATAATAGTCTAATGCCTCTGCTCCAGTTATAGTGTGTACTGTGTTTCTATATTTCCTTGGATTACTCAGTAATATAGCTACTGTAAGTCCAATATCTGCAGCATCTATAAAGCTTGTCTTACTCCTACCTGCTGGTATAAATATTTCATCATTATTTTTTATTTCGACAGAATGTACCCCCGATATATTTTGCATAAAAAAACTTGGTCTAACATGAGCGTAGGGAACTCCTGACTTTTCTATATACTTCTCAATTTTATGATGTGGAGGTATCGGATTATTTTCTACTCCCATCAAGGAAAGAAAACTAATTAGCTTAATCCCCTTATCTTTAACTGCATCTATAAAAGGGTACAAATCTTGTGGATCACCAAGACTTGGAGGCCTCATAAGAAAAACCCTATCTACATTTTCTAAAGCATCTTTGAACGAAATTCTTTTAGTAAAGTCAAATAACACCTTATTTACTTCATTATCAAACAAGCTTTTTAGTTTTTTAAGGCTAGTATCTGCAGCAACTACCTCATTGCCTTTCTTAATAAGCTCTTTCACTACATATGTTCCCACATTGCCTGTTGCTCCTGTCACCAATACTTTTGCCATCTTTTAATCTCCT
>JBKHBO010000057.1:0-10896 GCA_046542315.1 Clostridia bacterium
TCACCAGTAACGGCATCGATTTCTATTTCATATTCACTAGTTTCAGTTTCAACTTCAACTTCATAAATATATCTGTCATCATCTTTTTCTAATTCAATCTCAATCTCTCCACTGCCACTAATTTCTCTAGCTATTTCTATAGCTTCATCTCTACTAATTAGTGTTTGATTATACATATCGTCTATTTCATCTAATTCAAAATAAACAACTTTTCCTGTCATTGCATCTATTTCAATTTCATATTTACCAGATTCATTAAGAACTTCAACTTTATAGTATACTTCTGAATCATCTTCTTCTATTTCAAACTTAACAACTTGACCACCGTTAGTTAATTCTCTAGCAATATTTCTTGCTTCCTCAGTTGAAATAAAAGTATTTTCTCCATTAGAAATGTTTTGCTCTGCTTTTTCTACTACTTGTAAAAACAAATCTTTCGGAGTTAATCCCATACTTTCTGACATAAGTATTATGTCTTTTATACTAATCGAAGCTAAATTGTTATAGTTTAGTTCATCATCACTATCTACTAACTTGTTTATTAAGCCTCTTTTTCCTGTTGATGTTTGACCATCTTGATCTTCATCAGAATCTTTTGCTACTTGATTCAAAATTGTAGCTGATATTTTTTGATTTTCTAAATATGCTTTTATTTGTTTATTCATTCTATCTAATACTTCTTGATTAGCATTTTCTTCATAAACAGTCAACATCACAAGATTATCTTCTCCTCCAGTTATATATCCAGTGGAAATCATTAAATCTACCAGCTCATCCACTACACTTTCAACATCCCTATCATCTAGTTGAAAATCTTCCAACATTTTTTCTGCATCGTTATTTAAGGCTCTAACTTCAATAACTGTGTCTAACCGGTTTGTTACTATTTCAATACTCGGATTCACATCTAAAATAACACTACCAACTGGTGCGTTATATATATTCATCACCCCAAATACTAAACTTAACGCAGCAATAAAAATTGTACCTATAATTAATTTCTTCATATTAATCCCCTTTTCTTTCTCTTATTCAGTAATACAATGTATGGAAGCTCTGAATTATTGCATCAATATATGATTTTTATCATTTAATCTTTTTCAAAACTAATTATTTCACCTAAAAAGGCATCTAATTCAATTTCATATTCAGTCTCTCCATCTTCAATTTCTATCTGATATATAAGTAATCCATTATCCTCTTCAAGATCAACCTCAATTACTACTCCTTTATCCGTTAATGAAAGAGCTATGCCTTTTGCTTGTTCTAAGCTTATAATATTATCTGCTAACTCTTCATCTATATGTATTTCATCATCTTCATCATCTTCGTCATCTTCGTCATGATCATACTTCTCTATTTCCCCAGTAACAGCATTGATTTCTATTTCATATTCACCAGCTTGAGTTTTAACTTCAACTTCATAAATATATCTTTCATCATCTTGCTCTAATTCAATCTCGATCTCTCCGCTGCCACCAATTCCTCTAGCTATTTCTATAGCTTCACCTTTACTAATAATATCTTCATCAATATTTTCTTTAATGTCATCATATTCATTTTCAGTTTCTATTTTAATAATCTTGCCAGAAGCGGCATCAATTTCTATTTCATATTCGCCAGTTTGAGTTTCAACTTTAACTTCATAAACATACATACCATCATCCTCTTCAAGATTTATTTCAGTTATCACACCAGAACCAGTATGTCTTAACGCAATTTTTGATATCTCGTTGATATCTAAAATACTATTATTTATATCCGTATTACCTGCGGTTTCATCTTCATCATCAATGTCATCGTCATATTCTTCTTCATATTCTAAAACATTACCAGAGTAAGCATCTATTAATAATTCAAACTCTTTATTTCCATTTAATATATCAATCTCATAAGCTAATTGCTCATCATCTTCATCTAACTCAATCTCTATGACTACCCCACCTTTTGTTAACTCAAAAGCTATTGCTATAGCTTCTTCATAACTAGTCATTGAAGGCTCTTTATCATAATAGTCATATACTTTTTCATCTGATTCGACAATTGATTTTAGATCAAGTGAAATTTCTTGTGAAAGTTTGATTAATTCTTCTAGAGACATTTCCATTAATTCCTCTGATTCTAAATCTGGTTCTAGTTGAACTAAGTTTTTAACAAATGTTCTCTTTCCTTTGCTAACATTTGTCTCATTCATTTCATCATCTTCTTGAATTTCCTGTCTTAATAAAACTAAACTCAAATCGTTATCTATAAAATATTCGTGGATAAGCTCATTTAATTGCTCCATTTGCACTCGCTTTTTATCTACATTTTGACTTTCAATAGAAAGCAATATTGCGTTTTTATCTTTATTTATATACCCATTGACTTTAAGCTCATCTAATAATTTACCCATTACTTTATATAAATCTTTGCCTTGATAGTCCAATGAATTAAGTATTCTTTCATCCATATTATCTGCTTCTATATCTACTACCTTATCTGACTTATTCAAAGATATCTCTATACCCGGATTGATGTCTAAATAGATCTGACTAGCTATAGCAGAACTTTGATAAAGCAAGACAAAAATAAATATAAAAACTAAGCTTATCGACGCAAGTGCATAAATAGGTTTAAAACTTCTTTTCTTTTTATCTTCTTGTCTAGTGATATGGCTATGATTGTGTATTTTTTTTATAGGCTGATTTTTAATATCATCAAGTAAATTAATTGGAGCTTCATTAACTGCTCTGTTCAAACGTCTATTTATCTCTTTATTTCTCACTAGAAGCCCCCCTTTCTTTTCAGATACTTCTTTAATTTCTTTGTCGCTCTGTAGTATTTTGACAAAGCTGTTGATAATGGTAAGTTAAGATTTTTTGCTATTTCTCTGTGTTTCATTCCTGAGACTGCATGAAGCATTACTATTTCTCTTTCTTCTTCTGAAAGTATCTTCATGGCTGACTCTAAAACAATTTTATCATCATTATTTGTTACATAAGAGAAGTCTAAGCTATTTTCAATTTCGTCATTTTCGTACTCTGCATATCTTTTTTTTCTTCTTAATTTTGTTAAATATATATTTTTAGCAATTGTAAACATCCAAGCAAGAGGTTTCCCCTTTGGCTTATATAAATGAGATGAAGTTCTAATTTTTAGATAAGTTTCTTGCACTATATCTAAAGTCTTTTGGTGATCTCTTACTAAAGATAATACATAAGCGTACATAGTTCTTTCAGTTTTGATATACAATTCTTCTAAAGCTTTAAAATCTTCAGCCCCTATTCTCTCAAAGAGAGTCTCATCTATTTCATTAGTATTATTTACTTGTTTTGTAGTAAAACTGTTTAATAAAAAGTAAAATATCATTTTTCTAGCCTCTCTTATTTATATAACGTAGGAGTTAACTATTTTATTGCATTGATTTAAAGTTTTTTTTCTTTTACTGCTTCTATTATTTATTCGAAATATATTAGCATTTATGTGCTATACTAGAATCTTTCTATACAATAAAACTAGTTATGTTTTTATATAGCTGCAACTTACAAAGAGTTGCAAAATAATTAGTGCTTCAACATTTCTCCTATTTTACACTATAATAAATTAGGCGTGTTGGATTTAGTAAAGTTTGTTGGACACCAAAACGTTAAATGGTAAAATATAATTATTAAGATATCATAGCTAGTGTTTAAATATTCAAAAAATTAACAGGAAATTCTTGAATGATATCATAATAATCAAGAAGTATCAGACCTAAAAAGTGATTATAAATTAACAATAGCAACAATTTATGATTGGATAAAAAATAGTAGCTTTTAGTGCTTTAGAAAAAATTATGATAGAGAAATATAAACTAACAGCAAAATTCAAGAAATAAATATAGATTGTAGTGAAATATATGGATTTTATGAAAGTTATTAAATTCTTGTTATAGAAAGATAAAAATTTAGAATTAAACTATTTCAAAGACTACAAAAAATGTGTTTCTCATTTCACTTATACAATAAACATCATCATGGATTATTTTATCTACGATGCTAATTCATTGTTCATCATTCCTCGAGATTTATATTTATATTTGAATTCTATATATATTTATTAAAAACCTAACTTTAGGAGATTCTTATGCAGATAAAAGAAAGATATATAATTTTTGTTACAATCATACTATTTTTAGCAATTAACATCTTCGTTAATAACTTTTCTAATGTAAATATTAGCAAGAGAGATCTTTTAATTGAAGAACGAACTAATAAATTAAGTGAGCATGTCTTTGAATGGTTTAACGGTAAAGAGCTCAAATATTATGTTGGAAATAATAGAGAATATAATTGGTATATTGACCAAATGGATACTGGTATTCATAGTAATAGTAATTGCGGTCCTTCAGTGGCTGTTATGACTTTAAAATGGTTAAATCAAGATTTTGCAGGGACCGTAGATGAAGCTAGAGAAATGTATTATCCACAAGGCGAATGGTGGTCGTTGGGGACTTTAAGATCGTATTTTGCTATCTATAATGTAGATTATGACTATATATTCTTTGATAATGAATTTAGAGAAGATAAAGAAGAAAACATTGCGAAGATTAAAAAAGAAATTAATGACAATAACATTGTAATTTTGTGTCTAAATATGGGATATATTCCAAGAGAATATTCAACCCGTTTAAGAACTAATAAGTTTTATGATCATACAAATGGACATTTTATTATTGTCAAAGGTTTTGTAGTTGTTGATAATAGAGAATACTTTGAAGTCTATGATCCTTATAGCTTAGCAAATACTTATGAAGATGGTTCATTAAAAGGTAAAGACAGATATTATGATACTACTTCTCTTAGCCAAGCAGCCACTAATTGGAGTGTCCATGGATTTATTATTAAAGAATCTAACAATAAAAAGATTTCTGATTAAACTTTTTATGAGTCTTCTAAAAAGCACATCTCTATCAAAGAACATGTACAGATGATCCTATAATAGTAGAGACTTCACAATACCAGATACTGTTACACTAACCCCGCCCTGAAAAGAAAATATCTTGATTATAGAAAATAAAATAAAATAACTAACTGGACACTAACCACTATAGAAAATGAGTAAAACAAAAGTATTGAAATGGCATATATCAAGAATGCAAAGTGGCATTATTTATATGAAAAGAACAGATTTTCTTTTTTATTATTTAGTATTTCAGCTAAAATCATCTGTTTACTAACATTGCTAGCAATTTATCTTTGAATAAGATCTTTCCTACTTCAAAAAAATTACAATTAACTAGAGATACTCCTCCTTAAACATGTTAAACTTCTTTTTGCAAACCATTGCTTGTTAATTTTAATGTTTCCAATATTTTATACCAAATCCATTAATTGCATTTTAACTACGTCTACTTTACTTATATATTTCTAAATTGTTAAATTATCTCTCTAATTGGCAATATATCTCTTAATATTAAGAAAATTAAATTTTTTTACAATAAATCGTTAATTAATAAAAGGATTTAGATAATTTATGTAGAATATATAGAAGACTTAATTATTACAACTATGGAGGAGAGGAGGATAATTTTTAATACTCGATGCATTAAAAAAATAAATAAGGAGTGAATTTACTAAATGTTTAAAAAGTTTCAAAGACCTTTCGCAATTATTATTTTAATTTTATTCGTTTTTAGTATGACTGCGTGCGATCAGGCAGAAGGTGACCCTTCAGGTAGTGGAGAAGAAACTGAAGGACCAGCATACAAAATTGGCATAATGACTGGTACAGTTTCTCAAGGTGAAGAAGAATTTATGATGGCTAAGCAAATGCAAGATAAGTATGGCGACATGATAGTTCATACAACATATCCTGACCAATTTGCTACAGAACAAGAAACAACAATTACAAATATGACTTCAATGGCTTCTGATCCAGATGTGCAAGCTATTGTAATGGTACAAGGAGTAATTGGAGCTGCTGCTGCTATTGACAGTGTTAGAGAACTTCGCCCTGATATGCTTATTATTTTAGGAGCCCCAGCTGAGCATCCAGAGCTTATAAGTGAAAAAGCGGACATTCTTTTAACTACTGATGCCTTTTTACGTGGAGTATCTATAATGGAACAAGCTGATAAAATGGGTGCTGAAACTTTTGTTCATTATTCATTTGCAAGACATCTTTCTTATGAAAGTATTTCAAGTAGATTAACTATAATGAAAGAAGAAGCTGAAAAATTAGGTATGGAATTTGTAGAAGCTGACGCTCCTGATCCAACTGGAGACGCTGGTGTTACAGGTTCTCAGCAGTTTATTATGGAAGATGTTCCTAGAAAAGTTTCAGAATATGGAAAAGATACTGCTATATTTGCTACAAACTGCTCAATGATGGAGCCATTAATTAAGCAAACTATTGAACAAGGATCAATTTTCCCAGTTCAGTGCTGCCCATCTCCTTATCATGCACTCCCAGGTGCTTTAGGGTTATCAATTCCTGAAGAGAACAAAGGAGACGTAGATTGGATAATTCAAGAAATTAACAATGCTGTAATTGAAGAAGGCGCTGCAGGAAGAATTGCTACATGGCCAGTACCAGTAAACATGGCTTATATAGAAGCTGGAGTAGAATACTCTAGAAAGTTTATTGAAGGCGAAACTGATGGTCGTTTTGATAAAGACCTTCTACTAAGTATCTTAGAAGATATTGCAGGTGTTGATATTACATTAAACCCATGGCCGCTTGGTGATGATCAGTATATTGAGAATTACTTAATGTATCACTCTGATTATATTACCTTTGGTACTGATGATATTAGTAATTAATATTTAAAAGAAAAATAGGCTGCTTTTTTTGCAGCCTTTTTTTTTAAAGATGCTTACTAAATGATGTTAGTCATTTAGATAATTAAAGCATAGATTTTAATTACTTAAATATAGATAAGGGGGGTAACTATAATAGAGAATAAAAATCTATTATCTATGCAAAATATAACTAAAGATTATTCAGGAGTAGTAGTATTAGAAAATGTGAACCTAGCAGTAAAGTCAGGTGAAATACATGCACTTCTAGGAGAAAATGGAGCTGGGAAGTCAACTCTAATGAATATTTTGTTTGGAATGTCTGTAATTCACGAAACCGGTGGTTTTAGTGGAGAGATTCTTTTTGAGGGTGAAAAAACTGCTATAAAATCACCTCAAGATGCAATGAATCTAGGAATTGGGATGGTACACCAAGAGTTTATGCTTATTCCAGGCTTTACTGTAACTGAAAACATAAAACTTAATAGAGAGATATCGCGTCCTAATGCCATTAGCAAAATCTTGGGTAAACAATTTGAAACTTTAAACTTTATCCAAATGAATAAAGATGCTAGAAAAGCATTGGACACATTAGATATTGGCATTGAAGAATATGTGCAAGTAGCTGGCTTACCTGTTGGATATATGCAATTTGTTGAAATTGCCAGAGAAATTGATAAAGAAAATATTAAAGTTTTAGTATTTGATGAACCTACTGCTGTATTGGCAGAGTCAGAGGCTGAAAATTTACTTAAAGCCATGCAAATATTAGCAGATAAAGGAATTGCTATATTATTTATTACTCACAGATTAGATGAAGTAATGAATATAGCTGACACTGTAACGATTCTTAAAGATGGTAAATTAGTTGATAATGTTAAAACCAAAGATACCACAATAGCTGATATAGCAGAAAAAATGGTTGGTAGAAAAATAGAAAGGCTTGTTAGAGATACTAAAGATCCAACTAATAATCCTGTTATACTTTCTCTAGAAAATTTCTATGTTGAAATGCCCGGTGAAGTTGTTAAAGGTGTTGATTTAGAAGTACATGAAGGGGAAATTTATGGAATCGGCGGACTTGGTGGTCAAGGAAAAATTGGTATTGCAAATGGAATAATGGGTTTATATCCAGCCAGAGGAAAAGCTATATTTAATGGTGAAGAGTTGAAACTGAATGACCCGTGTGATGCCTTAAATAAAGGATTTGCTTTTGTTTCTGAGGATAGAAGAGGAATAGGATTGTTGCTCGACACATCAATTGAAATGAATATTGTAACTACTGCGATAAATGTTTTTGATAAGTACTTAAAAAAATGGGCTTTTATATCTCAAATTGACCAGAAACTAATAAGATCTCACGCTGACAAAATGATTGAAGAGTTAGATATAAGATGCCAAGGTCCAACACAGCATACTAGAAGACTAAGCGGTGGGAATCAACAAAAAGTTTGTATAGCAAGAGCTTTAACTTTAGATCCTAAAGTTATTTTAGTATCTGAGCCTACAAGAGGAATTGATGTTGGAGCAAAAAGACTAGTACTAGATACATTGACTAGACTTAACCAAGAACAAGGACTAACAGTTATAATAACATCTAGCGAATTAGCTGAATTACGTTCCATTTGCAATCGGATTGCAATTATCAATAAAGGACAAGTAGCAGGCATTGTACCTCCAGATGCTTCTGATGTAGAATTTGGATTACTTATGGCAGGAGAAAAGAAGGAGGCAGAAAAAATTGGTTAAAAAATATGTAAATAAGTTTGGCTTGCCTAGACTTATAATTCTAGCCTTTTTGCTATCACTTTGTATTGCCGCTTTTTTCCTAGGGATTCCAATGGATCAACTATTATCTTCCACTTTGGTAAGGGTTGGAATGAATGGAATCTTAGTATTAGCAATGGTACCAGCAATAGTAAGTGGAATAGGACCTAACTTTGGACTTCCACTTGGAATAATATGCGGTTTATTAGGTGTATTAGTAACTTTTGACTTAGACATGAGAGGATTTTCCGCATTATTTACAGCAATGATTATTTCCATACCACCAGCAGTACTTTTAGGAGCTGGTTATGGTTGGATACTGAATAAAATCAAAGGTTCTGAAATGATGATTGCTACTTATATTGGATTTTCTTCTGTTGCTTTAATGAATATTGGTTGGATACTCCTACCTTTTAGAAGTTCTGCTACAACGTGGCCTATTGGTAGAGGACTCAGGTTAACAATCTCTCTAGAAGGGAGAATAGCTTCCTTACTTGATAACTTTTTAAGTATTAGATTTGGTAATAATCAAATAATACCCGTAGGAATGCTACTGTTTTTTTTATTTGCGTGTTTTATAGTTTGGTTGTTTATGAGATCCAAATCAGGTGTAAAGATGTATACTGCTGGAGTTAATCCCAAATTTGCTGAATCTTCAGGAATTAATGTAAATCAGCAACGACTTTTAGGTACTATTCTTTCAACAGTATTAGGAGCTATTGGAATAATTGTTTATTCTCAAAGTTATACATTTTTGCAATTATATAAAGCTCCAATGTATATGGCTTTCCCATCTGTAGCAGCTATTCTAATAGGTGGAGCAAGTACTAAACGAGCATCTATCGCTAATGTTATTATTGGTGTTATATTATTCCAAAGCTTATTAGTAGTAGCTCTTCCAGTTGCTAATCAAGCGATGCAAGAAGGTAACTTAGCTGAGATTACTAGGATAATTGTTAGCAATGGAATTATCTTGTATGCTCTAACACAAGCAAAGAAGGATGATTAAGATGAGTATAAAAGATAAATTATTTAATAATGGTAATGGCACTAATGGATCTATTAAAAAGTTCTTAATATCAAATATGGTAACAATACTTTTTATCATAATATGCTATTTAGGATTTAGATTCTCAGGACTTTCTTTTAACTTCTATCTTAGGGATATTACAACAAGAGTTGGACGTAACTCTTTCTTAATACTGTCATTAATAATTCCCGTTTTGGCTGGAATGGGTTTGAATTTTGCTCTTGTAATTGGAGCAATGGCAGGACAAATTGCACTCTTATTCGTTACTTTGTTTGAACTTAATGGAGTTTTTAGTTTCATAGTAGCTATTTTAATTGCCACTCCTTTTGCTATGTTATTTGGCTATTTACTAGGAGCACTACTAAATAAAACAAAGGGGCAAGAGATGATAACAAGTTTAGTTTTAGCCCTATTTGCGAATGGAATTTATCAGTTTTTACTCCTAATTCTAGTCGGAAAAGTAATTCCATGGCCAGACCCAGATATGTTACTTAATAGAGGCTTTGGCATTAGGAATACAATTGGATTAGGAGATGGTGAAGGTATAGGAATTAAATATAGCTTAGATAATATTGTTAGTTGGTCAGTTCCAGAGGCTTTAATATATTTTAGTATTATAGGAATAGGAATTTTAATTGGCTACTACTTAATTAGAAAAGCTCGTGGAATTAAGACATATAAGTCTCAAATATTGTCACTTAGAAACTTATCCTTAGTTTTAGCTGGAGTGGTAGCAATTATATTAGGCGTGATAATTCAATCTAGCAATAGCATTATAAACAACATATACATACCTGTTGCAACATATGGTGCTTTTGGTTTACTTTGTATATTCAATGTCTTTATAGTTAAAACAAAATTAGGACAAGATTTCAGAGCAGTAGGAATGGATATGCATGTCGCTGGAGTTGCAGGTATCGATGTTGAGAGAACTAGAATTAAAGCAATCATGTTCTCAATCGTATTTGCTTCGTGGGGGCAAATTATATTCTTACAAAATCTAGGAAACTTAAACACATATGGAAGTCATACCCAAGTTGGTATGTTTGCTATAGCAGCAATTCTAATAGGTGGAGCTTCTGTTGCTAAAGCGACAATTGGACATGCTTTATTAGGAGCTGTGTTATTCCATACACTATTTATAGTATCTCCTCTAGCAGGAAGAAATTTGTTTGGAGATGCTCAAATTGGTGAATACTTTAGAGCTTTTGTAGCTTACGGAGTAATTGCTGTTGCTCTTGTAATGCATGCTCTAAGGAAAAGATTACAAGCGAAAGACTTACTTAGAATTCAACAACTTGAAGAAGTTAGAGAGGATGCTACTGATTAGAACATAAG
>JBKHBO010000058.1:0-10810 GCA_046542315.1 Clostridia bacterium
AAAGCTGAAAACGTAAACCCTTTATAAGAAGTTATATAAGGTAACAAATCAAACCTCAAGAAATTTTCTTGGGGTTTTGTTTTTTTAAATTTTTTTAATTTCTATTATAAATATCTCTCTTTTCTATATACTTAGTCTTAATTTTTATTGTTTATTAAGTATTTGAAGTCATCGAATATTTTTATTATTGTAAAAAATATAATGAAAAACTCTAAACGACCTAGAATCATACCAATAATTTGTGTCCATATTATACCCAAAGGTGCGCTTGTTGAAGTAGTGCCCATTGATAATACTACAGTACCTAAACAAGAAACAATTTCAAACATTGGCTCTTTTAAGGCACTTAATCATGTATGACTCATTCAAGTAAAAAGGTGTAGAAAAACTGGCAGCATCATAATAAAACAAACATGCAATAATAAAACTACCTCTATATAATTTATTGTTAACATGTATTTTTCAACTGTTTTGTATATATTATTAAAACCACTTTTAAAAAAAGATATCTACCCTGATCCTGATTATGATTAGACCAATTATCTAGCAACCTTATACCTATCATTGTTTTAGCAAAAGTGTCACTTGAGAAATGAACATACCTAATAGAGATTTCTATTTTTTTATTTAATCAAAAAAGACTACCTAGAAATTTAAGTAGTCTCTGACTTTTTTATTTATAACTCACTCATTAATTTTACTTAGACTTGCTTTTTACAATATATTTACTATCTTTAATCATTTTTATAATAGCAAAGAATATTACAAAAAACTCAAGTCTTCCTAAAAACATTCCAAAAGTTTCTGTCCAAAGAATACCTGCTGGTGCTCCGGGTGCAGTTATTCCAATAGATAGCCCTACTGTTCCTAGTGCTGAAGCGAATTCAAACATAGATTCTTTTAGAGGAAATCCATAAGCTAAGAAAATTCCAACACCTATTATATAAGTTAACATGTATAAGAATGTAAAATTAGCAACTTCTAAGGAGTGCTCTTTTGAGACGAAGAATTTGCCTTCAGGCCTATTTACATGATGTTCTTCTACTAAGCTTTTAGGTTGCAAATATGATCTAATATTCCAGTATAATGACTTAAGTATCAAACTTACTCTGTATTGCTTGATACCGCCCGCAGTTGATCCTGTGCCTCCACCTATAGACATTAATACTATCATAACAAATACTGCAAATATAGGCCAATCTCCGTACCCAACGGTAGAATATCCGGTGGTTGTTAGAGCAGATATCAATTCAAAGGCTCCTATTCTAAAGCTCTCCCCTATATCTGGGTAAATAGTAGTTAAAGACACAAAAACTACTAAAGGTATCACTATGATTAAAAGAATAATCATAAATTTAACCTCATCGATTTTGAAAAACTCTTTAAACTTTCCTTTCAACAACACATAATGTGCTGCAAAGTTTATTGTTCCTAAAAGCATTAAAACGATTGTTATTAATTCAATCGGAAAGCTATTATATGCCGCTATGCTATCTGGTTGAGTTGAAAACCCACCAGTTGACAGTGCAGCCATAGAGTGATTTATAGAGTCGAAAATAGACATCCCAGCTAAAATGTATAGAATCGTACCAGCTATTACATAACCACTATAAATACTTAATATCATTTTTGTTGATTTTGCAATGCTTGGAAGCAATTTATCTGATCTACCCTCAGCAATGTATAAACCTAATCCATGCGGTCCAATAATAGCTGATAACATAATTACAGCTAATCCTGCACCACCAAAAAAATGCATTATACTTCTCCAAATAAGAATAATTTTAGGCGCTTCTACTACATCTACAACTGAAAGCCCAGTAGTTGTCCATCCACTAACTACTTCAAAAATTGCTTGAGTAAAATTAAGCATCCCTGAAAAAATAAATGGAAGTGCAGAAAAAAATATTGTTAAAAACCATGACAAAACTACGATTACTCCACCCTCAGGTAATGATAGATTAGTATTTTTAGATTTATCAACGGGTGTAAGGTGCATTAAGTACCCAGCAACTAAGGCAAGTAGAGATGAAATTAAGAAATAAGGCACCATGTATGTTTCATCAGGGTAAAATGGTAAAATTAAAAGTGGCGAAAGCAATATTACTCCTGCCCCCATAGTAATTGTACCTACATAGCTAACTATTAGTCTGTATCTATTTCTTAATTGTTCAGCATAAAACATTATCCTACACCCTTCCTCTAATCACCTCAAGCACTTCTGACTGTACCTCAGGGAGTGCTAAAACTAAAAGTTTATCGTTTAGTCTAATATCTGTTTCACCCCTTGGGATTACTGCATCTTCTTTCCTAAATATACAGCCGACAACAGATTCTTGAGGCAAGTTTAGTTCACGCATCCTCTTACCAACAACAGGAGAATCTGAATTAATTTCTATCTCCATAATAGCAATCTTCCCCGCTTCTATTGGTATTATATTAGTAATTTCATCAATAGAAACTCTTTGTTCTATCAAAGAAGAAATAATATCCGCAGTACTAATAACTGTATCCACACCAAGATCCTTAAATGTTTTAATATTATCTGGATCATTTACTATAGCAAATGTTTTCTCTATTTTAAACATTCTCTGTGCGACCTGACAAACTACTAAGTTATCAGGATCTTTAGAGGTCAATGCTATAACTACTTCTGAATAAGCAGCTCCAGCTTCTTCTAAATATCTAGGCAGAGATCCATCTCCATAAATTACTGGAACATTATGCATTCTTGATAATTGCTTACATACATCAAGTTCATTGTTTATTATAGTTACTTTATGACCTTTTGAAACAAAGGACTTGATTAGAAAGTGAATTTTCTTACCTCCACCCACAATTATAATATTCATCTTACAAATCCTCCTCCTGTATTATCAACCTTTGGAATTCTTCAGCTGATAAAGTTGTAGGGCTAACTGTTTCAATGTCTAATTGCTGATATACTCTTTTCCTATTGGGTTCATGAAGTCTTGCTATTACTTTTGGGACATTATAAATAGTTTTTGCTATTTGAGCAATCATAATATTAGTATTATCATCATCTGTAGTAGCCGCTAAAACATCCGCTCTATCAATGTTTGCTTCTCTTAAAACTTGATCTTCTATAGCATCCGCTTCTATAGTAAACCCTCCAAAATTTTCTGATAAAGACTCAAAAGCTTTTGCCTCTTTGTCCACAACAACAACACTATATCCATCAATTGATAATAGATTTGCTAAGTGTGTCCCTAATCTACCACAGCCGATTATTATTACATATTCATCACTTTTCTTCTTTTTCAACTTCATTATCTCCTAAATCTATATCTCTTTTAGTGTATTGGATACTTGAAGTCCTAGTTAAATTTGCCCGAGCAGGCGAAAACGTTGGATCAAGCGCTATGGCTGCGCGATAATGTTTTTGAGCTTGATCTAAGTTTCCATTATATTCTGCAATAACACCGAGCAAATTATGTGGCTCTGGTTGATCTACTCCAAGAGCAACCGCCTTTTTTAGATATTGTTCACCTTTTGTGTAATTTTTATCTAAAATATTTTTTTTTGCAAACTGCAAATTATCTTTATAGCCATCTAATTCTTCCTCTATAAGCTTATCTCTTGCTAATACATCATCAACAATCTCTCTAATTTGGGTAGGGGTAAATGGCTTACCTATGAAGTCTATAGCACCAAGCTTCATAGCTTCTACTGCTTTTTCAACTGATCCATAAGCAGTCATCATAACTACATCAACATCTATATTATTCTCTCGAACTTTTTCTAAAACTTCCAGACCTGTTAATCCAGGCATTCTAATATCTAGCAGCACTACATCATAGTCATTATCTGTAATTTTCTTTAACGCCTCTTGACCGTTAACAGCCATATCAATATCATATTTCTCTGCAGAGAAACACTGTTTAAGCGTCATACGAATATTAGTTTCATCATCAACGATTAATAATTTATGGGCCATTTTAACCTTCTCCTCTTATGTGTTTTTTTATTGCACTTCTTAGTTGTTCTGGCGTGAATGGTTTTACTAAAAAGCCATCTCCACCCACATCATATCCCTTCTGTATATCTTCGTCTTGAGCTTTTGCACTAACGAATACAATAGGAATGTGTTTAGTAGCAACCTCTTCTTTTAAAGCTTGACATACTAAATATCCATTCAATTTAGGCAACAGAATATCTAGAAAAATAAGATCTGGAATTTCCTCCTGAGCCATTGATACAGCAGTTGTTCCGTCTTCAGCAATTAAAACCTCATGTCCCTCTCTCTTAAGAAACATTTTAAGTACCTTGATAATATGATTTTCATCTTCAACCACTAAAATTTTACTCATAAATAATAACTCCTATCTTATTTTACTTTTCTTAATGTAAAGTAGAATGTACTTCCTTCGCCTACTTTACTTCTAACCCAGATCCGGCCTCCATGAGCTTCTATTATCTCTTTCGAAATTGCTAGCCCAAGACCAGAACTTCCTGATTTTGCAACACCGTCACTTTTTATCTGAACAAACTTCTCAAAAATTCTTTCTTGATAATCCTCAGGAATTCCTTTCCCATTGTCGCTAATAGAAATTAAGAAATTATTTGCACTTAACTTTACATCTACTTCAATTTTTCCAGTGCCATCTTCAGGAATATATCTTATAGCATTTCCAACAATATTAGTAACTACCCAGGAAATTTTATTAAAGTCAGCTTTAACTTTTGGTAAATGATCCTCAAAATTTACATTTATTTCTGCTCCAATTTTTTCTGCCTGAGGTTTGAATGGATCAACTCCGTGATTTATAATTTCTTCAATATCATACTTGTCTATATCCATCTCAATTTTTCCTGACTCCATACGAGATAGATCTAATAAATCACTTACCAAAGCGGTAAGCCTTTCTTCATCTTCTTTTATAGCTTCTATTAATTCTAGTTGATCTTCATTAAGTTCTCCAATTTGTTGTTCTAGCAAAAGTCCCGTTCCCATACTAATTGATGTAAGAGGAGTTCTGAATTCATGAGCTGCTGTAGAAACAAATTGACTTTTTAGTTGGTCTACTTCTTTCAATTTTGTAATATCTTGTATCAGAGTTACTTCGCCAATACTCTCATCTCTCTCATCACTAATAGTCCTAGCTTCCACTCTATAATGTTTTGTTTTATCTTTTTCACCTATCGTTATATCTTCATATTGTCTATATGCTAAGTCTCTATCGAAATTTGTTTTTGAAGCAGTTTCAATGAGGTTAAAAATATCCTCGCTATTTATTACTTCTAAGAAATGTTTCCCTTGTATTTTATCTTGGTCAATGTCAAAAACTTTTTCTGCTGCTTTATTGACTAAAATAATTTTTTTCTCTCGATCTGTTACTATAATACCATCACTTATACTGTTAACGATAGACTCAGCTCTTTGTTTCTCTTCCATTAAATTTTGCACATTAAGTTCTTCATATGATTTTAATTGTTCGGTCATATGGTTAAACTCTTTTGCTAAAGTACCTATCTCATCATCCCCATCAACATCGAGTTGCTGACTATAGTCTCCTTTTGAAATTTTTCTAATTTTATCAATCAATGTATAAATTGGAGTTACTGTTTTATCAATCATATATAAAACAATTATTAATCCAGCTAAAACAGTTAATGCTGCAATTATTACTGTTCGGTAAGAAGCGGCTTTAGCAGTTTGCCCAGCCCTATCCCTGAGTGAAAGCATTGCTTCTTGATTAATCATCTGTATATCTCTAAGGTCATTTTTTAATTGTTCAAATAAAGGGAAAATTTCTGTGTAATAATAATCATGTGTTGCTAATTGATTCTCTTCCTCATTAGTTTGAGTTAATTTTCTGAACTCCTCTGTATATTGACTATATTTATCACTTATATTTTCAAGTAATTCTACCTCTCCTTTTTCAGTTACATTATCCTCAGCCCTAGCAAGCCATTTGATAAATTCAGTTTGATTATTATGAAAATTTTGTGAAGCATTCTCATTTCCTGTAAAAATATATGAGAGTTCTGCACTGTCTTGTCTCTCAATAGAATTTATCATATTTTGCGCTGCGACAACTGATTGATAGTTATCTTCCATTATATATTCAATTGAATCTGTTAAACCATTAAAATTTAATACTGCCCAAACACTATTTACAACAAAGATTAGTAGTAGACCTATAAAGACTGCCATTAATTTTATTTTTAATTTTTTTTTCATATAAACCCTACTTTCCTCTGCATTTCTTTCTTATTATACAGTTTTAAGGCAATAATTTCATTACTAATAGTTGTTTTATTAAATCTTATTTGATGTGTAAATTCAAATATTTAACTAATCAATGAAGTATAAATCATTTTAATCAAGATGATATTTTTACAGACTATATCAGAAAAACTAAAAAAAGGCTAATGAAAATATAAAAAATCTTCATTAACCCTATATTTTTATACTTACATATTCTCCAAGCTTTTTTTCTTAAATATCTTTATAATTTCATGATTAATTAAAAGAATAAAAGCTGCACCTAATACATATCCCCAATCAAGCAAACTAATTGAAGCAAAGCTTAAAAAGTTTTGAATTAAAGGGGTGTTAATAGCTATTAATACTAAAGAGATAGAAATACCTAAAGAAGCCAAGATTATCTTATTACTAAAGAAGTTCTTGCTAAATATTGTCTCATACTCATACCTACGAGACATAATATTAGCAAATTGACAAAAAGCAATCGTTAAGTAAGTTATAGTAGTACCTCTAGCATAAGCTTCTGTCCCTACTTCTATTATTCCACCCGACCTTGCCATAAATAATTCAAAATTGGCAAATGCTAAACCTCCAATTAATAATCCTAAATAGATAACTTCTACTCCACTTCTTTTATTAATAATATGGTCATCTTGATTTCTTGGAGGTAATTTCATCAAAGCCTCTGCTCCAGGATCAAATGTTAGAGCAGTTAGTGGCATAATTTCAGCAAACAGATCTATAGCTAAAATTTGTATAGCTAAAATTGGTATTGGGTGGCCCCATAAAGCAACTGCTATTAAACCAAGAACTACAGTAGCTAATTCTGCACCATTTGTTGTCATTGAAGCAAGTACTGTTTTCTTTAGGTTATTATATATTATTCTTCCTTCTCTTACTGCATCTACTAATGTTACATAAGAATCATCTAAAAGTACAAGTTCACTAGCTTCTTTAGCTACATCTGTTCCCATTGTACCCATTGCAACACCTATGTGAGCATTCTTAAGTGCAGGAGCATCATTTACACCATCACCTGTTACAGCCACAATTTCTTGCTCAAGCTTTAAGTTTTTAACAACTCTTAGTTTATCTTCAGGCGACACTCTTGAGAAAATCAATTCGTCATTTTCTCTCATCAGTTCTCTAAGCCTATCATCACTTAAGTTACCAAGCTCTTGACCAGTTATTATTGCTACTTCTCCACCTTCTGGATCAAGTCCAATTTCTTTTCCAATAGCTTGCGCTGTAATTGCATGGTCTCCAGTCATAATGAAAGTTCTAATATGAGCGTCATGAGCTGCTTTTATAGCTTCAGCTACGCCCTCTTTTGGAGGATCTATCATAGCCATTAAACCTAAAAAGGTAACATCCCTTTCGACTTCTTCAATATCATAATCCTTACCATTAGGATCAAGCTCTCTATAAGCAATCGCTAAAACCCTCATCGCTTCTTTTGAATAGCTTTCATACGCTAGTTCAATTTCTCTAATATCCTCTGGTGTCATTTTTTTAACTTGCCCATCTTTATAGATGTATTTGGCAATTTCTAGAATGCCATCAGGTGCACCTTTCATGCAAAGAACTTGTCTTTCTCCCTCATCAAATTCTCTTACTGATGACATCCTTTTTCTAAAAGAGTCAAATGGAAATTCGTGTAACTCAGGATTTTCTTCATCTTCAATTGGAGACCTTGTCCCTAGCTTTGTTGAAGCCGTTATCAAAGCAGCCTCAGTAGGGTCACCTATTGCATACCAAGTCTTATGCTCTTCATCTGGCTCATGTATTTCAGCGTTTGATGCCATTGTTGCAGCATCTAACATAATTTCAATTTCATCTATTTGTTCTTGATTTAATTCCTTACCATCATCATCTAAAATTGTTCCCTTTGGCTCATAACCAAGTCCAGTTATATCATAAAATCTTTGATTAAAGTACACTGATCTAACTGTCATCTCATTCTTAGTGAGTGTTCCTGTTTTATCAGTACATATTATAGTCGTTGAACCTAGTGTCTCTACTGAGGACAACTTCTTAACAACTGCCTTTTTCTCAGCAAGTCTATTACTTCCTTGACTAAGAGCTACAGAAACCTGAGCTGGTAGAGCTTGTGGAACAACAGCTACAGCAACTCCTAAGCCATACGTCAAAGCTGTTAAAAGCGTAAATCCTTGGTTGTATGCTGTACCAAAAAGCACTACACCAACTACTACTGCAACTAAAGCTAATTGATTAGCTAATTGTAAAAACTCTCTTTGCAATGGTGACATTGTAGTATCTTCTTCTTGAGTTAAATTTGCAATTTTGCCAAGCTCTGTATCCATTGCTGTTTGGACAACAATTCCTCTTCCATTGCCACTCGCTACATTTGTCCCTAAGTATGCCATGTTATCCCTATCACCAAGTGGGACATTTTTTTCAATTTTTTTGTTTTGCTTTTCTTGAGGCATTGATTCGCCAGTTAATGAAAAGTCATTTGTTTTAAGATTATATGCTTGTATTATTCTCAAATCTGCTGGCACTTTGTCTCCCTCATCAAGTAAAACCAAGTCACCAACAACTAAATCTGTTTGGTTAATCTCTTTCTGTTCTCCATCTCTAATCACCTTAGCGGGAGACTGAATGAGATTTTTAAGCTTATTTAAAATTTGTTCAGCTTTAAATTCCTGAAAAAATCCGATTGCTGCATTAATAATTACTATCAATAACATAATTGCTGCATCAGAATAGTTCTGAATAAATAAGCTCATTAAAGCTGCAACTAAAAGTATAATTACTAAAACGTCTTTAAATTGAGAAAGAAACATTAATACTTTAGACTTTTCTTCCTTTGTTTCTAATTCATTTGGCCCAAATTCTTCAAACCGCTTTTTTGCTTCTTCTTCTGTTAAACCTTCTTTGCCAGTATTATGTTTTTCAAAAAGCTCATTAATACTGAGATTATATGCTTGTTTTTCTTCCATAATATCTCTCCATTTCGGTTAAATAAGTATTAAAAGTATAAAATAATATATATATAAAAACAAGTTAAGTGAGAACAAGCCCACTTAATTTATTTATATTTCTAACAATTCTCTAATCCTACCTTCTAGTTTTTTTGGCTTTACTGAAGGCTCGTATCTTTCTACAATCTTTCCTCCGCCAGCTATTAAAAACTTTGTATAATTCCAGCGCAATTCATTATCTTGTAGATATTCTGGGTAACTACTCTTAAGAATAGGATAAAGGATTGCCTTTTCTTTCAAAGATCCAAAGCCTTGATAGATTCCTCTTTTTTTAAGATATTTATACAATGGGTCAGCATTTTCTCCATTTACTTTTATCTTCATCGAGATAGGAAACTCAACATCAAATTCCTCTTTATATTGTTTTAGAATATCCATGCCATTTAAAGGTTCTTGGCCTTTGAATTGATTACATGGAAAACCAAAAATCATTAAACCCTTATCATGATATTTTTCATATAATTTTTGTAGCTCACCAAGCTGAGATTTAAATCCTCACTCACTAGCTGTGTTTACTATTAATAAAACCTTATCAGTATATTCGTTTAGTGGATATTCTTTTCCATCGACTGTTTTAACGGTATAGTCTGGTAATTTCATCTCTACACCTCCATTAATTTTCTTAATTATACAATAAAATACCTCTTTTAACTACTACTTGTTCAGATACACAATTCCTTAAAGTATAATGTAATCTATTAATTGTCACACTAAAAAATTTAATATATAATAATGATGTAAATTAGATATTGGAGCATGATCTTAATCAAACCTCAACTTCTTTAGCTAATTTATTAGTGAGGTGTTTACTAAGCCAATTCTTTTTCTTATATGAATATTGGTGAGTAAACACTTTAGATAAAAGGAGTAGCGCAAGGAATTCCCCTTCTTTTATCAAAAAATGCAAGGCCTATCAAGCCTTGCATTTTTTCTATTTTTTAATTATTGATTGTTCTTTCTAAATTTATTCTCGGGTTTACTAATGAATTAATATAAGAATTATATCCCTAGAAATTCTTCAATTCTATGACTAATTTTCTTTGGACTTATAGATGGTTCATACCTTTCTACAGCATCTCCACCTTTTGAAATTAAATACTTTGTATAGTTCCAACGCAGTTCATTACCTTCTAAATATTCAGGATTACTCTCTACAAGTAGTGAATAATATACTGCTTTTTCTTTAAGAGAACCATAACCTTGATAAGGACCCATTACTTTTAAAAGCTTATATAAAGGATCTATATTTTCTCCATTCACTTCAATTTTTACTGAAATTGGAAACTGAACGTTGAATTTTTCTTTATAATTATTAAGAATGTCTATCCCATTTAGTGGTTCTAATTCTGCAAATTGGTTACATGGGAAACCAAAAATCCTTAGCCCTTTATCGTAATATTTTTCATTTAACTCTTGCAGCTCACCAAGCTGCGAATTAAGTCCTCACTCACTAGCAGTATTAACTATTAATAAAACCTTGTCATTGTACTCTTTAAGTGGAAACTCTTTACCATCAACAGTTTTAATTGTATAATCTTTTAGTTTCATCTTTATACCTCCATTAATATTTTTT
>JBKHBO010000059.1:0-10620 GCA_046542315.1 Clostridia bacterium
TCTTATTATCGACCGAACCGCTGTGTACCGAACGGTACGCACAGTGGTGTGAGAGGACGGGGGTTAGTCACCCCCTCCTACTCGATTTTAACCTATCATTTTATGATAAGTGTATTTCAGATATAACATCTCACAACTATATCCAAGTACTAATCCTATTGCACCTACTACTGCTCCTAGTTGAGGAAGTAGTATAGAAAGAGCTATTACTGATACTCCAGCTAGAGCAATACTTATTATTTTTCCTATGCTTAAAGCTTTAGTATTATTAAGTTTCATTAATAAGCCCATATAATATTCAGATTTTGCTAGGACTAAAGGCAGTGCTATTAATACGACTAAAACCGGTTTAACAGCTTGTGCAAGCTCATCAGTAACTCCAATAATATTGATTAGTCCCCAGTTACCTACTGGTGTTAATGCTAATATTGCAATTATTGAAGCTAAAACTATGCTTACTCCTAATGTAAATCTTTTTAAGTAACTAATTCTATCTTCGCTAGTTCCAAAGATTAAAGATACCTGACGCATGTTCATTTCTAAAAAGGCTATGGCTATCCAAGCATAGCTTCTTGCAACTTGGAAAGTGGCTATTGATCGATCAGGGTCTTTTGTAAACCCTAAACCAGAATTTATTACAGGCAATCCTAAAGTCCAAATAAAAGACATTAAAAGCAAAGGCCAGATGAAGTTGAAAGCTTTAAGCTGAGTAAAATCTTCTTCCCCACTGTCATAGTTAGGGGTGTCAGGTAAGTTCTTATAAACTCTTCTTGAAAATAAATAGTTTATAATTGCTTCTAAACCCATTCCTGCAGTCCATATGATTATACCTATAGAAGCACCACTAATAAATCCTAGTTTTGGCAGTGCAAAGGCAAGAAAGACCATAAATGAAATTCTAATTAAAACAGTATATGTTAAATATTTTGTCTTTTTTTCAACTATAATTATGCCTTGAGAATAAGATCTCAGAGAATAAACAAAGGGTAAGGACAAAGTTAGTACTGCTGCTGTTTTTACTTCACTCATTAAGTTTTCAGGTGTGTTAAATAAATTAACAAAAACAAACTCACCAATTGGAGTAAAAGCTAAAATAGAAAGAAAAAGTAGTGAAACTGCTGCAATTTTTACCATAACATTTCTTGTAATTTTTAAAGATTTTTTGTCATGGGCTAATGCAACTACCATTTGTCTAGATGTAAAGCAGGGTGAGGCAAACATATTCATAATAGTCATAGTTACAGCAAAAGCTGCAAGACCAATTTCTGCATCGGGTGCTCTTGATACACCTGAGTTAATTACACTGTGACTACTCATCATTATCATAGAATAAAGTCCAAGAGGCACATAAAATAAAAGCAATTCTTTTAGCATCTCTGCTCCTCTAACTGGAACTTTTTGTTTTTTCTTCAACTTGATCACTCTTTTCTTTGGATATAAACAATCCTGAATGTATTTTATATATTCAGAAGAAAAAAATCAATCAAAAACAAAAATTTTGTTTATCGAAATATTCTTGCAGGAATTAGGTATAGTTATGACTAATTAATGTATATAAAGATTTGGAGGTGCCATATTGAAATATAACGATGAATTAGGGAAAATGACTTTAGTTGCTACGGGAGATATTTTTATTACTAGGAAACTAAGCCCATATGATGAGCCTCAGTATTTAAAAATGTGGGACATACTAAAAAGTGGAGATATTCGATTTACAAACTTTGAGATGCTTGTGCACGAATTTGTAGGTTACCCAGTTGCCCAAAGTGGAGGAACTTATACACAAGTTGATAAAGTCGTACTTGATGAATTAAAGTTTGCTGGATTTAATCTATTATCACTAGCGAATAATCATTCTCTTGATTATAGTTTCGAGGCAATGTTAAGAACAAGAGAGCTATTTGATAAACACAATTTAACTCATGCAGGCACTGGTATTAACCTTGCGGATGCTAGAAGTCCTAGATATTTGGACTTAAATAAAGGAAGGGTTGGTTTTTTAGCATCATCTTCTAGCTTTGCACCACACGCTAGAGCTGGTCAGTCTAGACCTGATGCGATAGGTAGGCCTGGTTTAAATCCAGTTCGATATGAAACATATTATGAGTTAGACGCAGATCACTTTGAATATATTAAAAAAATTGATAAAAATCTAAAAAATGATCAAGTTAAAAAGGATAGAAAAAAGACAGGTTGGGGGCCAAAAGATGATGTTAATACTTGTCATATTGGTGATAATAAATATGTTTTGGGAAAAAAACCAGGGATTCATACAAAAATTAATGAGAGCGATAGAGCAGGCAACTTGAAATGGATCAGTGATGCAAAAAGACAATCTGACTTTGTAGTTTATTCAATGCACTCACATGAAGGGAATCCAACAGATAGTTATCAACCAGCAGATTTCCATATACCATTTGCACATGAATGTATCGATGCAGGAGCTAATGTGTTTGTTGGACACGGAGCTCATTATATTAGAGGAATTGAAATATATAATGGTAGACCAATTTTCTATGGATTAGGCAACTTCGTTTTTCAAAATGAGACAGTTAGAAAGCTTCCTCATGATGTTTATGAAAAAACTTCTTTAGACTTTGAAGATACACCTGCTAATTATTATGACAAAAGAAGTGATAGTGATAGTAAGGGTTTCCCAGCTGATAAGAAGTTTTGGCAAAGCTTTATGCCTAAATGTTATTTTGAAAATGGTCAATTAGTAAAAATGGTAATTTACCCAATAACTTTAGGATATGGCAAGAAGAGAACAGTGAGAGGCAGACCTATGCTTGCAAATGATTCAGAAGCAGTAGAGATTTTGGAGAAACTAAAAGAACTATCGAAGCAACTTGGAACTAATATAGAAATCAAAGAAAATGTAGGATACATAACACTTTAGGAGGCAAATTTATGAATAAAAAAAGTAGCAATATCAGCTTATCTAATGTATCAGATTACAACACAAAGATATTACCGCTTAGAGAAAGAGCTAATGTAGAAAATAGATGGTTAAAGTATCGACTAGAAAATGTGCTACCTGAGTTGATGAAAAGAGAAAAATTTGACATGTGGATTGTGTCAGCTAGAGAATATAATGAAGATCCTGTTATTATGAGTTTACTACCTGCACCTATGTTATCAGCACGTAGAAGAACGATTCTAATTTTCAATCTATTAGAAGATGGAACTCTAGAGGCACTTAGTTTAGTAAGACCAGTTCCTGTTATGAAAGAATATTATGAAGCTATCTTTACAGAAAACAAAGTAGATCAATATAAAAAATTATCAGAGATAATCAAAGAGAAAGATCCAAAATCAATTGGTATCAATGTTAGTAACACGTTTGCTTTTGGAGATGGATTGACTTTTAGTGAAAATAGAAGATTGGCAGATGCATTAGAAGAAAAATATCAAAAAAGATGTCGTAGTGCAGAAAGACTTTGTCTAGCTTGGCTTGAAACAAGAACAGAAGATGAAATTGCAGCATACAATGGAATAAATGAGATTGCTCATGGAGTTATTAAAGAAGCCTTCTCTTCAAGAGTTATAACACCTAGTGTGACGACAGCTTTAGATGTTGCTTGGTGGATTAGACAAAAATTTCATGATCTAGGCCTAAGAGCTTGGTTTATGCCTTCTATAGATATTATTAGGCAAGGCGAAGAAAATGTGGATAGCTCTGAAGTTATTAAACCAGGAGATGTATTACACTGTGATGTTGGTTTTGAATATTTAGGATTATGTACAGATACTCAGCAAAATGCATATGTACTAAAACTAGATGAAACAGAACCACCAAAAGGATTAGTAGAGGCTTTAGCAGAAGGCAACAAACTGCAAGACATTCATGCACAAGAGATGAAAGAGGGAATGACTGGTAATGAGATTTTAGCTAATATATTAGAAAAAGCTAAGGAAGAAGGGTTAAATCCTTGCGTGTATTCCCATCCAATAGGTTATCATGGGCATGGAGCAGGACCAACAATTGGTCTATATGACCAGCAAGAAGGCGTTCCGGGCAGAGGAGATTATGAGCTATATAATAATACAGCCTATGCAATGGAGCTTAATATAAAGAAAGAAATACCTGAATGGGGCAATCAGGAAATAAGGATTGCTTTAGAGCAAACTATTATTTTCACCAAAGAAGATGTTTATTATCTTGGAGGCAGACAAAAAGAGTTTCATTTGGTAAAATAAGTGATAGCCACGCTTTACGGCGTGGTTTATTACTTTTTATAGCTTTGAAGTAAATAAGTTTATTAACCAGCTATAACTTATTAGCAAAAATACTCCTAGTAGAACTATGGCTATTACTAAAAACCACACATTTTTATACTTCATAAAATTCACCTCAAATATATATTACATCAGAATTATGCTTTAGGATAGGGGGAGGACATATTTGAATAGATTAACAAAAAGAAAAAAAAATTGGACGGATCCGGATTTATCATTAAATAAGGTGGTTTTCATTTTAGCCTTGCCAGTTATGGCCCAAATGTTTTTACAAACTTTAGCTCAAATTGTAGATATGGCTATGGTTGGAAGACTCGGTCAAGAAGCAATTGCTGGAGTAGGAATAAGTTTCAGGCCTGTTTTTGTAGGGATGTCAATATTTCTAGGCTTAGGAACAGCGACCACAGCTTTAGTTTCTAGAGCTATTGGTGCAAAAAGAAAAAAAGAAGCAGAATTAGCAGCTTCACAGTCTTTGATGGTGGGGCTTCTATTATCATTGACTATTGCAATAGGAGTTTTCTTTGGTGCCGAACAAATCGCTCTTTTTATGGGTGCTGAAGGTGGAGTTGTTGATAAGAGTGCTATTTATCTTAAAGGATTCAGTTTTGGTATGGTTTTTTCATACACAGTAATATTAGCAACTGCTTGCTTAAGGGGAGCAGGAGATACTAAAACACCTTTTTATATTGGACTTATAAGTAATATAGTTAATGTTATAGGAAACTACCTTTTAATTTTTGGTAAATTTGGCTTTCCAGAGCTAGGAATTTTAGGAGCTGCAATTGGCACAAGCGTTTCATATCTTGTAGGATTTATTTTACTTTTTATAGTTTTAATAAGAGGAACGGGCGGGCTCCATGTTACTTTTAAATCACTATTCAAATTTGAATTTGAAATGATAAAGAGATTTTTCAAAATAGGGATTCCCTCAGCCTCAGAGAGATTAGTGCAAAGTATAACAATGATGCTAGTAACAAGAATAGTTGCAGTCCTTGGAACGACTGCTTTAGCTATAGTCACTTTGAGTGGAAATATTGAGCAATTGTCATTTATGCCAGCGATTGGTTTTTCTGTAGCTGCAGAAGCTTTAGTTGGACAAAATTTAGGGGCTAAACAACCAAAGCGTGCAGAGAAAAGTTGTTACACTGCCGCAAAGATGGCTGCTGCTTTAATGTCGTTTATGGGATTAATGTTTATCTTATTCCCAGAGATGTTTATAAGGATTTATTCTTCAGATCCTGAAATTATCGCAAAAGGAAAAATAGTAATGAGAGTTTTAGGTTTAGCACAGCTTCCACAAGCTATTTCTTTTGTTCTAGGTGGAGGATTGAGAGGTGCAGGAGACACACCAACTACTTTTAAGATTGGTTTGTTTGGTAATGTATTAATTAGACTTGGCTTAACTTGGCTTTTTGTCACTCAATTGCAATTAGGTTTATGGAGTGTATATGCTGCTGTTGTAGTTGACTGGATTGTGAGAAGTGTAATTCTAGGTAAAATATTTAAGCAAGGTAAGTGGAAGAAAATTGAAGTATAAATGTATTTTGAGATTAACATTCAGAGGTGATGGGATTGAAAGATGAAAAATTTGCAATACCTGGTGTTGCTGGGATTATTATAAAAGAGGAAAATGATCAGCATTTTGTTTTAATACAGCAAAGATGTAAGAAAGAGAATAATTTTATTGAAGGCATACTAGAGATCCCATCTGGAAAAGTAAGAGAATTTGAGAATATTTTCGATTGTTTAAGAAGAGAAATTAAAGAAGAAACAGGGCTTACTGTTACCTATATTGAGGGCGAGGAAAGATCTAGCAGGATAAAAATGGGAGATTATGAGGTTGTTAATTATCTGCCATTTTCTTGTTCGCAAAACATCAAAGATCATTACCCTATCATGGTACAGGTTTTTATATGCAAAGCTAGAGGAAAATTATTAGAAAAATCTGATGAGTCAAAAAATATTCACTGGGTTAAAGTTGAGGATCTAGAATTAATGTTAAAAGAAGATCAAGAAAAATTCTACCCAATGCACATAGATAATTTAAAAAAATATATCAAGTTAGTTTAAAATTAATATAATATAGATAATTAATGAATATTATTGATTATCTAGTTGAATATATTAATAATTAAGTTTATAATTTTAATAAACTTTATAAATGAGGTGTTATTATGCTAAAAATTTTAGAAGATATGGGTAAAAACTATTTAAAAGTTAAACCAGATGAAATCACTGGTGTTTTTAATTTAAAGATTGAAAACAATTTTTTCAATATTGAACTTGAAAAAGATGATGTAATTGTAAATGAAGGATTAAGTGAGAATGCTTTTATCACTATGAAAATGGATAGAGAAACTTGGAAGAATTTATTAGATAAAAAGTGGAATGGTATGACAGCCGCTGGAAGAGAGAGCATGAGTCAGCCAGCTCCGCTAGATTTTGAGTTCAGCAAAGAAAAAATGGATTCAAAGACTATGCAAAAACTCTATCATTTAGCAATGCATTTTTTTAACACTTCATTTCCCACTTTAGCAAAGTTTGGGCCCTCACATACAAGGAAGATACATGGAGGTAATGCGGTAGCATTAGCTTATGGACATGGAGTGAGGAGTGCCTATTATATGATAAGTGGTGATGACCAAGCAAATAGTAATGAAAAAGATCCGTGGCGGCAATGCTTCATTATTATTGCTGGTAGAGGTGTAGCAAATATTGATAATAAAGAAATAGATATAGAAAAGGGAATGGCAATTCATGTGCCACCGAATGTCATTCACACATTTAAAGCGAAACCGAATGATACCCTAGAGTTCATTTGGATAGCTTACGGAGAGGGAGCTTAATAATAAAACAAATAATTAGAGAAATTACCATAAAAGATTTAGAGTATGAAAAGTTTAAAATATATGATAGATACCAAGTTACAAGGAAAAAGGTAGAAATTAAAGACAATAAAAGAATAGTAAAAGATATTTACTTTATTAACAAGTGGACAGAAGAGCAAATAAAATCTTTAGTAGAAGAGCTGAAGAAAGATCTTTTAAAAGATGGCTTTATTATTGGGGCTTTTGAAGGAGAACAAGTAATTGCATTTGCTGGAATTAGAAAAGGATTTTTTGGTAATAAGCATCAATATTTACAAATGCCATATATGCATGTATCAAAACAGTTTAGAGGATTAGGAATTGGTAAAAAGTTGTTTTATATTTGTGTAGAAAAAGCAAAAGAGATGAGAGCAGATAAAATCTATATTAGTTCTCACCCAGCAATTGAAACACAGAAGTTTTATGAATCTGTTGGTTGCATTTTAGCGGATGAGGTAAATCAACAACTTAAGAAGCTAGAGCCACATGATATACATTTAGAATATTGCCTAAAATAAAAGAGCCTGAAATAGGCTCTTTTTAGCATCCTCCCGCTATAGGAGGGAATATTTGAACTGTATCTCCGTCTTTTAATACATAATCTTCATGTACAATATTTTTATTAACAGTAGCTATCCAATATGCCTTAGGTGGCATATCTTGACTTTCTAAAAAATCTGCTAATGTCATACCTTCAGCAAATTCATGCCATTCTTTTTCCATTAGATCAGCAAATTTTTCACTTAATCCTCCAAAAACTCTAAATCTTACTTTCATAAAATAAATCCTCCTAAGTACAACTACAAAATATTATACCTAAATAATGCTATTCTGTCATCAATAGCAGGAAAGTTTTAACTTATGTTGAATTAATAAAGAGAAAGAGAGGGAAAAACAAATGAAAAATTGGAGTAAGTTAGAAGATTTCATTGAAGAATTAATGGAGAAAGAAAATATCGCTGGGGTAGCTGTAGCAATCAGTAAAAAAGGTGAAACAATATATGAAAATGGTTTTGGATATAGAGATTTAGATGAAAAACTACCTATTACGCCTAATACAGTCATGGGTATTGCATCGATCTCAAAGTCATTCACAGCTCTTGAAATAATGAGATTAGCTGATGAGGGATATTTAAAAACTGATGACTTAGTAAAAAAGCATTTGCCAGATTTATCAATTGCTAGTATTGATATGAGTAAGCTTAAAATTAAACATTTATTATCACATACTTCTGGATTACCACCTGTTAGCAGAAAACAAGATCATATTCATTATTCAACTCACATGAAATATTTAAAAGAGTATGAGACAGAGTTGTTAGGAAAACCTGGAGAATACTTCAGTTATGCCAATGATGTCTTTTTACTTCTTGGGGCAATCATTGAAAAATATAGAGGATGTCTTTATGCTAGGAGAATTACGAATTTATTAAGTGAGTTGGAAATGAATAACAGCACAGTTTATGTTAATGAGATACCAAAGCTTTCAGAAGTGACTAAAAACTATATATATGATGATAAAGAAAAATACAAAACAGCAGATTGGCCAAAATTGGGCGTATATGAAGCAGGTGGAGGGGTTAGATCTAACGTCAGAGATTTACTTAAATACGGACAAATATATGTAAATCACGGTGAACATAAAGATACTAAACTTGTTAGTGAAGAAAAAGTTAAGGAAATGTATACCCCGATGATTGAAACATCTCCTGGTGAGTTCTATTGTTATGCACTTAAAGCAACACCAGACTATAATGGAGTTACACTAGTTGAACATGGTGGTGGCCAACCTGGAGTCTCTTCAAACTTTGGATTTGTGCCAGAAGAGGGTTTAGTTGTTGCAGTATTAACAAATACTTCAGAAAAACCTGCTCACGCAATTTGGAAAGCTGCAGTTAATTCTGTTTTAGGCCTTCCAATTGATGAAAGTAGTAGCAAAAATTCTTATGACATTAAAAAAGAAGAAATAGAAGCTCTGATAGGTTATTATGCTTCTGATGAAGGCGGCAATATTTTAGTTTATTATGATGGCGAAAAGTTAAGAGGAGTTAGTAATGATGAACACTTTACTCTTACTCCACTTAAAAAAGATTTGCTTAAAATAGATGATAGAGACTATAGGAATATTGTTAAGTTCTTCGTTGAAGAAGATGAAAAAGCGTGGGCAGCATTTTTTGGATCTAGAATGCTGATGAGAAGAGTCTAGCGCAACCTTGAAACAATATCGATAATGATTCTAGCTGTTAAACCCCAAATAATTTGATCTTCGTAAATAAAAAATGGAACATCATAGCCTTCACCATGCCAATTATAGTTTTTTCCATTAGGAATTAACTCATAAGGAAAGTCATGTGGAGGCTTGATTTCTTTTTCTACATAATATATGTCAGGTTTTGTGTTGAGAAAAAAAGTTAAAGGTGCTGTAAATATCTTATATACTTCATCACAATTTGGATTTATGTCTAAAAAATTAGCATGCAATCTTCCAACACCAGCATAAACTAATCTTGAGTCTGAAATAGTAGCAAGGTTCAAATCTGAAACCCATTCTAATTGGTTATCTACTATATTTAGTTCTTCTTTTGTCTCTCTTATAGCAGCCTCTCTCCAAGATTCGCCCTTTTCTATTCTCCCACCAGGGAAAGAGATCTCTCCTGGTTGACTATTTAGTTTGTTTGATCTTACTTCAAATAATAAATGTGTATGATTATTTACTTCTATCAATGGTGCAAAGACAGCATATCTAGAAATTTTCTTTTGTCTTGAAATTGTACTTTTAAGTTCATTTATGACATCAATAATATTCAAAGGGTTCACTCCTGTGTTATAATAAGGTTAGATTATTAATATTATAACAGTCTTTAAAAATAAAATGAATGAAAAGGAGAATAATAATGTTATCAGAAAAATTAACAAATGCAATTAATAAACAGCTAAACTATGAACTATTTTCTGGCCATGTTTATGTAGCAATGGCAGCATGGTGTGAAGAAAATGATTTACCAGGGTTTGCTAACTTCTTTATAGTACAAGAACAAGAAGAGAGGTTCCATGGTATGAAGTTCTTTAATTTCTTAGTAGAAATGGAAGAAAAACCTGTAATGACAGGGATGCCTGACCCTGAGAATGAGTTTGAAAGCTTAGAAGAAATTTTTGAAACAGCACTAGAACATGAAAAGGGCGTGACTTCTAGAATATATAATCTAATGGATATCGCTCAAGAAGAAAAAGAGTATAGAACTATAAGCATGCTTAACTGGTTTATTGATGAACAAAGAGAAGAAGAAGATACATTCTCTGGTTTATTAGCAGTTGTAAGAAGAGTAGAAGGCCATGGTAATCAAATTTATCATTTAGATAAAGAACTAGGTGCTAGGACATTTACTCCTCCTGCAGCCGAATAAAAAAGAAAAAAATATAAATATTAATTTATTGACTGGCATATTAGTTTATGCCAGTCAATTTTTTTAAACAATATACACAAAAAATGTATAAAAACATAAATAAATGGTTT